>NZ_JBFUDI010000002.1:0-495132 GCF_056404795.1 Cellulomonas sp. P2_B4
GGCTTCACGCTGGCTTCACGCTCATCGAGCTCCTCGTCGTCATCATCATCATCGGCATCCTCGCCGCCATCGCCATCCCGGTCTTCCTGAACCAGCGCAAGAAGGCGGTCGACGCGTCGATCAAGTCCGACCTGCGCACGGTCGCCAACGAGCTCGAGACGGTCTACACGGACGACACGACCTACTACACGGTCTCGTCCGCCACGGCTGGCACGGCGGTCATCGCTTCGTCGCCGACGGTGAGCGTCACGCTCTCGGGCAAGAACAAGGTCGTCGGCACCCTGAACACCGAGAAGAACGCGTACTGCCTGGTGGGCACCGGCGACACCGGCAAGGCGACCCAGGACTGGGTCTACATGAGCAACAAGGGTGGCCTGCAGGCGAAGGCCGTCCAGGACTGCGCCGGCTTCTGATCTGACTGACGGCTGGTCTGGCGCGCCTTGCGCAGGCCGACCACCGACTCGACCGATGGCCATGTCCCCTCCGCGGGGCATGGCCATCGGTCGTCCTCGGCAACGGCCCGGACACACGCGAATCGCACATCTGGGCCGTTCGAGTGAACTGCCTTTATTGGCCCGGTCCGGCGCCTCAAGTCGGCGCCGTGGATGCCGAGAAACAACACATGCCAAGCCGCCTCGGCGGACGCACCTGATGCAGTCTTCGAATCGACACTGAAATGGGGAACGGTCGCATGATCGCTCGCGTTCGCAAGTCCATCGACGAGAAGGACCAGGGCTTCACGCTCATCGAGCTCCTCGTCGTCATCATCATCATCGGCATCCTCGCCGCCATCGCCATCCCGGTCTTCCTGAACCAGCGCAAGAAGGCGGTCGACGCGTCGATCAAGTCCGACCTGCGCACGGTCGCCAACGAGCTCGAGACGGTCTACACCGACGAGCAGGCCTACTACACGGTCTCCTCGACTGCCGACAGCGGCATCTCGACGATCAACGCCCCCACGACCGTGACCGTCACGCTCTCGGGGAAGAACACCGTCAGCGGCACCCTCAACACCGCCACCAACGCGTACTGCCTCGAAGGCAACGCGCCGACCGGCAAGGCCACGCAGCACTGGGTCTACATCAGCAGCAAGGGTGGCCTCCAGTCGAAGGCGACCACGGTCTGCCCGGCCGCCGGCACCTTCTGAGCCTGAACAGCTAGAAGCCACCAGCACTGCCCGGCTCACGGGACACCAGCATCACCTCAGGGCCGGGGACGGCAGCTCGCCGCCCCCGGCCCTGAGTTCGGACGAGAGGGAACCGATGACACCGCGGCGCATGCAGCGAGCGATCGAGCGAGGGTCCGACGCGGGCCTGACGCTGATCGAGGTGGTCGTTGCCCTCACCCTCCTCGGCGTCGTCGCCGCCGCCGCGTTGACGTTCTTCGTCCGCGGCATGCAGAGTGCCTCACACCTCCAGCGCAACCAGGCCGCCGTCACGGTGGCCAGCCAGGCCATGGAGAAGGTCCACGCCGTCTACCCGCGCCTCACGGGCGACGCCCCCGCCGTCAACGGCCTGATCCTCGGGCGGACTCAGACGGCGGTCAACGCCTCGTTCGCGGCCGCGAAGGCGACCGACGTCGCCGAGATGACCGGCGCATACGACACCGCCGCCGCGACCCGCCCCGGCGGCGCCGTGCTCCCCATCACGTACACGACCAAGGTCTCCAACGCCACGTACACCGTGACCACCCTCATCGGCACCTGCTTCCGCCCCAAGGCCGCGAGCGCGTCCGACCAGAACTGCACCAAGGCGGACCCCGGTCTGTCCGCCCAGCTCTTCCGCGTCACCGTCGTCGTGAGCTGGCTGCCCGGCAAGGCGACCGAGTGCAAGGGCTCGTCCTGCGAGTACCGGGTGTCCACCTTGGTCGATCCGACGGTCGACGCCAACTGGAACCTCACGGCCAAGCCCGTCGCGTACGACGACGAGAGCTCCACGGTCACGGGCTCGGTGGGCGATGTCTCCAACACCCTCGCGAACGACGTCTACGGCTTCATCACCGCCGGCGTGAACCCGACGACCATCACGCAGAACACGTCGTTCGGCACCGCGGTGGCGATCACGACCGGCACGGAGATCGGCCGGATCAAGTACACGCCGCCGACGAACGCGTCGGGCAAGACCACGATCAAGTACCGCCTGAAGGACGGCGCCGGCCGCACCTCGAACGAGGCGACCGTCACGTACAGCGTCCGGCCCAAGGCGAGCGCGCAGAGCCTGTCCATGGAGACGAACGCGACCGGCAGCTGGGCGCTGCCCGTCATCGGCACCGGCATGACCGCGACCATCACCGGCGGCACGGGCGGTGCCGCGGCGACCGTGAGCGGCACGACGCTGAACTACACGTCCACGTCGAGCCCCGGGACCGTGACGGTGAAGTACAAGGTCAAGGACTCGAGCGGGCTCGAGAGCGACGAGGCGACCATGACGATCGTCGTGAGCGTCCCCGCCAAGCCCGTCTCGCAGGACAAGGAGTTCGTCTTCAACGCGAGCCCCAGCGCCACGACCTACCCGATCGACATCGTCACTGCACTGGGCCTGTCCCCGAAGAGCGCCTACATCCTGACGCTCTCGAGCGGGTCGGCGACGCCGAGCAACGGCGGGTCCCCGAGCCTCAACGCGGCCAAGACCGACATCATCTGGACGATCTCCTCGAGCCAGCTGAACCAGGTGGGCGTGTTCACGTTCAAGTACACGATCAAGAAGGGCGTGAGCGCGGCGTCCGACGAGAAGACGATCACCGTCAAGATCAAGCCGATCGCTCAGCCCATCACGGCCGCCTCCGGCTTCACGTCGGGGCAGCCGGCCAAGGCGCTCACCTTGCCGTCCGGCGTCGTGCCGACGTCGTTCACGGGCATGACCTTCGTCCCGACGGCGCCCGTCTGCACCATCGGCGGCGGCGCGACCGTGACGGCACCGAACGTCGCGGTCGCCACAGGCAGTGCGACCGGGATGACGTTCAAGGCGCCGACCTGGAACAACGGCGACAAGACCGGCACCTGCACGTTCTCCTACACGATGACCTGGACGAACGGAGCCCTCACGGTGTCCTCTGACCCGGCCGCGGTCTCGATCACGGTGAACCGGCCGTGACCCGCTTCCGAGCAGCGCTGCGGCGCCGCACCAGCGAGTACGAGAGCGGCATGACCCTGGTCGAGCTGCTCGTCTCGATGGGCATCCTCACGGTGATCGTCGGGATCTTCATGGGCGGCGTCGTGGTCATGACGAAGGACACCTCGCGGGCGCAGGGCGTCAGCAACGCCGGAGACGCGGCCCGCAAGGTGTTCCAGCGCATGGACAAGGAGATCCGGTACTCGTCGAGCATCAACCGGCCGGGCGCCGGCGCGACGACCGGCACGTACTACGTCGAGTACCTGATCTCCGCGGTCGACGCCGGCCAGCAGCCGCTGTGCACCCAGTGGCGGTACACGGCCTCGACCCGCAAGCTCGACGTCCGCACCTGGCGCGTGCAGGCGACACCCGTCGTGTCGGCCTGGAACACGATGGCGATCAACGTGCGCAACGACCTGTCCGTCGTCAGCCAGCGCCCGTTCGTGTTCACGCCCGCAGGGAGCACCTACCAGAAGCAGCAGCTGAGGGTCTTCCTCGACATGGGCCCCGGCGCCGGCGCCACCTCCAAGGCCGGCGCGCAGCTGGACTCCTTCTTCATCGCTCGCAACACCAGTGGCTCCTCGCAGTCGAACGCCGAGTCGGCGTCCGTGCCTGGTCAGAGCGCCAACCCTGTCTGCTCCGGGCCCGGGAGGCCGTGATGTCGATCCGCACCCTTCTCGAGCGTCGCCGTGCCGCTGAGGCGGGTGACGAGGGCGTGGCCATGCTCACCGTGATCATGCTCATCATGGTGATGAGCGCGTTGAGCGTGCTGCTGCTCGGGGTCATCGTCGCGCAGGTCAAGCCGACGATGTTCGCCGACAAGAACACCCGGACGGTCTTCGCTGCGGAGACCGGCATCGACTCGGCGCTCAGCCAGATCCGCTCGGCCCTCGGGCCCGTCGACATCGACGGCAACATCTACGGCGCCCCGACGAAGCTGCCCTGCACCGTCCAGGGCAAGGTGAACGGGTCGACGAGCACCCTGACGTACTCGGTCAACGTCTCGTACTTCGACCAGGACCCCACCGGGACGACGGACGCATGGCGCGCCGCGAACAAGCTGATCTGCACGCCGGGGACGGGCGTGACCATCTCGCCGAGCTTCGCCATCCTCTCGGCGTCGGGGCTCGACGCGGGTGTGTCCGGACTGGCCACCACGGCGGGCGATCGGCTCCTCGAGACGATGTACACGTTCAAGGTGACGCACAACAACATCGAGGGCGGCACGATCTACGCGTTCGGTGACAAGCACTGCCTGCAGGCGACCGGACAGGTGATCGGCTCGACCGTCACCTACGTCGACTCGGCCCAGTGCGGAAACGACGACCCTCGCCAGCTGTGGACCTACGGCACCGACTACGCGATCCACCTGTCCGTCACGGACCTGGGAGCGACGCCGCTGTGCCTCACCGGCAACTCGGGCGGCGGCGGCGGCGTCATCGTCACACTCACCCAGTGCGTCGCGGGGAGCACCAACCAGATGTTCAGCTGGCGCGGTGGCGCGCAGTGGGAGGGGCAGAACGCCGCGAACACGAACTACTCGGGCTACTGCATCAACTCGGGAAGCACCTACAGCGACGCCGACCTCATCGGCAAGACGCTGAAGTACGGCGGCTGCCTGACCGGCAACACGGCCTACGCGGCCTTCGACCCCGACCCCCGTGTGGGTGCCGGCGCCGCCAGCAAGGCCACCCAGCAGATCGTCAACACGCTCGAGTTCGGCCGCTGCATGGACGTCACCGGCGAGAAGGTCATCGAGCTGTTCATGATCGACTACCCCTGCAAGCAGGACCCGAGCGGTGGCTCGAAGCTCAACTGGAACCACAAGTGGAGCTACACCGAGCCCCCGGGGCTCCTCGGCACGCAGACCGGTCAGCAGATCTCCGTGGTGAACGGCAACTCGGACACCGCAAAGGGCATCCCCGGGGCGAAGTACTGCCTCAAGACCCCGTCCCTGACCGCGAACCCCGCCTACGTCACCTTCGTGACGCCCTGCTCGACGGCGGCGGACCAGAAGTGGACCCGCACCGCGGACACCGGCGTGTACACGAGCAGCTGGACGTTCACGGACCAGTACGGTCGGTGCATCAGCCTCGGCGACAAGCTGGACAGCTCGTGGTCCAAGCTGATCATGGTCACCTGCACCGGCGGACCCGAGCAGAAGTGGAACGCTCCGGTCGTGGACAAGGACGCCGGGTTGAGCGACTACAAGGAGCTGAAGAACTGAGTGCCTTCGACGACGTGACGGTCGCAGTCCTCTGCGGCGTCCTCGGGCTCCTCGTCGGTTCCTTCCTGAACGTCGTGATCTGGCGCGTCCCGCGGGGCGAGTCGATCGTCTCGCCGCCGAGCGCCTGCCCGCGGTGCGGCGCCCAGATCCGTGCACGCGACAACGTCCCGGTGCTGTCCTGGCTGATCCTGCGGGGACGGTGCCGCGACTGCGGCGCACCCATCTCGGCGCGCTACCCGCTGGTCGAGGCCGCCACCGGCGTGCTGTTCGCGGCAGTCGGCTGGTGGGCGGGGTTCTCGGCGGAGCTACCCGCGTTCCTGTACCTGGCGGCGATCGGCGTCGCGCTGACGATGATCGACCTCGACACCAACCGACTTCCCAACGCGATCGTCCTGCCGTCGTACCCGGTCGCCCTGGTGCTGCTCGCCGTCGCGAGCTGGGCGAACGACGACTGGGTCGCGCTCGGCCGGGGAGCGATCGGTGCCGCCGCCCTGTACGCGTTCTACTTCGGCCTCATGGTGCTGCGGCCCGGGGGCATGGGCTTCGGGGACGTCAAGCTCGCCGGGGTGCTCGGCCTCTACCTCGGCTGGCTCGGCTGGTCCTCGCTCGTCGTGGGTGCGTTCGCCGCCTTCCTCGTCGGCGGCATCGTGTCGATCGTCCTGCTCCTGAGCCGGAGGGCGACGCGCAAGTCACGGATCCCGTTCGGTCCGTACATGCTGATCGGCGCGGGCATCGGCATCGTCGCGGGCGAAGCCCTCGGCTCGGCGTACCTCTCGCTCCTGGGCTGAGACCCGACGATCCGAGAGCGGCGAATCGCTCAAGTCGTCCGTGCCGTGACCCGATACCGGTAGAAGCACAGCAGTGCTTACCGGAAGGGGTAGAGCGTGGCTAAGACGCGGGTCATCGGGCTCGACATAGGCACGACCGCCGTACGTGCGGCACAGCTGGAGTTCGGCGCAGGCGGACCGGGAGGAAAGACTGCGCCCACCCTCGTGCGGTTCGGCGAGGTGGCGCTCCCGCTGGGCGCCGTCCGCGACGGTGAGGTCGCCGACCAGGCAACCGTCACGCAGGCGATCAAGCAGCTGTGGGCGACGGCCAAGTTCGACTCGAAGGAAGTCGTCATCGGCGTCGGGAACCAGCGCGTCGTCGTCCGCGACCTGTCGCTGCCCTACATGCCGCTGGCTCAGCTGCGCTCGTCGCTGCCGTTCCAGGTCCAGGAGCTCCTGCCCATGGCGGCGGACGAGGCTCTGCTCGACTTCTACCCGACCGGCGAAGGCATGAGCGAGCAGGGGCGGATCGTCAACGGCCTGCTCGTCGCCGCCGTGCGGGACACGGTCACGGCGAACGTCATGGCCGTGGAGTCGGCGGGCCTGCGCGCCACGATGGTCGATCTCAACGCGTTCGCGCTCCTGCGTGGCATCGCCCGTGGCGAGCTCGCGCAGCGCACGGTCGCACTGGTCGACATCGGTGCGCGCGTCACGGACGTCACGATCGTCGCGCACGGTGTCCCGCAGTTCGTCCGGACGCTGCCGAACGGCGGCCAGGACGCGACGGACACGATCGCGCGCGGCATGAACATCTCGGGGCTCGAGGCCGAGGCGCTCAAGCGGCAGATCGGCGTCGGCTTCGCCGTCGGCCCCGAGCTCCAGGAGGCCAGCGACGCCCTGGCAACCGTGACCCGCAATCTCATCGAGGCCGTGCGGAACACATTCGTCTACTACTCGACCAACAATCCCGGTGCCGGCATCGACGTCGTCGTGCTGACTGGGGGAGGGTCGCACCTGCCGGGTCTCGGCCAGTACCTGTCGAGCGCGAGCCGCCTGCCGGTCACCCTCGGAGACCCCCTGTCCACGATCTCGGTCGCCCGCACGGCCGGTGGCCGTGAGGCCTTCGCCGGTCGCGAGTCGCTCATGGCACTGCCCGTGGGCCTGGCATACGGAGTCGCAGCATGAGCCTCACCATGACCAAGGCGACCAAGGCGCCGTCGCGCGCCTCCGGGCCCGGCCTCGGAGCCTCGTCGCTGCCCCAGGTCAACCTCCTGCCGCCCGAGGTCCGCGCCGCGCGGGGTCTCGTCAACGTCAAGCGCTGGCTGGCGATCGCCCTGGTGATCGTCGTCGTCGCGATCGGCCTGGTCTACGTGCTCGCGATGCTCGCGAGGAACTCCGCCGAGAACACGCTCGCCACCGAGCAGGCGCGTACCGCCGAGCTCCAGACGGAGGTCGCCAAGTACGACGAGGTGCCGCGTGTCCTGGCCAACCTCGCGCGGACCAAGGACGCCCTCCAGCTCGGCACCTCGACCGAGATCCAGTGGAAGTCCTACCTGGACGCGATCACCGCCGTGCTGCCCGAGGGCGTGAGCATCGACTCGTTCATCGTGTCGCAGACCACGCCCTGGATGGCCGCGGTCGGGCCGCAGGACCCGCTGGTGACGCCGGGCGTCGCGAACATCTCGTTCACGGTGCGTGCGACCACGCTGCCCAACACGGCGGCCTGGCTCGACGCGCTCGACGCTATCCCGAACCTCTCGAGCCCGACGCTGTCCATGGCGTCCCTGACCGCCGAGACGGGCGAGCCCTACTTCGCGATCACCACGAACGTCCAGGTCGACGCGACCGCGGTCGTGCCCCGCTTCGCCGACCCCGAGGAGGGCTGACATGACCGGCTCCAAGAGTGCCCCGTGGATCGCTGGCACCGTCATCGTCTCGCTGCTGCTCGTCGTGGGGGCGTGGTTCCTGCTGATCTCGCCCGTCACCACGGCGACGGCCGAGGCCAACGAGCAGGTCGAGACCACGGCGCAGCAGAACGAGATGCTGCAGACCCAGGTCGCCCAGCTCAAGGAGCAGTCGCTCAAGCTGGACGACTACAAGTCCGAGCTGGCGGGGCTGCAGCAGCGCGTCCCGCCGGTCAGCGCCATCGCGGACTTCAACCGCCAGGTCTCCGCTCTGGCCGCGACCTACTCGGTCACGATCATGTCGGTGTCGATGTCGCCGTCCCAGACGGTCGTGCCCCTGGTCCCGGTCGCCCCGGCGACGGACCCGGCCACGACCGACCCTGCGACGACCGATACGGCTGCTCCTGCTGAGGGGACAACGGCGGAGGACGGCACGGTTACGCCGGCAGCCCCTGCCGGCGTGGCGGGCTTCTACCAGATCGCGGTGTCCATGGACGTGATCGGGTCCTACGCCAACGTGGAGGCCTTCCTCAACGACCTTCAGGTCGGCACTGGTCGACTCTTCGTCGTCTCGGCGCTCACGGCCACGGGCCAGGTCGACACCGAGGCGGGCGGTGGTCGCCCGGCGACGACTGTCGGCGACCTCGAGCTGATCATCGCCGGCTCTGTGCTGGTCCTGCAGGACACCAACGCGGCGCCCGTCGCTCCCGTCGACCCGGATGCGGCACCGCCCGCGCTGCCGGTCCCGCCGGCCGACAAGAACCCGCTGGTCCCGGTCGCGTAGCATCAGCGACCAGCACTGACGACGGCGCTGCAGACCCCTCGTCTGCGGCGCCGTCGTCGTTGCGCGCCCACTGGTCGGATCGCTGCCCGGAGCGCCCGCCGACCGTGGGAGGATCCGTGGCATGTTGCGTTGGTTGACCTCCGGTGAGTCCCACGGCCCGGCGCTCGTCGGCATCCTCGAAGGGCTCCCCGCTGACGTCGAGGTGCAGAGCTCCGACATCCAGGAGGCGCTCGCGCGCCGCCGCCTCGGCTACGGCCGCGGGGCTCGGATGAAGTTCGAGCAGGACGCGGTGCGGTTGCTGGGCGGTGTCCGGCACGGCCGGACGCAGGGCGGCCCGGTCGCGATCGAGATCGGGAACACGGAGTGGCCCAAGTGGGTCGACGTCATGGCGTCGGACCCGGTGGACGACGCCGACGTCCTGAACCGCGCGCGCAACGCGCCCCTCACGCGGCCGCGGCCCGGCCACGCCGACCTGGTCGGCATGCGCAAGTACGGATTCGACGACGCGCGCCCGGTGCTCGAGCGCGCGAGCGCCCGCGAGACCGCCACGCGCGTGGCCCTAGGCACGGTGGCCGCCCGGTTCCTCGAGCAGTCGGCGGGCATCCGCCTCGTCTCGCACGTCGTGTCGATCGGTCCCGTCTCCGTCCCGGAGGGCGCCGACCTGCCCACGCCCGACGACCTGGTCGCGCTCGACGCCGACCCGGTGCGCTGCTTCGACGCCGCGTCGTCGGCCGCGATGGTCGAGGAGATCGACCAGTGCCATAAGGACGGCGACACCCTCGGCGGCGTTGTCGAGGTCCTGGTCTACGGGCTGCCGTCGGGCCTCGGGTCCTACGTGCACGCCGACCGCAAGCTCGACGGCCGGCTGGCGGCCGCGCTCATGGGCATCCAGGCCATCAAGGGCGTCGAGGTGGGTGACGGCTTCCGCACCGCGGCGCGCCGAGGCTCGCAGGCGCACGACGAGATCGAGCGCGACGCGTCCGGCGTCATCGCGCGGCGTACCAACCGCGCGGGCGGCATCGAGGGCGGGATGTCGAACGGCGAGACCCTGCGTGTCCGCGCCGCGATGAAGCCCATCTCGACGGTGCCGCGTGCTCTGGACACGGTCGACACCGCCACGGGGGAGGCGACCAAGGCGCAGCACCAGCGCTCGGACGTGTGCGCGGTGCCCCCCGCCGCGGTCGTGGCCGAGGCGATGGTCGCGCTCGTGATCGCCGACGCCCTCCTCGAGAAGACCGGCGGCGACTCTGTCGCCGAGGTCCGGCGCAACCTGGACGCGTACGTCGCCTCGATCCCGGACCTGCTCGCGTGAGCGCTGTGCCCGACGGTCCGCGGATCGTGCTCGTCGGCCCGCCGGGATCGGGGAAGTCGACCGTCGGCCTCGCCCTCGGCGAGCGCTGGCAGCTCGCCGTGCGGGACACCGACGCCGACGTCGAGACGGTGGCCGGCAAGCGGATCGCCGACATCTTCGTCGAGGACGGGGAGCCGCGGTTCCGGGAGCTGGAGACCGCCGCCGTCGCTGCGGCGCTCGCCGAGCACGAGGGCGTCCTCGCCCTGGGCGGGGGAGCGGTCCTCGACCCGCGCACGCAGGACGCGCTGGACGGCTACCGGTCGGGCGGGGGAGTCGTGGTGTTCCTGGACGTCTCGCTGGCGTTCGCGGCACCCCGGGTCGGCTTCAACACCTCTCGGCCGCTGCTCCTGGGCAATCCGCGCGCACAGTGGCAGGCCCTGATGGAGGCGCGCCGCCCGGTGTATGAGGCGGTGTCGACGTTGCACGTCCTGACCGACGGCCTGCGACCCGCCGACGTGGCGGAACGGATCGAGCTCCAGCTGGCCGACCTGCGTACCGGGCAGGCGCCCCAGGCGGACGAGGAGTCCTCATGACCGAGCCCGTGACCGTGCGGGTGCACGGCGACCAGCCCTACGACGTACTGATCGGGCACCACCTCCTCGGAGCCCTGCCGGGTCTGCTCGGCACCGGCGTGCGCCGCGTGCTCGTCGTGCACCCGGCGGCCCTCGCCGCGACCGCCGACGTCATCCGTGAGGAGCTGCTCACCCACGGGTACGAGGCCTTCATCGCCGAGGTGCCGGACGCGGAAGAGGCCAAGACCGCGCAGGTCGCGGCGTTCCTGTGGCAGGTGCTGGGCCAGGCGGACTTCACGCGGACCGACGCGATCGTCGCGGTCGGTGGCGGGGCGACGACGGACCTCGGCGGGTTCGTGGCGGCGACGTGGCTGCGCGGCATCCGCGTCGTCCAGGTGCCGACGACGGTGCTCGCGATGGTCGACGCGGCCGTCGGCGGCAAGACGGGGATCAACACCGCCGAGGGCAAGAACCTCGTCGGCGCGTTCCACCCGCCCGTCGGCGTCCTGTGCGACCTCGCGGCGCTCGCATCGATGCCCAAGCACGACTTCGTCGCCGGACTTGCCGAGGTCGTCAAGTGCGGGTTCATCGCCGACCCCCGGATCCTCGAGCTGGTCGAGCAGAACGTCGAGCTCCTGCAGGACCCGGCGGCCGCGGCTGCGTCGCCCGTGCTGCTCGAGCTGATCGAGCGGTCGGTGCAGGTGAAGGCGGACGTCGTCGGCGAGGACCTCAAGGAGGCCGGCCTGCGCGAGATCCTCAACTACGGCCACACCTTCGGGCACGCGGTCGAGCACGTCGAGCGGTTCCAGTGGCGCCACGGTGCCGCCGTCTCGGTCGGCATGGTGTTCGTCGCCGAGCTCGCGCGGCTGGCCGGGCGCCTGTCCGACGAGGTCGTCGACCGTCACCGTTCGGTCCTGACGTCGCTCGGGCTGCCCGTGTCCTACCGCGGCGACCGGTGGGAACAGCTGATGTCCGCCATGCGCCGCGACAAGAAGACCCGGGGCGACCTGCTGCGCTTCGTGGTGCTCGAGGACATCGGCAAGCCGGTCCGTCTCGAAGGCCCTGACCCCACCCTGCTCGCCGCGGCCTACGCCGAGGTGAGCGAGGGTGCGGCCCCGCCGTCGCGCCTCGTCTCGCTCTGACGCGCGCGTGGTGCCCGGGCGTCAGGCTCCCCGTCGCCTAGGCTTCGCGGCATGGCGCGTGTGCTGGTCCTGAACGGACCCAACCTCGGTCGGCTCGGCGTCCGAGAGCCGGAGATCTACGGCTCGGACTCCCACGCCGACCTGGTCGCTGCCGTCGAGCTCTGGGCGAAGGAGCTGGACCTGGAGGTCGAGGTTCGCCAGACCGACGACGAGTCCACGCTCGTCGGCTGGTTGCACGAGGCCGTCGACGCCCGGGCGCACGTGGTGCTCAACCCCGCCGCCTTCACGCACTACTCGTACGCGTTGCGCGACTCTGCCGCGCAGGTCACGACCGCGGGCCTCGTGCTCGTCGAGGTGCACCTGTCCAACCCGTACGCACGCGAGACCTTCCGACACGTCTCGGTGATCGGTCCCGTCGCGACCGGGACGATCGCAGGCTTCGGCCCGCTCGGGTACCGGCTGGCGCTCGAGGCGGTCGCCGCCCGCCTCTGACGGGTCGTCGGGGCGCCTGCGAGCGCAGGATAGGATGGTCGGCGGTCTGCGACCGATCACGGGTGCGCGCCTCGCGGCGTGGGTGTCCGATCGGACCGCGGAGACAGCTCCCCATCACTCGACAGGAAAGCGACGATCGTGGCGACCACCAACGACCTGAAGAACGGCACCGTGCTGAAGATCGACGGCCAGCTGTGGACCGTCATCGAGTTCCAGCACGTCAAGCCCGGCAAGGGTGGCGCCTTCGTCCGCACCAAGCTGAAGAACGTCCTGTCCGGCAAGGTCGTTGACCGCACGTTCAACGCCGGCCTGAAGGTCGAGACTGCCAACGTCGACAAGCGCGACATGCAGTACCTGTACAAGGACGGCAGCGACTTCGTGTTCATGGACACGGACACGTACGACCAGATCAACATCCCCGAGGCCACGGTGGGCGACGTCGCCAACTTCCTCCTCGAGAGCCAGAGCGCGATGGTCGCGACGAACGAGGGTGCGCCCCTGTACGTCGAGCTCCCGCCGTCGGTCGTCCTCGAGGTCACGTACACCGAGCCGGGCCTGCAGGGCGACCGCTCCTCGGCCGGCACGAAGCCCGCCACGCTCGAGACCGGCTACGAGATCCAGGTGCCGCTGTTCCTCGAGGCGAACACGAAGGTCAAGGTGGACACCCGCGACGGGAGCTACCTCGGCCGTGTGAACGACTGAGGTGGGTGCTCGAACCAAGGCACGCAAGCGCGCGCTGGACGTCCTGTTCGAGGCGGACCAGCGGGGCGTCGATCCGGTGAGCCTGCTCGCGCAGCGCATCGCCGAGCCGGGCACCGAGGCGTCCCTGCCGCAGTACTCCGTCGACCTGGTCGAGGGCGTGATCGCGGAGCAGGGCCGCATCGACGAGCTGCTGGCCACGCACGCGCACGGCTGGACCGTCGACCGGATGCCGGCCGTCGACCGCGCGCTGCTGCGGATCGGCACGTGGGAGATCCTCTACAACGACGACGTCCCGGACGCGGTCGCGGTCGACGAGGCCGTCGAGCTCGCGCGGTCGCTGTCCACGGACGAGTCGCCGACGTTCGTCAACGGCCTGCTCGGCCGGATCGTCGACCTGAAGCCGACGCTGCTCGCCTGACGCACGCACGACGAAGGGCCGCCCGTGGTGGGCGGCCCTTCGTCGTACCGGTCAGACGCTGCGCTGGATAGCGGCGAGCGAACCCTCGCGGGGACCCTGCGTCGGGACCGCGCGCAGCGACCGCGGCTGGGGGACCACCGGGATGGTGCCCGTGGTGGGGCGCGGACCGCGGACGGGGAGCCCGGGGGCGGCGCGGCCGAGGAAGTTGCCCTGGACGCGCGTGACGCCCATCGCGATGAGAGCCGTGAGCTGGTCGGGCGTCTCGACGCCCTCGGCGACGACGTCGAGCCCGTGGGTCTGCGCGAGCGCGACGATCGCGCGCACCACGCCCTGACCGCGCTCGGTGGACATGTCGCGGACGAAGGACCGGTCGATCTTCAGCTGGTCGACGGGCAGCCGAGCGATCCGGGCCAGCGAGCTGTAGCCGGTGCCGAAGTCGTCGACGGCGATCTGGGCGCCGCGGGCGCGGAGCTCGGACAGCACGGGCACCGCGGACGTGGTGTGGACCAGCGCGCTCTCGGTGATCTCGAGCGTCAGGTGCTCCCAGAACGCGTCGCCCCAGGCCGTCTCGATCTGCGCGAGCGCGTCGGGCTCGGCGAGCTGGCGGGCCGCGATGTTCACGGCGACGGGCATCTGGAAGCGCTCGAGCGCCTGCCGGGCCTGGCTGAGCACCGACAGGCCGATCGGCACGATGAGGCCGGTCTCCTCGGCGAGGTCGAGCCAGTCGGCCGGCAGGATCAGGTGGCCGTGGTGGTCCCAGCGGGCGAGCGCCTCGACCTGGACGATCTCGAGGGTCTGGGCGTCGACGATCGGCTGGAAGTACGCCGTGAAGTGCCCGCCGGTGACGGCAGTCTCCAGGGCGGCGCGCTGCTGGCGCTCGGCCTCGACGCGGCGGCGCAGGACCCGGTCGAAGACCCGGAAGCCCGAGTGGGTGCGCTTGGCCTCGAGCATCGCCGTGTCGGCGTGCCGGACGAGCGCGTCGGCGTCGACGATGTCGCCGGGCAGCCAGGTGGCCACGCCGACCGTGAGCCGCGCGGGGCGGCTGCCCACGGTGCGGTCGAGGAAGCCCTCGCGCAGCGACCGGGCCAGGGCGACCAGGTCGACGTCGGAGGGCGCACGGGACAGGACCACGACGAACTCGTCGCCACCGAACCGGCCGACGTAGGCCTCGCGGTCGGCCATGGCGGACCGAAGGTAGTCGGCGACCCGCACCAGGAGGGCGTCGCCGCTCGCGTGCCCGAGCGCGTCGTTCACGCGCTTGAAGCCGTCGAGGTCGCAGTAGATCAGGGAGACGCGGGTGCGCTCGACGTTGGCCTGGTCGAGCACGTCGCCCAGGTGACGCTCGACCGAGCGGCGGTTGGGCAGCCGGGTCAGGGAGTCCGCGAAAGCGGTGGAGTGCAGCCGCTCGGCGAGCTGGTAGCGCTCGGCGGCCGCGGAGACGATCTGGGCCAGGTCGATCATGAACGCGCGGGCCTGCGGAGCGTGGTCGACCTTCTCGGCGCTGAACAGCTCGGTGACGAAGCGGTCGCGCGCGATGGGTCGCAGCGAGGCCTCGATGCTCGGGTCGGCCAGGACCGTCCGGGCCTCGTCGCGCGCGGTGACCAGGAGGGTGTCGGCGTCCTTGACGAACCAGGCGGCGTTCGAGAGCCGGGCGACCGCGTCGCGCATGAGGTGCTGCAGCGCGGCACTGTCCTGGGCCTCCCGGATGCGGCTGAGCGCGACGACCTCGAGCGCGACGGCGAGCGGGATCGCCCAGAGCGCCGCGAAGATCCCGCCGAGCCCGCGGTCGGGCGTGAGGACCCCGGCGGTGAAGATCGCGAGCGACTCGGCGCCGGCGAGGACGAGCAGCGACCCGAACCGCGTGAGCCGCGTGCGGCCGACGGCGAGGACCACGTAGGTGATCACCACGATCGTCGGGACGAGAAGGAGCGCCTCGCTCAGACCGACCGGGTCGAGGTTCCCTGGGAGCAGGCTGTCGGGCACCCACCAGACCATCGCCCGGATCGCGAAGAGGCCGCCCGCGGCCCACACCCACGGTCCGACCGGCGGCCCACCGGCGATCGCCCGGGTCGCGGGGATCGCGATGAGGATGAATGCCGCGACGAGCTGCGCGTGGAGGTACACCAGGACGTCCTGGAACGCGCCCGGTGGCGTCAGGGCGAAGAGCCCTCCCACGGCGAGGACCAGGGACATGTCGAGGGACCAGGCGAACGACCACGCCGCACTCGCGGGACGTTCCCCGCGCCACCAGACCCACTGCAGCACACAGAAGCCACCCACGACCCCCGCAGCGAGAAGCTGCAGGACGGTGACCCATGTCGGTACGGAAGCCAGCACGTTTGGGACATCGTCACCCGCAGGCCCCCGGATGACGTGGCATCCGGGTGATGGGCACAGGTTTTTCACTGGAGCACATGTTCATGCACTCGATCCGGTGGCTGCCATCATGTCCCCGTGACGACGGCTCCTGACCCGGCAGTGCGCTCGAGCGAGCTGCCGCGGCGCACCATCACCTCGTACGCGCTCGGCTCGGTGGCGACCGGCGGGTTCGGCACCTTGCCCGGGCTGGTGCTCGCGTACTACCTGACCGACACCCTCGGCGTCGCGGCCGGTCTGGCCGGCCTGGTGGTAACGGTCCCGAAGCTCTGGGACGTGATCATCGACCCGTTCATCGGCGCGCGGTCGGACACGTCGGCGGCGCGGCACGGGAGCCGGCGAAGCTTTCTGCTCACCGGGGCCCTGGCGCTCCCGCTGCTCTTCGCGGCGGTGTTCGCGACGCCGCAGGCACTGGAGGGTGCCGGTGCCGCGGTCTGGGTCGTCCTGGCCTTCGTCGCCGCGGCCACCGCGTTCTCGATCTTCCAGGTGCCGTACATCGCGCTGCCCGCCGAGATCGCCCCGGACTACGCCTCGCGCACCCGGCTCCTGGCCCCCCGGATCGCCGTCCTCGCGGTCGCGATCCTCGCGTTCGGGGCCGGCGGACCCCTCGTGCGGGACGCGGCGGGGGGCGGGCGCGCCGGCTACGTCGTGATGGGTCTGGTCGGCGGCGTCACCATCGGGCTCGGCATGCTGGCCGCCTGGTGGGGAGCGCCGCGCAAGGCACAGGTCGCCGCCGAGACACCCGTCTCGGTCCGTCCGCACGCGCGGGGTGACGCGCTGCGGCTCGGCCTGGCGGCCCTGCGGGAGATCCCGGCGTTCCGTCGCCTGCTCGGCGCCTTCCTGCTGCAGGCGCTCGCCACCGGCGCGATGCTCGCCGGCGCGCAGTACGTCGCCACCTACACGCTGGGCGACGAGAACGCCGTGACGTTCCTGTTCGTCGCGCTCGTCGCGCCGGCCCTGCTGGTCATGCCGGTGGGGACGAGGCTGGCCCGGCGGTTCGGCAAGCGACGGTCGTACGTCGGCGCCTCCGTCCTGTTCAGCCTGGCGGCGCTCTCGCTGGTCCCGATGCGGTGGGCGCCCGGCGGGTGGGTGTACGCGTCGGTGGCGCTGGCCGGTGTCGCGTACGCGGGGATGCAGCTCTACCCGCTCGCGATGCTGCCCGACGTGGTCGCCGTGGACGCGAGGGACCGCGGCGAGGACCGCGCCGGCGTGCTCGGCGGCGTGTGGACGGCGGGGGAGACGGCCGGGCTGGCACTCGGTCCCACGCTCGTGCTCGGCATGCTGGCCCTCACGGGCTTCGTCTCCAAGACGGCCGACGAGACCGTCGCGCAGCCCGGGTCGGCACTCACCGGGATCTCGCTCGCGTTCTCGCTGCTTCCGGCCGCGCTGGCGCTGCTGAGCCTGCTGCCGCTGTCCCGCTACCCGTTGTCGGCGGACGTCGTCGACCGCACCACCCCGCAGGAGGTCCACCCGTGAACCGTCGAACCGGCCGTCCGTCGCAGGAGGTCCTGGCCGACCTGGCGTCGTGGCGTGCGGGCGACCCACCGACCCACGGCGGACGGATCCTGTCCTACGTCTACGACCCCGGACGTCCGGACCTCGACGAGGTCGCCGCCGAGGCCGTCCGCATGTTCCTGCCGGTCAACGGCCTGGACCCGACCACGTTCACGTCGGTCGCCGCGCTCGAGAGCCGGATCGTCGCGTTCGCCCGGGACGTCCTGCACGGCGACGACGGCACGGTCGGGTCGGTCACGTCGGGCGGCACCGAGTCCTGCATGCTCGCGGTCAAGTCCGCCCGGGACCTGTGGCGCGCGACGAACGGTGCGCAGGCGCGACCGACGCTGGTCCTGCCGACCACAGCCCACCCCGCGTTCCACAAGGCCGCGGCGTACCTCGACCTCGACGTCCTCGCGGTCCCCGTCGACCCGGCGACCGGCGCACCGGCTGCCGCGGACGTGCTCGCGCGGGTCGACGAGCGGACCGCGCTGGTCGTGGTCAGCGCGCCGAGCTACCCCTTCGGCGTGATCGACCCCGTCGCCGAGGTCGCGGCCGCCGCGGGCGTGCCCGTGCACGTCGACGCCTGCATCGGAGGCTGGGTCCTGCCGTGGTGGGGCGGGATCGAGGAGCCGTGGGACCTGGCGCTCCCCGGCGTCGCCTCGATCTCGGCGGACCTGCACAAGTTCGGCTTCGCCCCCAAGGGCGCGTCGGTCGTGCTCTACCGTTCGCGCGAGCAGCACCGCGCCCAGTACTTCGCGACGACGGCCTGGCCGGGCTACCCGGTGGTGAACCCGACGATGCTCGGGTCGCGGGGCGTCGGGTCGATGGCGGCCGCGTGGGCAGTCCTGCAGGTGCTCGGCACGGACGGTCTCGGCGAGCTCGTCGCGGCGACCCGGTCGGCCACCGACGTGCTGGTCGCGGCGGTGGCGGGGATCGACGGGCTTCGCGTCGTCGGCGACCCGACCGGCCCGCTGGTGGCGGTCGCCTCCGACGAGACGGCGGACGCGGGCGACCGGGTGGACCCGTTCCTGCTGATCGACGCGGTCCGCCGCCGGGGGTTCCTGCTGCAGGCCCAGCCGGCGATGGTCCAGGCGGACGGGTCGGTGCTGCCGCGCACCGCGCACCTGACCGTGACGCCCGTGACGCAGCGCGTCGTCGAGGAGCTCGTCGCGGCCCTGGGCGCGGCGGCTGACGAGGTCCGGGGGCGTGCGCCAGCCGCGCCGGACCCGTCCTTGGCGGCCACCGTCCTGAGCGAGGGCCTTCCCGACGACCTCGCCGTCGTCATGGCGACGCTCGAGGCGCTGCCCGCCGAGCTGGTGCGGCCGCTGCTCGTGGAGGTGCTCGCCGCCACAGTCGACCCGGCTCAGGAGGGACGTTCCGGGCGGTAGGGTGAGTCGTCGACAGACATTCCTTTAAGACCCGTCCTGTGAGGCGGGGAAGGAGCTGCTGCATGAGCCCTGCTGTGCCTTCCGAGAAGGACACGACCACCCCCGACGACGACGCGGGCAACGTGGTCCTCGGCGCACCGGAGATCGCCCGGGCGCTGACGCGCATCGCGCACGAGATCCTCGAACGCAACAAGGGTGGCTCCGACGTCATCCTGCTCGGTATCCCCACCCGCGGCCTGCCGCTCGCGCGCCGTCTGGCAGAGCGCCTGGAGGCGGTGGAGCCCGGCCTCGACGCCTCCCGCCTGGTCGGCAGCCTCGACGTCACGATGTACCGGGACGACCTCGCGCACCACCCGACCCGGACCATCGGCGAGACCGACATCCCGGGCGGCGGGCTGGACGGCAAGGTCGTGGTCCTCGTCGACGACGTCCTCTACTCCGGCCGCACCATCCGCGCGGCCCTCGACGCGATCAGCGACCTCGGTCGCCCGCGTGCGGTCCAGCTGGCGGCGCTCGTCGACCGCGGCCACCGCGAGCTGCCGATCCGCGCGGACTACGTCGGCAAGAACCTGCCGACCTCCACCACCGAACGGGTGCGTGTCCTGCTGCAGGAGAGCGACGGCCGCGACGCCGTGCTCATCGAAGGAGGGGTGCGATGAAGCACCTGCTGTCCACGGCCGACCTGAGCCTCGCCGACGCCGTCCGGATCCTCGACACGGCCGGCTCGATGGCCGCGACGCAGGGCCGGGAGATCAAGAAGCTGCCCACCCTGCGCGGCCGCACCGTGGTGAACCTCTTCTTCGAGGACTCCACCCGCACGCGCATCTCGTTCGAGACCGCCGCCAAGCGGCTCTCGGCCGACGTCATCAACTTCTCGGCCAAGGGGTCGAGCGTCTCCAAGGGCGAGTCCCTCAAGGACACCGCGCTGACGCTGCAGGCCATGGGCGCCGACGCGGTCGTGATCCGGCACCACGCGTCGGGCGCGCCGCACACGCTCGCCACCAGCGGGTGGACGCACGGCGCCGTCATCAACGCCGGCGACGGGATGCACCAGCACCCGACGCAGGCGCTGCTCGACGCCTACACGCTGCGCCGCCACCTGATGGGCCCGGGCGACGTCACCGGCCGGGACCTGGCCGGGCTGCGCGTCGCGATCGTGGGCGACGTGCTGCACAGCCGGGTGGCGCGGTCGAACGTCCAGCTCCTGCACACGCTCGGAGCCGAGGTCACGCTCGTGGCCCCGCCGACGCTGGTGCCGGTGGGGGTCGAGGCGTGGCCCGCCAAGGTCTCGTACCACCTCGACGAGGTCATCGCCGACGACAAGCCCGACGCCGTGATGATGCTGCGCGTCCAGCGCGAGCGGATGTCGAGCGCGGGCGGCGGCTTCTTCCCGAGCCCGCTGGAGTACACCCGGCGGTACGGGCTCGACGCCCGCCGGCTCGACGCGCTGTCCGACCACGCGATCGTCCTGCACCCCGGTCCGATGAACCGCGGCCTGGAGATCTCCGCCGACGCGGCCGACTCGCCGCGCGCGGTGATCGTGGAGCAGGTGGCCAACGGCGTCGCGGTGCGGATGGCCGTCCTGTACCTCCTGCTGGCGGGTGGCGACACCACCCCCACGCGCACGACGAACGACGAAGCGAAGGTGAACGCGTGAGGACCTACCTGCTGCGTGACGTCAGCCCCCTGGGCGACGGCACGACCGACGTGCTGCTCGCCGACGGGGTCATCGCCGCGATCGGCGCGGACGCCGAGGCGCAGGCGGGTGACAACCCGGTGATCATCGACGGCAGCGGCCTGGTCCTCCTGCCCGGCCTGGTCGACCTGCACACGCACCTGCGCGAGCCCGGCCGAGAGGACGCCGAGACCGTCCGCAGCGGCACGCGAGCCGCCGCGATGGGCGGCTTCACGGCCGTGCACGCGATGGCCAACACCTCCCCGACGCAGGACACCGCGGGGGTCGTCGAGCAGGTCTGGCGGCTCGGCCGCGACGCCGGCTGGGTCGACGTGCGCCCGGTCGGCGCGGTGACGGTCGGCCTCGACGGCGAGCGCCTGGCCGAGCTGGGCGCCATGGCGGAGTCGGCGGCGCAGGTCCGGGTGTTCTCCGACGACGGCAAGTGCGTGCACGACCCCGTCCTGATGCGACGCGCGCTGGAGTACGTCAAGGCGTTCGACGGTGTCATCGCGCAGCACGCGCAGGAGCCGCGGCTGACCGAGGGTGCCCAGATGCACGAGGGCGTCGTGTCCGCCGAGCTCGGGCTGCCGGGCTGGCCCGCGGTGGCGGAGGAGGCGATCATCGCCCGCGACGTGCTGCTCGCCGAGCACGTCGGGTCGCGGCTGCACGTGTGCCACCTGTCCACCGCTGGGTCGGTCGAGATCATCCGCTGGGCCAAGTCGCGGGGGATCGACGTGACCGCCGAGGTGACGCCGCACCACCTGATCCTCACGGACGAGCTCGCCCGCGGCTACGACCCGGTGTTCAAGGTCAACCCGCCGCTGCGGACGCAGCGGGACGTCGAGGCGGTCCGCGAGGGCCTCGCCGACGGCACGATCGACATCGTCGCCACCGACCACGCGCCGCACACGCGCGAGGACAAGGACTGCGAGTGGGGTGCGGCCGCGTTCGGCATGACCGGCCTCGAGACCGCGCTCTCGGTCGTGCAGGAGACGATGGTCGACACCGGCCGCCTGACCTGGGCGGACGTCGCGCGCGTGATGTCGACGACGCCCGCGCAGATCGGCCGCGTCAGCGACCACGGCCGCCCGATCGCGGTGGGGGAGCCCGCCAACCTCGTCCTGGTCGACCCGGGCATCCGCCGGATCGTCGCGCCGGAGGAGCAGGCGACGAAGAGCACGAACTCGCCGTTTCGCGGCCGGGAGCTGTCCGGCTGCGTCATCGCGACGTGGCTGCGCGGCCGCGCCACCGTGATGGACGGGTCGGCGTGCGACGAGTCGGTGGTGGTGAGCTCTTGAGGAATGCGACCCTCGCGGTGATCATCCTGATCGGGATGGTCATCGTCGCCCTCCTGATCATGCGCGCCGGGTGGAACGCACGAGCCCGGCGGACCGCCGAGTTCGTCCCCACGCTCCCGGTCGCCCCGGTGTCGCTGGGCAGGTCCCTGTTCGGACCGGTCACGATGACCTACGTCTCGACGACGCGCGCGGGCGACTGGCTCGAACGGATCACCGCGAACGGCCTCGGGGTGCGCAGCCGCGCGCAGGTCGAGGTGTTCGACGCCGGGGTCCAGATCGTCCGTACAGGTGCCCCCGACCTGTTCGTACCGACGTCCGCGCTCCGCGACGTCACCGTCGGCCCGGGCATCGCCGGCAAGGTCGTGGGCGGCGACGGCATCGTCGTGCTCACCTGGCAGGCCACCCCCGACGACCCCCGCGGCGTGGACACCGGTCTGCGCCCCCGCCACACGTCCGACCGCGAACCGCTCGTCGACGCGATCGCCCCGCTCATTCGTCTGACCCCGGGCGCCCCGGCCCCCGCGCAGGAGGAGAACTCATGACCACAGCCGTGCTCGTGCTCGAGGACGGCCGGACCTTCACCGGCCGCACCTACGGCGCAGAAGGCTCGACCCTCGGCGAGATCGTCTTCAACACCGGGATGACCGGGTACCAGGAGACGCTCACCGACCCGTCGTACCACCGGCAGATCGTCGTCATGACGGCGCCGCACATCGGCAACACCGGCGTGAACGACGAGGACCCGGAGTCCGCGCGGATCTGGGTCGCCGGGTACGTGGTGCGCGACCCCGCCCGCCGGGCGTCGAACTGGCGCTCCGTGCGCACGCTCGACGACGACCTGGTGGCCCAGGGCATCGTCGGCATCAGCGAGATCGACACCCGCGCCCTGACGCGCCACCTGCGCGAGCGCGGCGTGATGCGGGCGGGGATCTTCTCCGGCGCCGCACTCACCGGCGCGGACGGCGACCGCCGCCCCGACGACGAGCTCCTCGAGGAGGTGCGCAGCGCGCCCGCGATGGCCGGCGCCGACCTGGCCGGGGAGGTCTCGACCGACGTCGCGTACGTGGTCGAGGCGCTCGGCCCCGACGGTGAACCGCTGGAGACGCCCGTCGCCACGGTCGCGGCCGTCGACCTGGGCATCAAGGCGATGACCCCGCAGCGGCTCGCCGAGCGCGGCATCCGGGTGCACGTGCTCCCGTCGAGCGCGACGTACGCCGACGTCGTCGCCACCGAGCCGGACGGCGTCTTCTTCTCGAACGGTCCGGGCGACCCCGGTGCGGCCACGCACGAGGTCGAGCTGCTGCGCGAGGTGCTCGACAACAGGATCCCGTTCTTCGGCATCTGCTACGGCAACCAGATCCTCGGCCGGGCGCTCGGCTACGGCACCTACAAGCTGGGCTACGGCCACCGCGGCGTGAACCAGCCGGTCATGGACCGCCTCACCGGCAAGGTCGAGATCACGGCACACAACCACGGGTTCGCCGTGGACGCCCCGCTCGACGGCGAGTCCGTCGCGCCGCACGACGGCGGCCGCTACGGCCGGGTCGTGGTCAGCCACGTCGACCTCAACGACGACGTCGTCGAGGGACTGCGGGCGCTCGACCTGCCCGCGTTCTCGGTGCAGTACCACCCGGAGGCCGCGGCCGGCCCGCACGACGCCGCCTACCTCTTCGACCGCTTCCTCGAACTCATGACCAACGAGAAGGGTGCCGCCTGATGCCCCGGCGCACAGACATCAGCAGCGTCCTCGTCATCGGGTCCGGCCCGATCGTCATCGGCCAGGCCTGCGAGTTCGACTACTCCGGCACGCAGGCCTGCCGCGTGCTCAAGGAGGAGGGCCTGCGGGTCATCCTGGTCAACTCCAACCCGGCCACGATCATGACGGACCCGGAGTTCGCCGACGCCACGTACGTCGAGCCGATCACCACCGAGGTCCTCACGACGATCATCGCCAAGGAGCGACCCGACGCGATCCTGCCGACGCTGGGCGGTCAGACGGCGCTCAACGCGGCGATCGCCCTCGACGAGGCCGGCGTGCTGGAGAAGTACGACGTCGAGCTCATCGGCGCCAACATCGCGTCCATCCAGAAGGGCGAGGACCGCGAGCAGTTCAAGGAGGTCGTGGCGGTCTGTGGCGCCGAGAGCGCGCGCTCCGCGATCATCCACACCATCGAGGACGCGCTCGCCGCGGTCGAGGACCTGGGCTACCCGGTCGTCGTGCGGCCGTCGTTCACCATGGGCGGCCTGGGTTCGGGCATCGCCTACGACGAGACCGACCTGCGCCGCATCGTCGGCCAGGGCCTGCACTACTCGCCGACCACCGAGGTGCTCCTGGAGGAGTCCATCCTCGGCTGGAAGGAGTACGAGCTCGAGCTGATGCGCGACAAGCACGACAACGTCGTGGTCGTCTGCTCCATCGAGAACGTCGACCCGGTCGGGGTGCACACCGGCGACTCGGTCACCGTGGCGCCCGCCCTCACGCTCACCGACCGCGAGTACCAGCGCCTGCGCGACATCGGCATCGCGGTCATCCGCGAGGTCGGCGTCGACACGGGCGGCTGCAACATCCAGTTCGCGATCGAGCCCTCCACCGGTCGCGTCGTCGTGATCGAGATGAACCCGCGCGTCTCGCGGTCGAGCGCCCTGGCGTCCAAGGCGACGGGCTTCCCGATCGCCAAGATCGCCGCCAAGCTCGCGGTCGGCTACACGCTCGACGAGATCCCCAACGACATCACGGGCGGCTCGACCCCCGCGTCGTTCGAGCCCACGCTCGACTACGTCGTCGTGAAGGTCCCGCGGTTCGCGTTCGAGAAGTTCCCGGCGGCCGACGACACCCTGACGACGACCATGAAGTCCGTCGGCGAGGCCATGGCCCTCGGCCGCAACTTCACCGAGGCGCTCGGCAAGGCGATGCGGTCGCTCGACAAGAAGGGCTCGGTGTTCCACTGGGCCGGCGACGCCCTGACCGGCGACGCCCTCGACGCGCTGACCGCGACGATCTCGCGTCCGACCGAGCACCGCCTGGTCGACGTGCAGCAGGTGCTCCGTGCCGGCGTCTCGCTGGAGACGGTCTACGAGCTCACGGGCATCGACCCCTGGTACATCGACCAGATCCAGCTCATCAACCAGGTCGCCGCGCAGACCGCGGCCGCGTCCGCGCTGACCCGCGACGTGCTGCTGCACGCCAAGCGGCACGGCCTGTCCGACGCCCAGATCGCGACCCTGCGCCGCACGTCCGAGGACGCGGTCCGCGGTGCCCGGCACGCGGTCGGCCTGCGGCCGGTGTTCAAGACGGTGGACACGTGCGCGGCGGAGTTCGCCGCGAGCACGCCGTACCACTACTCGTCCTACGACGAGGAGACGGAGGTCGCCCCGCGCACGCGCCCGGCGATCCTGATCCTGGGATCGGGCCCGAACCGGATCGGCCAGGGCATCGAGTTCGACTACTCGTGCGTGCACGCCGCGCTGGCGCTCAAGGACGAGTTCGAGACCGTCATGGTCAACTGCAACCCCGAGACCGTCTCCACCGACTACGACACCTCGGACCGGCTGTACTTCGAGCCGCTGACCTTCGAGGACGTGCTCGAGGTCTACCACGCCGAGCTCGCGGCGGGTCCGGTCGAGGGCCTCATCGTCACGCTCGGCGGCCAGACCCCGCTCTCGCTCGCGCAGCGGCTCGCGGACGCCGGCCTGCCGATCCTCGGCACGTCCCCGGCCGCGATCGACGCCGCCGAGGACCGCGGCGAGTTCGGCAAGGTGCTCGAGGCGGCGGGGCTCCCGGCGCCGGCGTTCGGCACGGCCACGACGCTCGCCGGCGCGCGCGACACCGCCCGCCGGATCGGCTTCCCGGTGCTCGTCCGGCCGTCGTACGTGCTCGGCGGCCGCGGCATGGAGATCGTCTACAGCGAGCCGCAGCTCGACGAGTACGTCAAGCGGGCCCTGGAGAACGCCGCCGACGGTGGCCGCGCGGGCACGCTGCCGCCGCTGCTCATCGACCGCTTCCTCGACGACGCGATCGAGATCGACGTCGACGCGCTCTTCGACGGCACCGAGATGTTCCTCGGGGGAGTCATGGAGCACATCGAGGAGGCCGGCATCCACTCCGGCGACTCGGCGTGCACCCTGCCGCCCGTCACGCTCTCCAAGAGCGAGCTGGAGCGCATCCGCCTGTCCACCGAGGCGATCGCCCGCGGCGTGGGCGTGCACGGGCTGCTGAACATCCAGTTCGCGCTCGTCTCCGACGTGCTCTACGTCCTGGAGGCCAACCCCCGGGCGTCGCGCACGGTGCCGTTCGTCTCCAAGGCCACGGGCGTCTCCCTGGCCAAGGCCGCGGCGCTGGTCATGGCCGGCCACTCGATCGCGGACCTGCGCGCCCGCGGCATCCTGCCCGTCGACGACGCCAGCGTGCTCGACCTCGGGTCGCCGGTCGCGGTGAAGGAGGCCGTGCTGCCGTTCAAGCGGTTCCGCACGAAGGAGGGCGTCGTGGTGGACACGGTGCTCGGCCCGGAGATGCGCTCGACCGGTGAGGTGATGGGCTTCGACGTCGACTTCCCGACCGCGTTCGCCAAGTCGCAGGAGGCCGCGTTCGGCGGTCTGCCCAGCGGCGGGCGCGCGTTCATCTCGGTGGCCGACCGCGACAAGCGCTCGATCGTCTTCCCGGTCAAGCGCCTCGCCGAGCTCGGCTTCGAGATCCTCGCGACCGAGGGCACCGCCGCCGTGCTGCACCGCAGCGGCATCGCCTCACGGGTGGTGCGCAAGTACTCCTCGGGCCGGGGCAGCGACGGCGAGCCGACGATCGTCGACCTGATCACCGCCGGCGAGGTCGACATCGTCGTGAACACCCCCTCGGGCCAGGGCGCGCGCGCCGACGGCTACGAGATCCGGGCCGCGACGACGGCGGCCGACAAGGCCATGGTCACGACCGTGCAGCAGCTCGGTGCGGCCGTGCAGGCCATCGAGGCGGCGCAGGCCGGGCCGTTCCAGGTCACCAGCCTGCAGGAGCACGACGCGGCCGCCCTGGTGCGTCGCGAGGCGCGGGCGGCGGCGCGGGCCTCATGAGGTCGTTCGGGCAGCGGCTCGCGGCCGCGATGGACGAGCACGGACCCCTCTGCGTGGGCATCGACCCGCACCCGGGCCTGCTCGACGACTGGGGCCTCGCCGACGACGTCGAGGGGCTGCGCCGGTTCGCGCTGACCGTCCTGGAGGCGGTCGGCGGGCACGTGGCCGCCGTGAAGCCCCAGTCGGCGTTCTTCGAGCGGCACGGGTCCCGCGGGGTCGCGGTGCTCGAGGAGGTGGTCGCGGCCGGCCGGGACACCGGCACGCTGGTGATCGTCGACGCCAAGCGCGGCGACATCGGCTCGACCATGGCCGCGTACGCGGACGCGTTCCTGCGCGACGGCTCGCCGCTGGCCGGCGACGCGCTCACGGTCTCGCCGTACCTGGGCTTCGGGTCGCTCGACCCGGCGGTCGACCTGGCGCTGGCGTCGGGCCGCGGCCTGTTCGTCCTGTGCCTGACGTCGAACAAGGAGGGCCACGAGGTCCAGCACGCCCGCACGGCGGACGGGGTGAGCATCGCGGCCCTCGTGGCGGCGCGCGCCGCGGCCCTGAACGCGGACGCGAGCCCGCTCGGCTCGATCGGTCTGGTCGTCGGCGCGACGGTCGGCGACGCGGCCGAGCGCACGGGCGTCGACCTCGCCGCGGTCAACGGACCGCTGCTCGCTCCCGGGGTCGGCGCACAGGGCGCCGGCCCGCGAGAGCTGGCGCAGGTGTTCGGTTCCGCACGGCGGCAGGTGCTCGCCTCGTCGTCGCGCGGTGTCCTGGCAGCCGGCCCTGCGGTCGTCGCTCTGCGGGCGGCCGCTCGTGAGGCGTCCGACGAGGCCGGCGCCGCGCTGCGCGACTGACCGCCTCAGGCGGCGGCACGCACTCGTTCCCGCGCCCGGCTCGCAGCGGCGATGTGGCGCGCGACGTAGGCCGCGTCCCGAGCGACGCCCAGCACCATCGCCGAAGAGAACGCGTACTGGAACGGCAGGCCCATGAAGTACAGCCCCGGCACGGACGGGACGACTCCGCGGTCGGTGATCGGGTAGCCGTCGTCGCCCCGAGGTGCGGGCTCGACCCAGCCGAGGTCGTCGCGGAAACCGGTGGCCCAGACGACCGATCGAACGTCGGGCACCGAGCCGTCGTCGAGCTCGGGGCGGCCGTCGCGGACCGCGACCACGCGCGCCGTCGTGTGCCGGACGCCGGCTGCCGCGAGATCTGCCAGCTTGACACGCAGCAGTGGTGCACCGCCGGCGCGCACCCGAGGGCGCAGCCTGCGGCCGACGGGCGTCCGCAGGGTCAGCACGTGCCGGCTGACGAAGGGCAGGAGATGGGCGGCGAGCGTCCCCTTCACGCCTGGTCCGAACGGGACCTCGCCGTGCACACGGCCGGCCAGGACGACGTCGTGGCCGGCCAGGGCGAGCTCGAGCGCGATGTCGGTGCCTGAGTGGGACGCGCCGACGACCAGGATCGGCCCGGTGGGCAGCTGCGACGGGTTGCGGTAGGCGGTCGAGTGCAGCTGGACGATCGACGGATCGACCTGCTGCGCGAGGCGGGGCGTCCACGGGTCACGGTGACCGCCCGCGGCGACCACGACGCTCTGGGCGACCAGGTCCCCGGTGTCGGTCGCGATGCGGAAGGCGTCCTGGTCGCTCGAGACGCGGGCGACGCGAACACCGCTACGCACGGGGAGGCGCATCTCTGCGGCGTACCGCTCGAGGTAGTCGCCCATCTCGCGCGCCGTCGGGTACCCCCCACCGGGGCCGGGCAGGTCGAGCCCGGGCAGCCGGTCGAGCCGTGCCGGCGTGAAGAGCCGTAGCGAGTCGTACCGGTCCCGCCAGACGTCTCCGACGCGCTCGTGCTCGTCCAGGACCAGGCACGGGATGCCTCGGCGCGTGAGGTGGAACGCCGTGGCCAGCCCCGCCTGACCGGCCCCGATGATGATCGTCTCCTGCTCGTCCATGGTCCTGCCTCCACGTCGTCGTCCGTGCGATCGACGCTAGGAGCTCCCGGAGCGGCCGACATCGGGCGTCCTGCGCATCGGGCGTGCACGCACGTGGGTCGTTCTGCCCAGGCGTGCTCAGAGGACGTCGTGCTCGTACGCCCAGGCGGTGGCGGCCGCCCGCGACGGGACGTCAAGCTTGGCGAAGATGTTGGACAGGTGCCGGGCGACGGTCTTCTCGGAGAGGTGCAGCTCCGTCGCGATGGCGCGGTTGGTCCGGCCGGTCGCCGCCAGCCGGAGCACCTCGGCCTCTCGCGGGGTCAGTCGGCCCGCCGGTTGCGGTCCCGAGAGGTGGTCGAGGGCGGCAAGGTCGGCGACAGCCCCGAGGCGCTCGAAGACCGAACGCGCGGCGCCGAGCTCGAGCGCGCCGGCTGCTGCGTCCCCGAGGGCTCGGTCGGCTGCGGCGAGCCGCACGCGCACTCGCGCGACCTCGTACGGCACCGTGAGCCCGACCCACACGTCCAGCGCGCGTCGCAGCGACTCGCGAGCACCCCGCGGATCCGCGTCGGCGAGCCGGACGGTGCCCTCCGCCGCCGCCGCCATCGCCTCCAGGTACGGCCCGCTGTCCGGGCCGACGGCCAGGCCCGCCAGCGCGTCCGCCGCCCGCCGCGCGATCGGGAGATCGCCCGCCGCTACACCGACGTCGACGAGAGCCGCGAGCAGCAGCGGCCGCGGCGGACCAGGCGTCGCCATCGCGCTGCGAAGCAGCTCCAGGGCGTTGTCCGCCTGGCCGGAGACGAGGCGGATGAGCGCGAGCCCCGGCTGCGGGTCACCGCCGGCCTCCAGGGCACGGCCGTAGGCGTCCTGCGCCTGGTCGAGCTCACCACGCACGCGGTGCACCTCGCCCTTCTGGTACCACGCCGCGGCAAGGTCTTCCTGCGGTGGTGCGGACAGCGCCTCCACCGCGAGGTCGGCCTCGACGAGCGCGCGGTCCCACGCGTCGGTCTCGAGCAGCACCTGCGAGCGGTGCATGCGACAGGTGCCCCGGAAGGGCACCAGCTGCGGCTGACGTTCGCACCACGCGTCGAGCGCGAAGGTCCACTCGCGTGCTCGCCGGATGTCGAGCGCCTCGCGGCAGATCTGGACGACCACGCAGTAGACGATGCCTGAGACGACGGGCGAGACCCGGCCCGCCGTGACCCCGAGCATGACGTCGTCCAGCTCGTCGAGCCCCTCGCGCACCCTTCCCAGCCTGAGGAGGGCGTATCCCTGGCTCATCCGTGCGAGCGCCACCAGGTCGTCGTCGGCCACCTGCTCTCCGGTCTCGCGTGCGAGCGCGAAGAGCGAGACGGCGCCCGCGACGTCGCCCCCTTCAGCGGCGCGACGCCCCATGGGCACGGCCAGGTAGCCGCGCACGACCGGTCCGAGCTCCGCGTCCTGCGCGAGCCGGGCGCCGCGCGCCATCCAGCCGGCGAGCGCGGCGTCGCGCCCGCGGCTGGAGAGGTTCAGTCCGGCGCGAAGCATGCACTGCCCGGCGTGGGCGGCGTCGCGGTCCTCGACGAAGTAGTCGAAGGCGTTCGCGAGCAGGTCGCAGCCTTCGTCGTCGCGACCGCTGAGGATCGCCGCCGACGACCACGCGAGGAGGTCGGTCGGGGCCAGGCGGACGGTGGCGGCCGCGAGCGCGAAGCCGTCGTACGCGTCCGACCACGCCCCGGTGGCACAGGCCGCGTGGGCTCGTCCGAGCTCCGTGCCGTCCACCATCGCCGGCTCCTCGATCCATGGACGCCCAAGACCTACTCACGCTACGCCGAGGTACGCCCGTGGCCCGCGGATTGGCCCGGATTGAGCCGCCCGCGTTGCCGTTCACCTGGTCGCTCGCTAGTTTCGTATCCAAGGTCCCGCGTCCATGACGTGCAGGATCGCCGGCCCAAGGACGAGAAGGTGACGCGCGTGGCACTCCCTCCGCTGACTCCCGAACAGCGAGCGGCAGCACTACAGAAGGCAGCTGCGGCGCGACAGGCCCGTGCCGAGGTCAAGAATCGCCTGAAGTACTCCCAGGGCACGCTCTCCGAGGTGATCGCGCAGGGCCAGGCAGACGAGACGATCGGCAAGCTGAAGGTGCTCGCCCTCCTCGAGTCCCTGCCTGGCGTCGGCAAGGTCAAGGCGCGTGCGATCATCTCCGAGATCGGAATCTCCGAGACGCGGCGTGTCCGCGGCCTCGGACCGCACCAGGTGAAGGCTCTCGTCGACCGATTCGGGTGACGTGGTCGACCGGGTTGTGGACATCCGTCGCGACCCGGTTCCCTGGACGAGGAGTGCTGCACCACCCATGACGACGACGCCCGCCCGGCTGACCGTTCTCGCCGGACCGACTGCCGTCGGCAAGGGGACCGTGTCCGCCGACGTCCGGTCCCGCTATCCCGAGGTGTGGCTCTCCGTCTCCGCGACGACGCGGTCACCGCGTCCGGGCGAGGTGGACGGTGTCCACTACCTGTTCCTGTCCGGGGACGAGTTCGACCGGATGGTCGCCCACGGGGAGTTCCTGGAGTGGGCCGTCGTGCACAGCCAGAACAAGTACGGCACACCCCGCCGCCCGGTCGAGGCCCGGCTGGCGGCGGGGGAGCCGGCGCTCCTGGAGATCGACCTGCAGGGCGCTCGGCAGGTCCGGGCGTCGATGCCGGACGCGCACTTCGTGTTCCTGGCGCCGCCGACGTTCGAGGAGCTCGAGCGGCGGCTGGTCGGGCGGGGGACCGAGGGCGCCGAGGAGCGCGAGCGACGGCTGGCGACCGCCCGCGTCGAGCTCGCGGCGGCGGCCGAGTTCGACCAGATCATCGTCAACGACGACGTGCACCGGGCGACCGACGAGCTCGTCCACGGGATGGGCATCCCGACCAGGTAGGATGAGGGGTAGTCCACACCTTTTACCTCGGGAGATCACCGTGTCCGGAACCGTCGCAGCCCCCACCGGCATCACCGACCCGCCCATCGACCGTCTGCTCGAGCGCGCCGACTCCAAGTACGCCCTGGTGCTCTACTCGGCCAAGCGTGCGCGCCAGATCAACGCCTACTACTCGCAGCTCAACGAGGGCCTGCTCGAGTACGTCGGCCCGCTGGTCGACACCCGTCCGCAGGAGAAGCCGCTGTCGATCGCCATGCGCGAGATCGACGCCGGTCTGCTGACGTCCGAGGCCACCGAGGGCTGACCTGCCCCCATGCGCATCGTCCTCGGTGTCGCGGGCGGTATCGCCGCCTACAAGTCGGTGCTGCTGCTGCGGCTGCTGCGTGAGGCCGGGCACACGGTCCGCGTCGTGCCCACGCGGGCGGCCTTGGAGTTCGTCGGGCGTGCCACCTGGGAGGCCCTGTCGGGCGAGCCCGTGACCACCGACGTCTTCGAGGACGTCGACCAGGTCGCGCACGTCGCCGTCGGCAAGCAGGCCGAGCTCGTGATCGTCGCGCCCGCCACGGCGGACCTGCTGGCCCGCGCCGCGACCGGCCAGGCGGACGATCTGCTCACGGCCACCCTGCTCGTCGCCCGGTGCCCGGTCCTGCTCGCGCCCGCGATGCACACCGAGATGTGGGAGCACCCGGCGACCGTCGCCAACGTCGCGACGCTGCGGTCGCGTGGCGTGCACGTCCTGGACCCCGTCGCCGGTCGGCTGACCGGCTCCGACACCGGCCCGGGCCGCCTGCCCGAGCCCGAGGCGATCGCCCAGGTGGCCCTCGCCCTGGTGTCGACCCCGGCGCAGGACCTCGTCGGCCGCCACGTCGTGATCTCCGCCGGCGGGACACGAGAACCGCTCGATCCGGTCCGCTTCCTCGGCAACCGGTCCTCGGGCCGGCAGGGCGTCGCGCTCGCCCGTGCGGCCCGCGACCGCGGCGCGCGGGTGACGCTGGTCGCCGCCAACCTCACCGTGCCGACGCCCGCCGGCCTGGACGTCGTGCACGCCGAGACGGGCGCCGAGCTGCGCGACGCGGTGCGCGCCGCCGCCAAGGACGCCGACGTGGTGGTCATGGCCGCCGCCGTTGCCGACTACCGGCCACGCACCGCCGTCGAGACGAAGATCAAGAAGAACCCGGACGGCGCCGCCCCGGTCCTCGAGCTCGTCGAGACCGTGGACATCCTGGCCGAGCTCGCGCACGAACGGCTGCGCGCCGGCCAAGTCGTCGTGGGCTTCGCGGCCGAGACCGGCGACGGCGACGGTTCCGTGCTCGACCACGGCCGGGCCAAGGCGCTGCGCAAGGGCGCGGACCTGCTCGTCGTGAACGCCGTGGGCGACGGTCGCGGCTTCGGCACCGACGCGAACGACGTGACGATCCTCGACGGCAGGGGCGACGTCGTCGCGACCGCGTCGGGCAGCAAGGACCTCGTCGCGCACGCCGTCTGGGATGTGGTCAGCGCCCGGTTGTGACACGGCCGTGCCGTCGTCGCGCACTACGCTGTCCGCCATGACCGTGCCTGCGCTGCGCCTGTTCACGTCCGAATCCGTCACCGAGGGGCACCCGGACAAGGTCTGCGACCAGATCTCCGACGCCATCCTGGACGCCCTGCTCGAGCAGGATCCTCAGGCGCGTGTCGCCGTCGAGACCATGGTCACCACCGGGCTGGTGCACGTCGCGGGCGAGGTCACGACCAGCGCGTACGTCGAGATCCCGCAGATCGTCCGCCAGGTGGTCCGGGGCATCGGCTACACGTCGTCGCACATCGGCTTCGACGGCGACTCCTGCGGCGTCTCGGTCTCGATCGGTCAGCAGTCCCCGGACATCGCGGCCGGTGTCGACAAGTCGATCGAGGTCCGCGACGACGCCTCCGACATCGACCCGCTCGACCTGCAGGGCGCCGGCGACCAGGGCCTGATGTTCGGCTATGCGTCCGACGAGACGCCGTCGCTGCTCCCGCTGCCGATCTGGCTCGCCCACCGCCTGGCCGAGCGCCTGGCGCTCGTGCGCAAGGAGGGGATCCTGCCCGGGCTGCGTCCCGACGGGAAGACCCAGGTCACCATCGGCTACGACGGCGACCGCGCCGTGAGGCTCGACACCGTCGTCCTGTCGACGCAGCACGAGCCCGACGTCCAGCTCGAGACGCAGCTGCGCCCGGGGATCGCCGAGCACGTCATCGCACCCGTCCTGGCGACCATCGACCTCGACACGAGCGACTTCCGCCTGCTCGTGAACCCGACGGGGACCTTCGTCATCGGCGGCCCGCAGGGCGACGCCGGGCTCACGGGCCGCAAGATCATCGTCGACACCTACGGCGGCATCGCGCGCCACGGCGGCGGCGCGTTCTCGGGCAAGGACCCGTCGAAGGTCGACCGCTCCGGCGCGTACGCGATGCGCTGGGTGGCCAAGAACGTCGTCGCGGCAGGGCTGGCCCGCCGCTGCGAGGTGCAGGTCGCCTACGCGATCGGCAAGGCGAACCCCGTCGGCCTCTACGTGGAGACGTTCGGCACCGAGACCGTCCCGGTCGACCGCCTGACGGCCGCGATCCGCGAGGTGTTCGACCTGCGCCCGGCCGCGATCGTCCGCGACCTGGACCTGCTGCGCCCGATCTACCAGAAGACCGCCGCCTACGGGCACTTCGGTCGCGAGCTGCCCGACTTCACGTGGGAGCGCGCCGACCGCGTCCCGGACCTGCACGCCGCGATCGGCTGAGCTGCATCCCTTCCCCGGTGGACCAGTCTGTGCACGACGCGGCCCGGCCCGTCGGTCGCGGATGATGGGATGAGCGCATGGACGTGACGGCCGACGGCGAGCAGCTCGTGCTCGACGGGCTGCCCAAGCCGCGGCGCCGCGTGCGGGCCGCGACGTCCGGCGTCCCGATCGCCGACGAGCTGCCCGTCGCGCGCGTCTGCGTCGACCTGCCCCCCGCCCACCTCGACCGCAGCTTCGAGTACCTCGTGCCCGCCGCCCTGGCGGAGACGGCGGTGCCGGGCACGCGCGTGAAGGTGCGGTTCGGGGGCCAGGACGTCAACGGGTACGTGCTCGAGCGCGTCGAGGAGGCGGAGCACGACGGCACCCTGGCGCCGTTGCGCAAGGTGGTGTCCGCCGAGCCGGTGCTGTCGCCCGAGGTCGCAAGACTGGCTCGCGCCGTCGCCGACCGCTGGGCCGGGACCCTCGCGGACGTGCTGCGCCTTGCGGTCCCTGCCCGGCACGCCCGCGTCGAGGCCGAGGTCCCCGTCGAGGCCGAGCAGCCGGCGCCGCCGACGGCGACCGCCACGGCATGGGTGCCCTACCGGGGCGGACCCGCCTTCCTGCAGCACCTGACCGCCCGTGGCGCCCCGCGCGCAGTCTGGTCGGCCCTGCCGGGTGCGGCGGGCGACCGGTGGCCCGACGCGATCGCGCAGGCGGTCGCCGCGTGCGTGCTGGGCGGTCGCGGGGCGCTCGTCGTGGTCCCCGACGCTCGGGACATCGACCGGGTGCTGGAGGCGCTGGCCGAGGTGGGGATCCCGCGCTGGGCCCCCGGGAGCCGAGGCGGCGCCGTGCGGCTCGCCGCCGACGACGGTCCCGCGGTGCGCTACCGGTCGTTCCTCGCAGCGCTGCGCGGGCAGGCGGACGTCGTCGTCGGGACCCGGGCGTCTGCGTTCGCCCCGGTGCGCGACCTCGGCCTGGCGGTGGTCTGGGACGACGGCGACCCGCTGCACGCCGAGCCGCGGGCGCCGTACCCGCACGTGCGCGAGGTGCTGGCCCTGCGCTCCGAGCTCGAGTCCTGCGCGCTGCTCGTCGCGGCGCACGGTCGCAGCGTCGAGGCGCAGGCACTCGTGGAGAGCGGGTGGGCGCGCGAGGTCGCCGCGGACCGCGCGACAACCCGCCGGCGCGCGCCCCGGGTGCAGGCGCTCACGTCGGTCGAGCTGGCGCGGGAAGGACCGGCGGCGGCGGCGCGGCTGCCCGCGCCGGCGTGGCGCACCGTGCGCGACAAGCTCGCCGACGGTCCGGTGCTGGTCCAGGTCCCGCGAGCCGGCTACCTGCCGGCGGTCGCGTGCGGACGGTGCCGCGCCTCGGCGCGCTGCGGCGTGTGCCACGGACCGCTCGGGCTGACATCGGCGACGGCCGTGCCGACGTGCGGCTGGTGCGGTCGGCTCGCCACCGACTGGCGCTGCACCGAGTGCGGCTTCGGCTCCCTGCGCTCGGTCCGGGTCGGGTCCGAGCGCACCGCGGAGGAGCTCGGCCGCGCGTTTCCCGGGGTGCCGGTGCGGGTCTCCGGTGCTCGCGCCGCCGGGGGCGTGCTGGCCTCGGTGAAGGACGTTCCCGCGGTCGTCGTGTCGACGCCCGGGGCCGAGCCCGTCGCGCCCGGCGGGTACGCCGCTGCGCTGCTTCTCGACGCGTCCGTCAGCACCGCAGGGGCGGCGCTGCGGACCGGCGAGGACGCGCTGCGCCGGTGGTTCGCCGCCGCCGCGCTGGTGCGGGCCGCGTCCGACGGGGGAGTGGTGCTCCTGGTCGGCGACGCCGAGGAGCGGGCGACCCAGGCGCTCGTGCGCTGGGACCCGGCCGGGTACGCGTCGCGCGAGCTGGCCGAGCGGGCCGAGCTCGCCCTCCCGCCCACCGTCCGGATCGCCTCGGTCACCGGTCCGCGCGACGCCGTCGACACGCTGGTCGCCCGCCTCGACGTCCCGCAGCTGGAGGTCCTCGGGCCGGTGCCCGTCGACGCCCGCGAGGAGTCGCTGGAGCCCGAGGTCCGCGCCCTGGTCCGCGTCCCGCGCTCCCACGGGTCGGCGCTCGCCCGGTCGCTCGCGGCCTCGCAGGCGGTGCGCTCCGCGCGTCGTGAGGGCGGGACCGTCCGCGTCCAGCTCGACCCGGCGGACCTCGGATGACCGTCGACGCCGTGGTCTTCGACCTCGGACAGGTGCTCGTGCGCTGGGACCCGTTCGGACCGTTCGTCGGCCGGATGGACCGGGATGCCGTCGAGGCGTTCTTCGCGGACGTCGACTTCCCGTCGTTCAACCACCACCAGGACGCGGGCCGTCCGTGGGCGCAGGCGAAGGCGGAGGTGCGCGCCCGATTCCCGCAGCACGCTGCCGCCCTCGACGTGTACGTCGACCACTTCGCCGACGCGCTGCCGGGCCCGGTGCCCGGCTCGGAGCGGCTGGTGCGCGACCTCGTCGCGGCCGGGGTGCGCACGCTGGGCCTGACCAACTGGTCGGCGGAGACGTTCCACCTGGCCGAGCCGGCCGCGCCCGTGGTCGGGCTGCTCGAGGACGTCCTGGTCTCCGGGGCCGTGGGGCTGGCCAAGCCGGACGAGCGGATCTTCCGGCTGCTCATCGACCGGTTCGACCTCGACGCCGCGGCGACCGTCTTCGCGGACGACTCTGCGGTGAACGTCGAGGCGGCAGCCCGGCTGGGCCTGCAGGCGGTGCTGTTCACGTCCGCGCAGGACCTGCGGCTCGACCTGGTCGCGCGCGGGGTGCCGCTGCCGCGCACCTAGGATCGAGGCCATGCGACTGCTCTTCGCCGGAACTCCCGCGGCCGCGGTGCCGTCGCTCGAGGCACTCCTCGGATCCCGCCACGAGGTGGTCGCCGTGCTCACGCGACCCGACGCCCGCTCCGGCCGCGGACGCACGTCCGGCGTGAGCGCGGTCAAGGCCCGCGCGCTGGAGGCGGGCCTCGAGGTGCTCACCCCGGACCGCCCGCGCGACGAGGCCTTCCAGGCGCGCCTGGCCGAGCTCGCCGTCGACGCCGCACCCGTGGTCGCCTACGGCGCCCTCGTCCCGCCCGCGCTGCTCGACGTGCCGACGCACGGCTGGGTCAACCTGCACTTCTCGGTGCTGCCCGCCTGGCGCGGCGCGGCTCCCGTGCAGCACGCGCTGATCGCCGGCGACGAGGTCACGGGCGCCTCCACGTTCCGGCTCGAGGCCGGGCTGGACACCGGGCCGGTCTACGGGTTCCTCACCGAGACGATCCGCCCGCGCGACACCGCGGGCGACCTGCTCGACCGGCTCGCGGTCGCGGGCGCGGGGCTGCTCGTGCGGACGCTGGACGCGATCGAGGACGGGATCCTGAGCCCGGTGGCGCAGAGTACGGACGGGGTCAGCCACGCCCCGAAGCTCGAGACCGAGGACGCGCGCGTGCGCTGGAACCAGCCGCCGCACGCCGTCGACCGCCGGGTCCGCGGCTGCACGCCCACGCCCGGCGCGTGGACCACGCTGCCGGACGGTTCACGCCTCGGTCTGGGCCCGGTCGTGGGCGTGCCCGACGTCACCGACCTCCCGCCCGGCGAGGTGCGCGCGGGCAAGCGGGAGGTGCTCGTCGGCACCGGCGGGCACGCGGTGCGGCTCGGCGAGGTCACGCCGCAGGGCAAGCGTCCGATGGCGGCCGCCGACTGGGCACGCGGTGCGCGCCTCGAGGGCACGGTCGTGCTGGGCGGTGCGGCATGACCGCCGACGACCGGCGCGACCCGAGCGGCCGCCAGCGTGGCGCGGCTCGCGCGCAGGGCCGGACGCAGCGTTCGTCGGCGGCGCCGTCGCAGCGGCGCAAGGGCAGCGACGCCGCGCGCACGGCCGCGTACGACGTCCTGCGCGCGGTCGCCGGCACCGACTCCTACGCCAACCTCGTCCTGCCGCCGCTGCTCCGCGAGCGCCGGATCGACGCGCGCGACGCGGCGTTCGCCACGGAGCTCGCCTACGGCACGCTGCGGCTGCAGGGTCGCTACGACGCGATCATCGCGCTGGCGGCGTCGCGCCCGACCGACAAGATCGACCCACCCGTCCTCGACGTGCTCCGCCTGGGCGCCCACCAGCTGCTCGGCATGCGCGTGCCCGCCCACGCGGCGGTGTCCGAGACGGTCGGTCTCGCCCGGGAGCAGCTCGGCACCGGTGCGTCCCAGTTCGTGAACGCCGTCCTGCGCGCGATCGGTCGCGAGCCGCTCGACGTGTGGGAGCAGCGGATCACCGAGGGGACCGACCACCTCGGCGCCCTCGCCGCCGTGCAGAGCCATCCCGTCTGGGTGGTCCGTGCGCTGCGGGAGGCCCTCGCCGGGCACGGGCGGTCTGCCGACGAGATCGAGGAGCTGCTCGTCGCGGACAACGTGGCGCCGCACGTGACCGTCGTGGCCCGGCCGGGTCTGGCCGACGCCGACGAGGTGCTCGCGGACGCGCCCGGCTCGACGCGCGGTGCGCTGACACCGACCGCGGTGGTCCTGGCAGGCGGCGACCCGGCCGCCCTGCCGAGTGTGCGCGACGGTCGCTCCGGGGTGCAGGACGAGGGCAGCCAGCTCGTGGCGCTCGCGCTGACGCAGGTCCCGGTCCACGGTCGCGACGACCGATGGCTGGACCTGTGCGCGGGCCCGGGCGGCAAGGCCGCGCTGCTCGCAGCCGTCGCGGGGGAGCGCGGGGCGCGGATCGTCGCCAACGAGCTGCAGCCGCACCGCACGCAGCTGGTCGAGCAGGCGTTGCGGGCGGTCCCCGCCGACGCCGTCGAGGACGTGCGCACGGGCGACGGTCGCGAGGTCGGCACGCAGGAGCCCGCGTCGTTCGACCGGGTCATGGTCGACGCACCGTGCACCGGGCTCGGTGCCCTGAGGCGTCGGCCGGAGGCGCGGTGGCGCAGGACGGCGGCCGACGTCGCCCCGCTGAACGCCCTCCAGCGCGAGCTGCTCGTGTCGGCGCTGCGGGCGGTGCGCCCCGGCGGCGTCGTCGCCTACGTCACCTGCTCGCCGCACCTCGTCGAGACCCAGCTCGTCGTGAAGGACGCGCTGCGTGCCGCCGACAAGGAGAACCTCGTCGTCGAGGTGCTCGACGCCCAGGCCGTGGTCCGGGGGATCGTCCCGGACGGGCAGATCGACCTGCCCGAGGGACGCCTCGACGTGCAGCTGTGGCCGCACGTGCACGGCACGGACGCGATGCACCTGAGCCTGCTGCGCCGCACGTCGTGATCTCGGCGGGGCCCTGGCTAGGCTGGTCGCCGTGCCAGCGCTGATCAACCCGAGCATCCTGTCCGCGGACTTCGTCAACCTCGAGCGGGACCTCGCGCGGATCGCCACCGCCGACTACGTCCACGTGGACGTCATGGACAACCACTTCGTCCCCAACCTGACGCTCGGGCTGCCGATCGTGCAGCGGATCGCCGAGGTGTCCGCGGTGCCGCTCGACGTGCACCTCATGATCGAGGACGCCGACCGGTGGGCGCCCGAGTACGCGGCGGCCGGAGCGGCGTCGGTGACGTTCCACGCCGAGGCGACGCAGGCGCCGGTGCGGCTGGCACGCGAGCTGCGGTCGAACGGCGTGCGGGCGGGGATCGCGCTGCGTCCGGCGTCGCCGGTCGAGCCGATCCTGGACCTGCTGCCCGAGTTCGACATGGTGCTCGTGATGACCGTCGAGCCCGGGTTCGGGGGCCAGTCGTTCATCGAGGGCATGCTGCCCAAGATCCGGCGGACGCGGCAGGCGATCGAGGAGACCGGCGCGTCGACCTGGCTGCAGGTGGACGGCGGCGTCGCCCGGGACACGATCGCGCGGATCGCGCAGGCCGGGGCGAACGTCTTCGTCGCCGGGTCGGCCGTCTACGGCGCCCCCGACATCGCCGCCGAGATCTCCGCCCTGCGGCTGCTCGCGGACGGCCCGGCGGTCTGAACGAATCCCGATCCAACAGATCGGGTTTGCTGTCGGGAATGCCGCGTGTGGCATGATCGTTGGCGCAGTACGAACACATACACGTGCTCCGGGGTCGGTGTAATTCCGAGCCGGCGGTGACAGTCCGCGACCCGACCGGTCCGCAAGGATCGGGCGGTTGACCTGGTGGAACTCCAGGACCGACGGTGAAAGTCCGGATGGGAGGATCACGTGGCGGCGCCTGTGCGCCGTGGTTGCGGGACCCTTCCTGCCGCCCACACCCCGGAGCCATCGCGCCCGGAGGTGAGCATGTCCAGCACGGAGGTCGAGCGCGTCGCTCCCGCCGAGCTGTCTGCCCTGCGGCACGCGCTGGAGATCGCGCGACGCGGCCCGGCCGGTGGCCCGAACCCGCGCGTCGGCGCGGTCCTGCTGAGCGTGTCCGGCGAGGTCCTGGGGGAGGGCTGGCACCGCGGTGCCGGCACCCCGCACGCCGAGGTCGCCGCCCTCGTCGACGCGGAGGCACGCGGCAGCGACACCGTCGGCGCGACCGCAGTCGTCACGCTCGAGCCGTGCAACCACACCGGCCGCACCGGCCCGTGCTCCGAGGCCCTGATCGCCGCAGGTGTCAGCCGCGTGGTCGTGTCGGTCGTCGACCCCAACCCGGTGGCCGCGGGCGGCGCCCAGCGGCTCCGGGACGCCGGCGTCGACGTGCAGACCGGCGTGCTCGCCGACGAGGGGCGCGAGCTGCTCGGCGCCTGGCTGCCGTCGGTCGAACGTGGGCGCCCGTTCGTCACGCTCAAGCTCGCCACGTCCCTCGACGGCCGGATCGCCGCAGCCGACGGGTCCAGCCGGTGGATCACGTCGGAGGTGTCGCGCCACCACGCCCACGACCTGCGCGCCGAGGTGGGCGCGATCGTCGTCGGCACCGGGACCGCGCTGGCCGACGACCCGTCCCTGACCGCCCGCAACGCCGCGGGCGAGCTGCACGGCGACCAGCCGCTGCGCGTGGTCGTCGGGTACCGGCCGGTGCCGGCCGGCGCGCGCCTGCACGGCCCGGGCGGGGAGCTGCTCGCGCTGCGGACGCACGACCCGGCCGAGGTCCTGGCGCGCCTGCAGGAGCGCGAGGTGCGGCACGTCCTGGTCGAGGGCGGCCCGACCCTCGCCGCGGCGTTCGTGCGGGCCGGGCTCGTCGACGAGGTGCATGCCTACGTCGCCCCCGTCCTGCTCGGCTCCGGCCCGCCCGCGCTGGCCGACCTCGGCGTCACGACGATCGACCAGGCCGTCCGCCTGACCACGCGCACGGTCCTGCCGCTCGGCCCGGACGTGCTCGTCGTCGCCACCCCCGAACTCACCAGCACCACCAGCGAGGAGAGCTGATGTTCACCGGAATCGTCGAAGAGGTCGGCACCGTCCAGGCCATCGAGCACGGGGCGCAGGACGCCCGGCTGCGCGTGCGCGGCCCGCTCGTGGTCTCGGACGCGCACCTGGGGGACTCGATCAGCGTCTCGGGCGTCTGTCTCACGGTGACCGAGCTGCCCGGCGACGGGACGTTCTGGGCCGACGTGATGCCGGAGACCCTGCGCCGCAGCGCGCTGGAGGACCTCGGTGTGTCCAGCCCGGTGAACCTCGAGCGCGCGCTGGCGGTCGGCGGTCGGTACGGCGGCCACGTCGTGCAGGGGCACGTCGACGGGGTCGGCACGATCCTGAGCCGCACCCCCGGACCGCGGTGGGACGACGTCGAGATCGGCCTCGCGCCCGAGCTCAACCGGTACATCGCCGAGAAGGGCTCGATCGCGGTGTCCGGCATCTCGCTGACCGTCACGCACGTCACGGACGACTCATTCGGCGTCTCGCTCATCCCGACGACGCTCGAGGCGACCACCCTCGGCACCCTGGCACCCGGGGCCCGCGTGAACATCGAGGTGGACGTCCTGGCCAAGTACACCGAACGCCTGCTGTCCTCGGCCGGGGTGCTGCGATGAGCGTCCGTCTGGGCACCGTCGAGGAGGCCCTGGAGGCGTTGCGGCAGGGACGGCCCGTGCTCGTCGCCGACTCCCCGGACCGCGAGAACGAGGCCGACGTCATCCTCGCGGCGCAGTCCGCCACACCCGAGTGGATCGCGTGGACCATCCGGCACTCGTCGGGGTACCTGTGCGCGCCCATGCCGGCGTCCCGCGCGGATGCCCTGGACCTGCCGCTGATGGTGCCCCACAGCCAGGACCCGCGCCGGACGGCCTACACGGTCACGGTCGACGCGGCCACGGGCGTGACGACGGGCATCTCCGCGTCCGACCGTGCCCGCACGCTGCGGGTGCTGGCGGACCCGGCGTCGGGCCGGGAGGACCTCATCCGGCCCGGGCACGTCCTGCCGCTGCGTGCCGTCCCCGGGGGCGTGCTGCACCGGGCCGGCCACACCGAGGCCGCGGTCGACCTGTGCCGGCTCGCGGGCCTGGAGCCGGTCGGCGCGATCGCCGAGCTGGTCAACGACGACGGCACGATGACGCGGCTCGACGTCGCGTCCGAGCTCGCGCAGGCCGAGGGGCTCGTGCTCCTGACCATCGAGGACATCGTCGCCTGGCGGACGAGCCACGGCGACGACGTGACCAGCGAGGTCGCGGTCGCCGCGCCGCCGCGCGAGCGGGTGCACGCGACGCACACGGCGTACCTGCCGACGAAGCACGGCGAGTTCCGCATCCACGGCTACCGCGACCTGCGCACCGGCGACGAGCACGTCGCGCTGGTGCCGACGAGCGGCCTGGCCGAGCATCCCGTGGTCCGCGTGCACTCCGAGTGCCTCACGGGCGACGCGTTCGGCTCGGCGCGCTGCGACTGCGGTCCGCAGCTCGACGCGGCGCTCGAGCTCGCGTCGCAGCAGGGCGGGGCGGTCGTCTACCTGCGCGGTCACGAGGGCCGGGGGATCGGACTGCTGGCCAAGGTCGCCGCCTACGCGCTGCAGGACGCCGGTCGGGACACGGTCGAGGCCAACCTCGACCTCGGCTGGCCCGCGGACCGCCGCGAGTACGGTGCCGCGGCAGCGATCCTCACGGACCTCGGGGTGAGCCGGGTCAGCCTGCTCACCAACAACCCCGCCAAGGTGGCCGGGCTGCGGGCGCACGGCATCGACGTCGCGGAGATCCGCAGCCTCGAGGTCGGGCGCACCCCGCAGAACGAGGCCTACCTGCGCACCAAGGCCACGTCGATGGGGCACCTGCTCCACCTGCCTGCCGGCACCGAGCGCGAGCCCATCGCCGTCGCACCGGTGCACGCGACGCCGGCCACCCCCGGCGCCGACCACGAGGACCACGCGTTCGAGAACCTGGAGGACCTGGCATGAGCGGTGCTGGAGCACCCACCCTGACCGTCGACGGCACGGGCCTGAAGGTCGTCGTCGTCGCCGCGAGCTGGCACACGGTCGTCATGGACGGCCTGCTCGCCGGCGCGACGCGAGCCCTGGAGTCCGCGCACGTCAGCGACGTGACCGTCATCCGCGTGCCGGGCACGTTCGAGCTGCCGGTGGCCGCGCGCGCCGCGGTCGAGGCCGGCGCGAACGCGGTCGTCGCCCTGGGCGTCGTGATCCGCGGCGGCACCCCGCACTTCGAGTACGTGTGCCAGGCCGCGACGCTCGGCCTGACGGACGTCGCCGCGTCGACCGGCATCCCGGTCGGCTTCGGCGTCCTGACCTGCGACGACGAGGCGCAGGCGCTCGACCGCGCCGGCTTGCCCGGGTCGCACGAGGACAAGGGCGCCGAGGCTGCGGAGGCCGCCGTGGCGACGGTTGTGGCGCTGCGGGGGCTCTAGTGCACAACTGGCTCTTCGACGCGACGTGGACCATCGCGGGCCACGACATCCTCTGGCGCGAGATCGTCGGCAACGGCTTCGGCCTGGGCTCGGCGATCGGCGGCATGCGCCGGAAGGTCTGGGCGTGGCCCGTCGGCATCGTCGGCAACGTCCTGCTGTTCACCGTGTTCCTCGGTGGCGTGTTCCACACGCCGCAGGCTCGCGACCTGTACGGGCAGGCGGGCCGTCAGGTCTTCTTCATCATCGTCTCGGTCTACGGCTGGGTGCGGTGGAGCCAGGCGCGGGCGGCCGGACGCGCGCACGGGGACCCGGACGCGCCCGGGGTCGTGCCGCGCTGGGCGGGCCGCAACGGCTGGATCCAGCTCGTCACCATCGGCGTCGTCGGGACGGTCGCGTTCGCGTACATCTTCGAGGCGCTCGGCTCGTGGGGACCGTGGGCCGACGCGTGGATCTTCACGGGGTCGTTCCTGGCCACGTACGGGATGGCGCGCGGCTGGATCGAGTTCTGGCTCATCTGGATCGCCGTCGACGCCGTCGGGGTGCCGCTGCTGTTCACGGCCGGCTACTACCCGTCGGCCGCCCTCTACCTCGTCTACGCGGGCGTCGTGATCTGGGGCTTCGTGGTGTGGTGGCGTCAGCAGGCACGCGCCCGGCCCGCGGACGGCGACGGAGGGCTGCCGCAGCAGCCCCTACTCTTGGCCGAGTGAAGACCTTCGACGCGCTGTTCGCCGAGCTGGCGGACAAGGCGGCTACCCGCCCCGCCGGCTCCCGTACCGTCGCCGAGATCGACTCCGGTGTCCATGGCATCGGCAAGAAGGTCGTCGAGGAGGCCGCCGAGGTCTGGATGGCGGCCGAGTACGAGTCGGACGAGCGGACGGCTGAGGAGATCTCCCAGCTGCTGTACCACCTGCAGGTGCTCATGATCGCGCGCGGACTGACGCTCGACGACGTGTACGCGCACCTCTGAGACCCGAGGACTTCGCTGTGCTGAGGATTGCCGTCCCGAACAAGGGCTCCCTGTCGGAGCCTGCCGTCGAGATGCTCAAGGAGGCCGGCTACAAGCAGCGTCGCGACTCCCGCGAGCTCGTGCTGCCCGACCCGGACAACGACGTCGAGTTCTTCTTCCTGCGCCCGCGCGACATCGCGGTGTACGTCGGCGCGGGGACCGTCGACGTCGGGATCACCGGCCGCGACCTGATGCTCGACTCGGAGTCCGCGGCCGTCGAGCACCTGCCGCTCGGGTTCGCCCGCTCGACGTTCCGGTTCGCCGGCGCGGCCGGGGAGTGGACCGACGTCGCGCAGGTCGGTGGCCGCCGGGTCGCGACGAGCTACCCGGTGCTGGTGCGCTCGTACCTGCGCTCGCTCGGCATCGAGCCGGCCGGCGTCGTGCGGCTGGACGGTGCGGTCGAGTCCGCGATCAAGCTCGGCGTCGCCGACGTGATCGCGGACGTCGTCGAGACCGGCACGACGCTGCGCGCGGCAGGCCTCGAGATCTTCGCGGAGCCGATCCTGCGCTCGGAGGCCGTCCTGGTCCGCCGGTCCGACGTCGACGAGCCCCTGGGCCTCGACGTGCTGACCCGGCGGATCCAGGGCGTGCTCACCGCGCGCGAGTACGTGCTGATGGACTACGACGTGCCGCTCGACCTCGTCGACAAGGCCGTCGCGATCACGCCCGGGCTCGAGTCGCCCACCGTCTCGCCGCTGCACAACCGCGACTGGGCGGCCGTGCGCGCCATGGTCCGTCGCGACCAGACGAACCGCGTCATGGACTCCCTCTACGACATCGGTGCGCGCGCGATCCTGGTGACGTCGATCCACGCCTGCCGACTCTGAGCGTCGTCGTGGCGGCATCGTCGTACCGGACGTTCCGACCTCGCGCCGCGCGGGTGGTGACGCTCACGCTCGCGGTCATCGTCCTCGTCCTGACGGGCCTGCTGATCGTGTTCATGCCGACCCTGAACACCGGCGACCAGGTCGGCTTCGCGCTGGTCGGGCTGCTCATCGCGGGGTTCTGCTGGCGACAGGCCACCGTCCAGGCCCGGGTCGACGACGAGGGCGTCACGGTCCGGAACCTCGTCTACACGCGCCGGCTGGAGTGGGCCGAGATCGTCTCGGTGCGCTTCGGCTCTGGGCGGCCGTGGGTCCAGCTGGACCTGTCCGACGGCGACACGCTGGCCGTCATGGGCATCCAGCGGGCGGACGGCGCCTACGCCGACGCCGAGGCCCGGCGCCTCTCGACCCTCGTCGCCCAGCACACGGCCACGCCTCGGGACGACTGAGGTGGAGATCGAGGTCGACGGCGAGCGGTTCCGCGTCGTCGAGAGCGCGACCGGCGGCTACGACCTGACGTGGTTGACCGGGCCGAACCCCGGCTACGGCTTCTCCTCGAGCGGCATGCCGCTCGACCCTGGACGGCTTGCGGAGACCATCCGCGGGTTCCTCGCCGGGATCGACCCCGCGACGGGGTACCTCGGGGAGGACCCTGCTGCGCAGCCCGGCTACCCGGTCTGCTTCGAGTGGGGGCTGCAGGGTGCGCGATCCCTGGCGGCGTCGGCGGCCGTCTCGGTGGTCGTCGACGTGCTCTCGTTCACCACGACGCTGTCCGTCGCCGCGGACCTGCGGATCGACGTCCTGCCGCACGCGGGCAGCGCCGAGGACGCCGCGCGGCTCGCCGCCGACCGGGGTGCCACGCTCGCCGGTCCGCGGACCGCCACGCACGGGCCGTCACTGTCGCCGGCGAGCCTGCGGCGGTGGGACGCTCCCGGACCGCTCGTCCTGCCGTCGCCCAACGGCTCGACGATCGGTCGCCGGCTCGCGGAGCTCGGCACGACCGTCGTGGGTGCGAGCCTGCGCAACGCCCACGCGGTCGCCGCCGAGGTCGGACCGCTCGGACGGGTACTGGTCGTGGCGGCCGGCGAACAGTGGCCGGACGGATCGCTGCGGCCCGCGGTCGAGGACCTCTGGGGTGCGGGCGCCGTGATCGACGCGCTGCAGCAGCAGGGACTCGTGCTGTCGCCCGAGGCGGCCGCCGCGGCCGCGGCCTACCGGGAGGTGCGCGGCCACGAGCGCACCGCCCTGCACGGGTGCACGAGCGGTCTCGAGCTGGGCCGTGCCGGGTTCGCCGGCGACGTGGACATCGCGGCAGAGGTCGGTCGCAGCACGTCGGTGCCGACGCTGGTCGACGGCGTCTTCGTCAGCTGAGCAGGTCGACCGCGTGCACGCCCGCGGCGGCGGCGGTCAGGAACGACGCCGGGTCGGCATCGAGCCCCCGGCCCATCGTCGACAGGCGAACCGGTGAGCCCGCCAGCGCGCTCAGCAGGTCCGCTCCTGCGGGCACCCGCACCAGGCGGTGCCGCGACGACAGCGCCGCGACCTGGTCGTCGATCCGGTGCCCGAGCCCGTCGAGCGCACCCGGGTCGAACACGGGGACGACGACGTCCGCGGCCGCGAGCGCGACCCGTCCGTAGGCCGTCAGGGAGTGGTGCGAGATGCCGAGGTGGCGCTCGCGCTCGTCGGCCCCCGAGACGCGCAGGGACGCGACCGGGCGACCGCCCAGCGCGGCCGCCGCGTTGACGGCCTCGCCCGCCGCGACGCCCGAGAACCCCCAGCGCGTGCCCGTGCCGAGGTTGCCCGGCCCCTGCGCGACGACCACGAGAGAGGCGCCGACGACGTGCCGCGCGGCCAGCAGCCCGGTGTGCACCGTGACCGCCTCGAGGTCGCCGCCGAACGCCTGCCCGGTCGTGATGCAGGCGTCGATCCAGCCCGCCGACCGCAGGCCCGCGACGGCCCGGGAGAACCAGGCGGGCAGCGCGCCGCCGTCGGTCATCACGTACGCGACCCTCGGAGGTGCCTGGCCGGTGCGGGCGGCGGCAAAGCGGGCGCCCGCGACGATCGCGGGGAGGGCGGAGTGCAGGTCCGCGACGACGACCGGCAGCCCGGCGAGGTCGTCCGCGTCGCGAAGCACGTCGTGGTGCGGCGACTCCTGGTCGTCGACCCCCAGGACCATCGCCTGCAGCGGCGTGTACCTAGCCTTGACCAGGTGGCCGGGACCCTCGGGCGGGTCGGCCGGCGGGGTGTCGGGCCGCGCGACGACCAGTGCGTAGCCGCCGGTGCCCAGCCCACGGGCCAGGGCCGAGACGTTGAGCAGGACCCGGTCGCCGATGACGGGGGACCCGACGAGGGAGGGGTAGGCCAGCGCCCGGACGGTCCCGCCGGCGGGAACCGCCCCGACCGGCGACTCCAGCTCGACCGTCACCTCTGCGGCGCCCGGCCACGTGGATCCGAGCGACACCACGACCCCAGCACGCCACGTGATCACGCGCCCACGCTACCGGCCACTACGGTGGTGCTCGATGGCCGCTCAGATCGCCCCTGCCGAGCGCCTGCTCAACCTCGTCATCGCCCTGGTCAACACGGCCGGCCGCATGACGAAGGAGCAGGTGCGCACAAGTGTCGCCGGCTACCAGGAGGCACCGTCCGACGACGCGTTCGAGCGGATGTTCGAGCGCGACAAGGACACCCTGCGCGACCTCGGCATCCCGATCCTGACGATCACCGACGCGGGCCACGGCGACGACATCGGCTACCGGGTCGACCTGGACGCCTACGCGCTGCCCCCGCTCGACCTCACCGCCGCCGAGCTCGGGGTGCTCGCCATGGCCGCCCAGGTGTGGCAGGACCAGGCCGTCCAGGCGGACACGTCGCGCGCCCTGACCAAGCTGCGGGCCGTCGGCGAGGGTGTCGAGTCGACGGACCTCGTCGCGGGCCTCTCCCCGCGCGTGCGGGCGGGCGGCGGCGCGTTCAGCCCGCTCGTCGACGCCGTCCAGGCGCGGCAGCCGGTCAGGTTCACCTACCGCGCCGCGACCACCGGCGAGGTCCGCGAGCGCGTCGTGGAGCCGTGGAAGCTGCTCGCCCGGCGTGGCGGCTGGGTGCTCGTCGGCCTGGACCGGGACCGTGGCGCCAGCCGGTCGTACCGGCTCAGCCGCATCGAGGGTGCCGTGCGGTCGGTGGGGGAGCCCGGGTCGTTCCCGCCCCCCGAGCCGGAGGCGCTCGCCCAGGCGATGCGCGCGTGGGGAGCCGGACCCGAGCTGATCGCGACCCTGGCGATCCTCCCGGAGCGCGCGAGCGCCCCGCGGGCGCGCGCCGTCCCTGCGCCACCGGACGCCACGGACTGGACCGCCGACCCCGCGACCGCGCCCCTCGTCGCGAACCGCGAGCTGGTGCACGTGCCGTACCGGGCCGAGTGGGAGCTGGCCGAGGAGCTCGTCGGCTACGGCGCGGCCGTCGTCGTGCTCGCGCCCGTCAGCCTGCGCGAGCACGTCCTGCACCTGCTGCGTACCGCGGCCGTCCTCGACTCGTCCGTCGACCAGCAGGGGGTGAGCGTCGATGGCTGAGCGCGCCAGCGACCGGCTCCTGCGGATGCTGGGGATGATCACCTACCTGGACCGGCACGAGGGCGTCGCGGTCGAGGAGATCGCCGACCACTTCGGCGTGACGACGAGCCAGGTGATGTCGGACATCGACACGCTCTGGGTCACAGGCACGCCGGGCTACTACCCGCACGACCTCATCGACTTCGACGCGGCCTCCTACGAGCAGGGCGTCGTGCGCCTCACGGAGTCGCGCGGCATGACGCGGCCGCTGCGCCTGGGTGCCCGTGAGGCGGTCGCGCTGGTCGCGGCGCTGCGGGCGCTCGACTCGGCCCTCGGCTCGGCCATGGACCCCGAGCGTGCCGCGGTCCTGCGCTCGGCTCTGGGCAAGCTGACCGCGGCGACCGGCGACGCCGCAGCGGCGGTCGACGTGCGGCTCGCCGTCGACGCCGCGCCCGACGTGGCCGCCGCGGTCGCGACGGCCCTGCGCGACGGGCGACGGCTGCACCTGCGCTACGTGAACGCCGCGGACATCACCACCGAGCGCGACGTGGACCCGATCCGGCTCGCGACCGACGACGAGCGCTCGTACCTGCTGGCGTGGTGCCTGCTCGTGGACGGCGAGCGGCTCTTCCGCATCGACCGCGTGCTGGAGGCCCACGTCCTGGACGAGCCGAGCCTCGAGCACCAGGTGAGCGAGAGCGCGCACCTGTTCGAGCCCGGGCCCGAGGGTGAGCTCGTCACGCTGCACCTGACCAGCCGGGCCCGGTGGGTCGCCGAGACGACGCCCGTCGACGCCGTACGCAACCACGACGACGGCTCGTTCGAGGTCGACCTGCGGGTGGTGCAGGAGTCCTGGCTGCGGCACCTCGTGCTCCAGGTCGCCGACGACGTGCTCGAGATCCAGCCCGCCCGCGTCGCCGAGGAGGTCGCGTCGTCGGCCCGAGCGGCGCTGCGGGCCTACGGTGCGCTCGCCGAGACGGGGGTGTGAGGGTGCTCTGGTTCTCCGTGTGGACCGTGCTGGTGCTGGCGACGCTGGGTGGCGCCTTCCTGCTCGGCCGGCGGCTGTGGCGGTCCGGCGTCGCGCTGGCGAAGGAGCTCGGCCGTGCCGCCGAGGTAGCCGAGCAGCTGGCCGTGCGCGTCGACGAGCTGCAGGCCGCGGCCGCCGCTCTGCGGCCCGACACCGGTCCGACCGTCTTCGCCGAGCCCGCCGAGATGTACGACCGCTACGCCGAGCTCCGCGTCGCCGCGGCCGGCCGCCGGGTCGCCCGGCAGGCTCGTCGCGAGGCGACCCGACGCGCCTGGAAGGCCTACTGGCGCTGACCGTTTCCGCGCGCGCGTAGGATTGCCGAGTCATCACTCAACGACGGAGGCTCGATCCGTGCGTAACCTCAGCGCCTGGCACGTGGTTCTCGTGCTCGCCGTGGTCCTTCTCGTCTTCGGGGCCAAGCGGCTCCCGGACGTGGCCAAGAGCGTCGGGCAGTCGATGAAGATCTTCAAGAACGAGGTCAAGGACCTGAACAAGGACGACGCGCCGACGACGGACGCGCCGGCCGGCACCACCCCGGTGGCCCAGACCACCGTCGTCACCCCGCCGGTCGTCGTGCAGACGCCCGTCGTCACCCCGGACCGGCCCGAGCCGACCGAGGGTTCCGCCCCGCCGAAGGTCTGACCCGCAGGTGAGCGCACGCCGCGGGGATGAACCCGGCGGCCGGATGCCGCTGCGAGCACATCTGGTCGAGCTGCGTCACCGGCTGTTCCTCGCCGTCATCGGCCTGCTCGTCGGGGCCGTCATCGGGTGGTTCCTGTACACGCCGGTCTTCGAGGCCCTGCAGCAGCCCATCCAGGACGTGGCCGAGGCGCGCGGCGACCTCGTCGGGCTGAACTTCAACGGCCTGGCCGCCTCGTTCGACATGCAGATCAAGGTCTCGTTCTTCCTCGGCGTGCTCATCTCGAGCCCCTGGTGGATCTACCAGCTCTGGGGCTTCATCACGCCCGGGCTCACGCGTCGCGAGCGCGCGTACGCGTACGGGTTCGTCGGCGTCGCCGTGCCGCTCTTCCTCGCGGGCGCCTACCTCGCCTGGTGGGCGCTGCCGAACGCCGTCCGGCTGCTGACCGAGTTCACCCCCGAGGGCGCGTACAACCTCATCGACGCCCAGACGTACCTCGGCTTCGTCATGCGCCTGACCCTGGCCTTCGGTCTGGCGTTCCTGCTGCCCGTGCTCATGGTCGCCCTCAACTTCGCGGGCCTCGGCTCGGCGGCGATGTGGCGCCGCAGCTGGCGGTGGGCCGTCGTGATCGCGTTCGTCTTCGCGGCCGTCATGACCCCGACCCCCGACGCGATCACGATGCTCATGGTCGCGCTGCCGATCTGCGGGCTGTACTTCATCGCGCTGCTGGTCTGCGAGCTGCACGACCGGCGGGTCAACAAGCGTCGCCTGGCCGAGGGGCTGCCGACGCTCGACGGCTACCTGCCCGACGACACCCCCGGGGGGGCCGCGTGACTCGTCTGGGCGTCGTGGTGAACCCCACCGCGGGCAAGGGGCGGGGGACCGCCGCCGGCCGACGCACGCACGAACTGCTGCGTGCTCGCGGGCACGACGTCCAGGACCTCTCGGCTGCCTCGCTCGCGCTGGCCACCGACCGCGCCCGCACGGCCGTCCTGGCGGGCCTCGACGCGCTGGTGGTCGTGGGCGGCGACGGGATGGTGCACCTGGGCGTGAACGTCGTCGCCGGCACCGACCTGCCGCTCGGCGTCGTCGCGGCGGGGACGGGCAACGACATCGCGCGCACGCTCGAGCTGCCGAAGCCGGGCGACGTCGACGCGTCCGTCGCCGCCATCGAGCACGGGCTGCGCGAGGGACCCCGGCAGGTGGACGCGGTGCGCGTCGGTCCGCCCGGCACGGCCGCGCACGAGTGGTTCCTCGGGGTGCTGTCCTGCGGGTTCGACGCCGCGATCAACGCCCGGGCGAACGAGATGACCTGGCCCAAGGGCTCCGGGCGGTACGTGCGGGCGCTGCTCGCCGAGCTGCCCAGGTTCGAGCCCTACGGGTACCGCGTGACCATGGACGACCAGGTGTGGGAGTCCACCGGCACGCTCGTCGCGGTCGCGAACGTGCCGTGGATCGGCGGCGGCCTGAAGATCGCGCCCGACGCCGTCGTGGACGACGGTCTGCTCGACGTCGTCGTCGCCGGACCCTTCAGCAAGCCCGGCGTGATCAAGATCTTCCCCGGCATCTACGGGGGCAAGCACGTGGGCCACCCGTCCGTCGACGTGTTCCGCAGCCGGTCCGTGCTCATCGAGCCGCTGACCGACCTCGGCGGCCTGCCGCCCGCCGCGTTCGCCGACGGGGAGCGCGTCGGACCGCTCCCGCTGCGGGTCACCGTCGAGCCCGGGGCGCTCTCCGTCCTGTGCTGATGCGCGCGCCGGGCCTGTGGGCGGCCCACGTGTGCCTAGGGTGTGCGTGTGGTGGCCCGCACACGCAAGTCCTCCCGTCCCGCTGACCCGCCGGCCGAGCCCTCGCCCGCCGAGCGTTACGCGGCGGCCCGCCGCCGGGCCGACGAGGAACGCACCGAGCTCGCCAAGTTCCGGGAGCTGCTGGGGTTCCCGCTCGACCAGTTCCAGGTGGACGCGTGCCTGGCGCTGGAACGCGGCAGCGGGGTGCTCGTCGCGGCGCCGACCGGTGCGGGCAAGACCGTCGTCGGCGAGTTCGCCGTGCACCTCGCGCTCGAGTCCGGTCGCAAGGCGTTCTACACGACGCCGATCAAGGCGCTGTCCAACCAGAAGTACGGCGACCTGGTCCGTCGCTACGGCGCCGAGAAGGTCGGCCTGCTCACCGGGGACACGACGATCAACGGGGACGCCCCGGTCGTCGTGATGACCACCGAGGTGCTCCGCAACATGCTGTACGCCGGGTCGACGACCCTGCAGGGGCTCGGGTTCGTCGTCATGGACGAGGTGCACTACCTCGCCGACCGGTTCCGTGGGCCCGTGTGGGAAGAGGTGATCATCCACCTCACCGACGACGTGCAGCTGGTGTCGCTGTCCGCGACCGTCTCGAACGCCGAGGAGTTCGGCGACTGGCTCGCCACCGTCCGCGGCGACACGACCGTGGTGGTCAGCGAGCACCGTCCCGTGCCGCTCGGGCAGCACGTCCTTGTACGAGGCGAGCTGCTCGACCTGTACGCGGGTCACGTGGACCCGACGGCACCGGGGGTCGACCCGCCGATCAACCCCGACCTCAGCCACCTGCTGCGCCGCAGCAACCGCGAGGAGGTGCCGGCCCGACGCGGTCCCGCGCACCGCGGCAGGCAGCAGCAGGGCCGCCCGAACCACCGCCCGGGCGGCGGGAAGCCCACCCCTCGGTTCGCGGTCGTCGACGCGCTGGAGGCGGACAGGCTGCTGCCCGCGATCGTCTTCATCTTCTCGAGGGCGGGCTGCCAGGGCGCCGTGCAGCAGTGCCTCGCCGCGGGCGTGCGGCTGACGAGCCCGGCCGAGTCGTCGCGGATCCGGATGATCGTCGAGGAGAAGTGCGCCGCCGTCCCGCCCGAGGACCTGCCCGTGCTCGGCTACTGGGAGTTCGCGGAGGCGCTCAGCCGGGGCGTCGCCGCGCACCACGCCGGGATGCTCCCGCTGTTCAAGGAGACCGTCGAGGACCTGTTCTCGCAGGGGCTGGTCAAGGTCGTGTTCGCCACCGAGACGCTCGCGCTCGGCATCAACATGCCCGCGCGGTCCGTGGTGCTCGAGAAGCTGGTCAAGTGGGACGGCTCGAGCCACGTCGACGTCACGCCGGGGGAGTACACCCAGCTGACCGGACGCGCGGGACGCCGGGGGATCGACACCGAGGGCCATGCGGTCGTCGTCGCGCACCCTGGGCTCGACCCGGTGCAGCTGGCCGGCCTGGCGTCCAAGCGGCTCTACCCGCTGCGGTCCAGCTTCCGGCCCACCTACAACATGGCCGTCAACCTCGTGGCGCAGGTCGGTCGCGACCGTGCTCGTGAGGTCCTGGAGACGTCGTTCGCGCAGTTCCAGGCCGACCGGGGTGTCGTCGGCCTGGCGCGGCAGGCACAGAGCCACACAGAGGCGCTGGACGGCTACGCGAAGGCGATGGAGTGCCACCAGGGCGACTTCGCCGAGTACGCGTCCCTGCGCCGGCAGATCACAGCCCGCGAGAAGGACCTCACACGCGCCGAGGCGTCCGCCCGCCGGGCCGAGGTCGCCCGGACGCTCGAAGGCCTGCGGGTCGGGGACGTGCTCGAGATCCCCGTGGGGCGTCGGTCGGGCCACGTCGTCGTCATCGACCCCGGCGGCGAGGCCGGGTTCGACGGCCCGAAGCCGACCGTGCTCACCGTCGACCGTCAGGTGCGCAAGCTCACGGTGGCCGACGTCGGGACGGGGGCCCGCACCGTCGGGTTCCTGCGCGTGCCCAAGGGGTTCACCGCCCGCGTGCCGGCCGCCCGTCGCGACCTGGCCGCCCAGCTCCGCACGGCCGTCAGCGAGGACGGGCACGCCCACACGTCGTCCAAGGGCCGCGTGAAGCCGACCCGACGGGCGGCGGCCACCGACGACGCCGAGATCGCCGAGCTGCGGCGTCGGATGCGCGCGCACCCGTGCCACAGCTGCCCCGACCGCGAGGAGCACATGCGCTGGGCCGAGCGCTGGGCGCGGCTGTCCGGCGAGCACGACGCGCTCGTCGCCCGGATCGCGGGCCGCACGGGTTCGATCGCGGCCGTGTTCGACCGCATCTGCGACGTGCTGCTGCAGCTGGGCTACCTCGCGCAGTCCGACGCCGAGGGCGGCGGCCGCGCCACGCTCGAGGTGACCGACGAGGGCCGCTGGCTGCGCCGGATCTACGCGGAGAACGACCTGCTGCTCGCGGAGTGCCTGCGACGCGGCGTGTTCGACGAGCTCGACGCCCCGGGTCTCGCGGCGGCCGTCTCGACGCTGGTCTACCGGTCCCGCCGCGACGACCAGGGCGAGCCGCGCATCCCGGGAGGACCGGCGAGCAGGCTGGGGGTCGCCCTGGACGCGACCGTGCGGGCCTGGTCCGAGCTCGACGACCTCGAGTCCGCGCACAAGGTCGAGACGACGCAGCCGCTCGACACCGGCCTGGTCGAGGCCGTGCACCGCTGGGCGGCCGGACGCAGCCTCGACGCGGTGCTCAAGGGCAACGAGCTGTCCGCCGGGGACTTCGTCCGCTGGTGCAAGCAGGTCATCGACGTGCTCGACCAGGTGTCCCAGGCGGCTCCGCACGACCGCGTCCGCGAGACCGCCCGCAAGGCCGTGGACGCGTTGCGGCGCGGAGTGGTGGCGTACTCGTCGGTGTAGGGCTCTATCGTGCCCGTGTGAGCTCGACCCTCTACCGCCACGGCGCGGTGCACACGTCCGCAGACCCGTTCGCCGAGGCGCTGCTCGTCGAGGACGGTGTGGTCGCGTGGATCGGCGCCGACGACACCGCCGACGGGCTCGCCTCCCGGGCCGACGAGGTGATCGATCTCGACGGCGCGCTCGTGGCCCCCGGCTTCGTCGACGCGCACGTGCACGTCCTGGAGACCGGCCTCGCGCTCGAGAGCATCGACCTGTCGGCCGAGGGCGGCGTGCACTCGCTCGCGGACGCGCTCGAGGCCGTGCACAGGGCGGCACAGCAACGGCCCGCGAGCGCGCAGGACAGCCCTCTGCTCGGCTTCGGCTGGGACGAGCTGCGCTGGCCCGAGGGGCGGCCGCCCACCCGCGAGGAGCTCGACTCGGCCGCGGGTGGCGCTCCGGTGTACCTGGCCCGCGTCGACGTGCACTCGGCGGTCGTCTCGAGCGCCCTGACCGCGAGCGCCGGCCTCGACGTGCTGCCGGGCTGGAGCTTCGACGGGCGCGTCGAGCGGGACGCGCACCACGCCGCCCGGGACGCGGCGCGCACGGTCGCGCCGGACCGGCGGACCCGGTTGTACCGCCAGGCGCTGGAGCACGCCGCGGCCCGGGGCGTCGTCTCCGTGCACGAGCAGTCGGCGCCCTTCATCGACACGCGCGAGGGTCTGATCGAGCTGCTCGAGCTGACCGCCGACGAGGAGCGCGGCCTGCCGCACCTCGTGGGCTACCGCGGCGAGCAGTGCGTCACGGTCGACGACGCGCGCGAGATCCTGGCGGCGATCCCCGGCCTCACCGGGATCGGTGGCGACCTGAACATCGACGGCTCGCTCGGCTCGCGGACCGCCGCGCTGCGGGCGCCCTACACGGACGCCCCGTCGAGCGACGGCGCGTTGTACCTGACCGCCGAGCAGGTCTGCAACCACCTCACCGCGGTCACCCGTGCGGGCGTCCAGGGCGGCTTCCACGTCATCGGCGACCGGGCGATGGACGAGCTGCTGATCGGGCTGCGGGCCGCCGTCGACGTGGAGGGTGTGGAGGCGATCGCGCGACGCGGGCACCGGCTCGAGCACGCCGAGCTCGTCGACGCCCCGACGTTGGCCGCGTTCGTCCTCCTGGGCGTCCAGCTGAGCGTCCAGCCCGGGTTCGACGCCGCGTGGGGCGGTCCGGACGGCATGTACGCCGCCCGTCTCGGCGCCGGCCGCGCCGCCGCCCTCAACCCGCTGGCCGACCTCGCCGCGGCCGGGATCCCGCTCGCGTTCGGCTCGGACTCGCCCGTCACGCCGATCTCGCCGTGGGCGGCGGTCCGTGCCGCGGTCCAGCACCGCTCCGCCGACCAGCGGATCTCGGCGCGGGCCGCGTTCCGGGCCTCGACCCGTGGCGGTTGGCGGCTCGCGGGCCTCGACCACACCGGCGCCGGCGAGCTGCGGGTGGGGTCGCCGGCCCACCTCGCGGTGTGGCGTGCGGAGCATCTGACCGTGCAGTCGGCGGACGGCCGCTTCTCGTCGTGGAGCGCCGACGCGCGCGCGGGGATCCCGCTGCTGCCGGACATGTCGCAGGACGCCCCGCTGCCGGAGTGTCTGCGCACCGTGCGCGGCGGGACCGTCCTGCACGACACGTTCTGAGACACGCCGGACGCCGCGATCCGAGACACGCGGGAGAACCTGGACAACTGACCGGGTGAAAAAAACCGAGCCCGATGGTGGACAGCGCAGTCCGATTCCGCCTGATCCCGCGACACGCGGACCGACACGCCGAACCGAACGGTACAGACCGTACGCGGGGGGCTCTGGTGACCTGCGGGTACGGCTCTCACCTGCACCGTCGCGGCCTTGACACACCCGGGGAACTGGGTAGGTTTCAGGGGATCCACCTGAGCGACATGCCCACGACGACGTCGGGCCATGGGGGGCAAAGGTGGAGAGCTAGGGCTCCGACCGGGCCCGCGTGTTCAGTAGACAACGGTCCGTGCGCCTGCACGCCGACCGGTACGAAGGACACGCGGGCCGGTCGGTCGGCGCCTGAGCGATTCTCAGGCGCCCGGTCGCGACGACCTCCCGACACATGCACCTGACGTACTCTCCTGAGGTGCCCGCCCGTGAACCCGCCCGCTGGTGGACTCTCGTTCTCGCCGTCGCCGGTGGCTATCTGACCCGGCTCGCCTTTCCCGCTCCCGGCTGGTGGGGGATGGCCTTCGTCGGCATCGCGCTCGTCTACCTCGCGATGCGTCGGGACAGCGCCCGCTGGAACGCCCTCGTCGGGTTCGTCTGGGGCCTGGCCCTGTTCGTCCCCCTGATCAGCTGGACGGGCGACGCCGTGGGACAGGTCCCGTGGTTCGCCCTGTCCACGCTCGAGGCGCTGTACTTCGCCCTGTTCGGCGCGGCCTGGTCGTGGGCCCGGCGCGGGCAGGCCGTCTGGCGCAGCGGAGGTCTGCAGGTCGTCGTGTTCGCGGTGCTCTGGGCCGCCACGGAGGAGCTCGCGGCGTCGTGGCCCTTCGGTGGGTTCCCGTGGGGGCGGATCGCCTTCTCGCAGGCGGACTCGCCGCTCGCCGCGTTCATCTCCTGGGGCGGGACGCCGTTGCTCACCGGAGTCGTCGTGGCGGTCGGGGTGCTCCTGGCGCGGATCTGGCTCGCGGCCCGCAGGCTGCGCCTGGTGCGCCTCGGCGTGGCCTGCGCGGTGGTCGCGGTCATCTTCGTCGTCGGCCTGACCATCCCGCTCGACACCCAGGCCCAGCAGGGCTCGCTCAAGGTGGGTGCCGTCCAGGGCAACGTCCCCGGCACCGGGCTCGACGCGTTCGGGCAGCGGGAGGCGGTCCTCGACAACCACGTCGCGGGCACCTACGCGCTGCTCGACCAGGTGGAGCCCGGCGATCTCGACCTGGTCCTGTGGCCCGAGAACGGCACGGACATCGACCCGCAGGTGGACGCCGGGGCGGCGAAGCTGATCGACGACGCCGCGACCGCGGTCGATGCCCCGATGCTCGTCGGCACCGTGCAGTACCCCGAGAGCGGCGGCCGGTACAACACCGCCGTGCTCTGGGTGCCCGGCGTCGGTGTCACCGAGTACTACAGCAAGCAGCACCCCGCGCCGTTCGCCGAGTACATCCCGCTGCGCTCGCTGGTGCGTCCGTTCTCGTCGGCGGTCGACCTGGTCACGCGCGATATGCTGCCCGGCAACAAGCCTGGGTACATCCCCCTGCAGTCCGAACGGCTGGGCCGCACGGTCGGGATCGGGGACGTCATCTGCTTCGAGGTCGCGTACGACGCGATCGTCCGCGACGCCGTTCGGGCCGGGGGAGAGGTGCTGGTCGTGCAGACGAACAACGCGTCCTTCGGCGTCTCCGACGAGTCCACGCAGCAGCTCGCGATGTCGCGTCTGCGCGCGATCGAGCACGGCCGGGCCACCGTCCAGATCTCCACGGTGGGCGTCAGCGCGGTCATCGAGCCGAACGGTGTGGTCGCGCAGGACACCGACCTGTTCACGGCCGCGCAGATGGTGGCGTCCCTTCCGCTGCGCGACTCCCTGACGCCCGCTACCCGACTGGGCTCCTGGCCGGCGTGGATCGTCGACGGCCTGGCGATCGTCATGGTCGCCGCCGGGATCGCCGGCGCCCGCGGGATCCGTCGCCAGGACCGGGTCGGCACCGCCGCATGACGGGCTCCGTCGGACGCGTGCTGGTCGTCGTCCCCACGTACAACGAGCGCGAGAACCTCCCACTCGCCCTGGACCGGCTGCGCGCGCACGTGCCGCAGGCGGACGTCCTCGTCGTCGACGACGGCTCTCCCGACGGCACGGGCGAGGTGGCCGAGAAGATCGCCGATCAGGAGGTCGACGGACCGCGTCGCGTCCACGTCCTGCACCGGTCCGGGAAGCTCGGTCTCGGGACGGCCTACATCGCGGGGTTCCACTGGGCGCTCGAGCGGTCCTACGACGTCGTCGTCGAGATGGACGCGGACGGCTCGCACCGCGCCGAGGACCTGCCCCGGCTCCTCGACGCGCTGCAGGACGCCGACCTCGTGCTCGGCTCGCGGTGGGTGCCCGGCGGCAAGGTGCTCAACTGGCCGATGAGCCGGCACGTCCTGTCGCGGGGCGCCAACACGTACACGCGGATCATCCTGGGCATCCCGCTCGGCGACGCCACGGGTGGCTTCCGCGCCTACCGCGCCACGCTGCTGAGGGACCTCACGCTCGACGACATCGCGTCCCAGGGCTACTGCTTCCAGGTCGACATGGCGTGGCGGGCCGTCCGGCAGGGCGCGCGCGTCGTCGAGGTTCCCATCACGTTCGTCGAGCGTGAGCTGGGCACGTCCAAGATGAGCCGGGCGATCGTCGTCGAGGCCCTGGTCAGCGTGACGCGGTGGGGGATAGCAGAACGCTCCCGCCGTGTGGCGGGAGCGTTCAGGCGTTCCTAGCTGTCGAGCGCGTCAGGCGCTGCGGCGCAGCTTCCCCGAGCGGAGCAGGTCGAGGCGCTCGTCGAGCAGCTCCTGGAGCTCACCGACGGTGCGGCGCTCGAGCAGCATGTCCCAGTGCGTGCGCGGGGGCTTGCCGGCCTTCACCTCGGGTCGCGAGGCGTCGCGAAGCAGTGCCTCCTCGCCGCAACGGCACTCCCAGACCACCGGAACATCGGCCTCGACCGAGAACGGCAGGATGATCGTGTGCCCGTTGGGGCAGTCGTAGTGAGCCTGGAGGCGGGGCGCGAACTCGACGCCGTCTTCCGTCTCCATGCTGTGGGACCCGATGCGCATGCCGCGCAGGGACCGGTTTGCCATCTTGGGATCCTCCGTGCCGTTGTACGGCCGTCGAGAGTGTGAACTTCCACCGGTGTTAACGGTGGGGGCCCCTCCAGTGTTCCAGGTCGAGGTGAAGGGACTGTGAACGCCCTCAGCATGTGGCGGAGAGGCTTAGGGTCGCAGGGTGACTTCGCAGGCTCCCACCAGGCAGATGACGTTCCGACAGCTCGGCGAGCGCGGACCGAGCGTGTCCGTCGCCGGCCTCGGGTGCAACACGTTCGGCGCAACGCTGGCCCCGGACGGGGTTCCGGCCCTGGTCTGCGCGGCCCTGGACGCCGGCATCACCTTCTTCGACACGGCCGACGTCTACGGCGGGTCGTTCGGCCAGAGCGAGGAGCTGCTGGGCGCCGCGCTGGCCGGCCGTCGCGACGAGATCGTCCTCGCCAGCAAGTTCGGGGCGGGCGCGCCGCAGGGCGAGGCGGCGGGCTCGCGCGCATACGTGCGGCGCGCTGTCGAGGCCTCGCTGCAACGGCTCGGCACCGACCGGATCGACCTGTACCAGATGCACGTGCCGGATCCCGTGACGCCCATCGAGGAGACGCTGGCCGCCCTGCACGAGCTCGTCGTCGAGGGAAAGGTCCGCTACCTCGGGTCCTCGAACTTCGCGGGCTGGCAGGTGGTCGACGCCGACTGGAGCGCGCGGACCGCAGGTGCGACGGCCTTCGTCTCGGCCCAGAACCGGTACAACCTGCTGGCCCGGGACGCCGAGGCCGAGCTGATCCCCGCGCTCGAGCAGGTCGGCGTGGGCCTGATCCCGTACGTGCCGCTCGCCTCGGGGCTCCTGACGGGCAAGTACTCTCGCGACGAGACCGCGCCCGAGGGTTCGCGACTGTCCCGCTGGCCCGACCGGCTGGCGGCCGCGGACTTCGACCGGATCGACGCGCTCGCCGCGCTGGCCGGGCAGTGGGACATCGACCTGCCGACGCTGGCGCTGGGTGGCCTCGCCGCCCAGCCCGCGGTCTCGACGGTCATCGCCGGCGCCCGGACGCCCGAGCAGCTGCGCGCGAACGTGGCGGCGATCCTGTGGGAGCCGACGCTCGACCAGCTCGCCGCGATCGACGACGCATCGCCGGGCCCGGTCGGCTGACCGGCTCACCACTCGAGCATCCTGGCGCGGTCGGCGCCGATCGCGGCGAACCCCGAGACGCGGACCCCGGCCTCGTCGGCACCCTCGCGCAGGGCACCCGCCCACGACGCCTCGAACAGGCCCCTGTCTCCGCCTGCCTCCCGGACGAGACCCACGAGCACCGACCCGCCGGGCGCGTACTCGTCGAGGACCGAGCCGAGGACGTGCAGGATGCCGCTCACGACCTCGGGCTCGGCGCGCATCGCGACGTCCGAGATCGGCAGCGCGACCGGAAGGGTGTACCCGCCTGCGTCGAGCAGCACGAACCACAGGGCCGGCTCCCCGGACCGTTCGTAGCCGACGAGGCCGAGGAGCACCCCGAGGGCGTCGTCGGGCGTCCCGACCGGCCCGCCCGGCGGGGGCGGCAGGTCGTCGTCCGGACCGTCGTCGTCCCAGTCCAGCGCCTCCCACGCCCCGCGCCCCGCCCTGAGCTGGGTGTCCCACTCCTCGTCGAGCCAGTCGTCGTCCTCGTTCGCCGTCATGCGTCCAGGTTGCCCCCGGACGACGGCGCGGAACGGGCTCGCGGCGGGCTCGGGGGCCCGGCGGGGGCTGTGGTCGGCTCAGGCCGCCAGGTGAGCGGTCAGCGCCTCCACGACGAGCGCGTGGTCGTCGGCCTGGGGGAGACCCGACACGGTCACGACGCCGACGACGCCCACGTCGCGCACCCGGATCGGGAACGCACCACCGTGCGCGGCGTACTCGCGCAGGGGCAGGTCGTGCTGCTCGTTGAACGTCGTGCCCTTCGCCTTCGCGCGCAGCCCGACCAGGTAGGACGGCGCGCCGAAGCGCAGGACCACCCGGACCTTGCGCGCCACCCACGTGTCGTTGTCCGCCGTCGTCCCGGCCCGCGCCGCGTGGAACACCTGCTGAGTCCCGTGCTGGACGTCCACGGTGATCGGCAGGTCACGCTCCTGTCCCAGCTCGATCAGCAGGCAGCCGAGCCGCCAGGCGTCGTCGTGGGTGAAGGTGGTGAACACCAGGTCGCGTTCCTGCTGCTCGATGGTCGCGATGGTGCGCTGGATCTCGGTGACGTCGTCGGCACTCATCACGACATCGTCGCAGACGGCAGGGGGGCGACCCCGAAGTTGCTGTCGAACAGGTGCGACGGGTCGTAGAGCGCCTTGAGGCGGCCGATCTTGGCGAGAGTCGCGGGCGGGAACGCCTCGGCGACGCGGGCGGGGGACTGGTTGGTCTCGAAGCTGAGGTAGACCCCGTCGAGGTAGGGCGCGAGCCGCTCCCACCAGGCGTCGATGTCGGCGCGACGACGCCCGCCGGCCGTCGCGGCGAGCGAGAAGTTCTGCGTCCGGTGGGCATAGGCGGTGGCCGCGGGGTCGAGGTCGTTGACCGCACCGCCGACCGCCCGCAGCTGCACCATGCCGGACACGCCGGAGCGCACCAGGTCGGCCAGCAGCTTGGCCAGCTCGGGCGTCACGTGCTCCACGAGCCCGCCGCGCGCCGCAAAGTCGGGTCCGCCGGTGTGCTGACCGTGGTGCGCCTCGACGGTGGCGGCGTAGGGGACGACCTGCGCCTGCTGCTGCAGCACGGGCGCCAGGTCGAGGAACGGCTCGAGGACCGCGACCGCCGCTTCGGTGTCGTCGTTCGCCCAGACGGCGATCGTGTAGCCGATGGCCGGGTTCTGCCCGCTCGCGGGGATCAGGCTCAGGAAGCTGGTCAGCTCGCGCGGCGCCCCCTCGACGAACGTCGCCCACGACTCGATGAACGCCGCCGTGTCCGTGGCGTCGAAGACGATCGTCGCGTGCACGACGTTGCCCACCTGCGCGGCCTCGATCTCGACGGCGGTGAGGATGCCGAAGTTGGCGCCCGCACCCCGCACGGCCCACAGCAGGTCGGGCTCGTGCTCCGCGTCGGTGCGCACGATCCGACCGTCCGCGAGCACCAGCTCGGCGGCCACGACGTGGTCGAGCGTGAGGCCGTACGAGCGGGCGAGGAACCCTTGGCCGCCCGCGGTCACCAGCCCGCCGACGCCGACGTCGCCGTAGTCGCCGGAGCTGATCGCGAGCCCGTGCGGCGTGAGCGCGGCCGCGACGTCGCCCCAGCGAGCCCCGGCCCCGAGCCGGACGAGTCCGCGGCTGCGGTCGAGCACCTCCACCGTGTCGAGCTTCCCGACGTCGATCACGATGCCGCCGTCGTTCGTCGACCGACCGCTGATCCCGTGCCCGCCGCTGCGGACCGCGAGCGGCACGTCCTGCGTTCGGGCGAACGCGAGGGCGTCGCTGACGTCCTGCGGCGAGGTCGCCCGGATGACGAGGCCCGGCGAGCCCGCGTAGATGTACGTGGAACGGACGCGCCCGTACTCGCGGTCTCCGGGCTCGACGGCCTTGCCGACGAGGGACGCGGGCAGCCCGTCGTAGTCGATCCCCGGACGCCGTCTGGCCAGGGCGGCCGCGGGCCGGACCGCGCCGGTCGCCGTGCCGGCCGAGGACCTCTGGGCGGCGACGGCCTCACGCAGTGCCGGAGCGACCTCCTGCCCGAAGACCGCCAGCGTGCGCTCGTCGTCGGCCGCGACGATGAACGTGCCGATGCCGTCCTCGAGCGCGAGCGGCAGGAGCTCGTCGACCCACTGCTCGGGGGTGCCCTGGGGACCGCCGATGTTGAGGAGCCGGCGGATCTCGCGCGGGTCGCGGCCGGCGGCCTCGGCCGCCTCGTCGATGGCCGCGTTGCCGCGCCCCAGGTCGCCGGGCTGCAGGTACCCCTGGCTCGGCAGCCAGCCGTCGGCCTTGGTGCCGACGAGCCGCAGCATCCGCGGCTTGTAGGCGCCGAGCCAGATCGGGATGTCGTGCGCGGGCGACGGGCCCCGCTTCGCGCCGTCGACCTGGTGGAACGTGCCGCGCACCCGCAGCGGAGTCCGCTCGTCGGCGTCCCAGACGCCGCGGATGATGTCGATCGCCTCGTCGAGCGCGGTCACGCCCTCGCCGGGGGTGCGACGCGGTGCGCCCATCGCCACGATCGCGTCCCAGAACGCCCCGGACCCGAGCCCGAGCGCCAGCCGGCCGCCCGAGAGCAGGTCCAGGCTCGCGGCCGCCCGCGCGAGGACGGCCGGCGGACGCAGCGGCAGGTTGAGCACGTTGCCCGACAGCAGCACCCGCTGCGTCGAGGCGGCGACCCAGGACAGCAGCGTCCAGGTGTCGAGGAACGCCGGCTGGTAGGGGTGGTCCTGGAACGTCACGAGGTCGAGGCCGACCTCCTCGCTCGCCTGCGCGAGCGCCACGACCTGGTGCGGGTCCTTGGCCGACGGCGTGATGAAGCTGCCAAACACGAGGTCATGGCCGTAGTCGGGCACCCTGGAGCCTTTCGTCGAGTGATACAACGTTCAACTATATCGCCCGTGAGGACGCGAGCGCGCCCGGGGGAGGGACGCGTCGGTGCCTGCTGGCACGATGGTGCCCACACCTTCCACCTCACGAGGACGGACACGCAGTTGCCTGCACAGTTGCCCGCACAGCTCTTTGCCGACAGCCACGATCTGATCCGCGTCCAGGGGGCGCGCGAGAACAACCTCAAGGACATCAGCGTCGAGCTGCCCAAGCGCCGCCTGACGGTGTTCACCGGCGTCTCGGGCTCCGGCAAGAGCTCGCTGGTCTTCGGCACGATCGCCGCCGAGTCCCAGCGCATGATCAACGAGACGTACAGCAGCTTCGTGCAGGGCTTCATGCCGAGCCTGGCCCGCCCCGACGTCGACGTGCTCGACGGCCTGACCACCGCGATCATCGTCGACCAGGAGCGGATGGGCGCCAACGTGCGGTCCACCGTCGGCACCGCGACGGACGCGAACGCGATGCTCCGGATCCTGTTCAGCCGGGTGGGCCAGCCGCACCTCGGCTCGCCCCAGGCGTTCTCGTTCAACGTCGCCTCGGTGTCCGGCGCCGGCGCGATCACGATGGAGCGCGGCGGCGAGACCGTCAAGGAGCGTCGCAGCTTCACGGTGACCGGTGGCATGTGCCCGCGGTGCGAGGGCATGGGCAGCGCCACGAGCATCGACCTGACGCAGCTCTACGACGACTCCAAGTCGCTCGCGCAGGACGCGCTCACTATCCCGGGGTACACCGGGGGCGGCTGGAACACGCGGCTCTACATGGAGTCCGGCTTCTTCGACCCGGCGACGCCGATCCGCGACTTCACCGAGCAGGAGCTGCACGACTTCCTCTACCACGAGCCCGTCCGGATGAAGATCGCCGGCATCAACATGACGTACGAGGGACTGATCCCGCGGATCGAGAAGTCGATGCTCTCGAAGGACAAGGAGGCGATGCAGCCGCACATCCGCGCGTTCGTCGACCGTGCCGTGACCTTCACGCGGTGCCCCGACTGCGGCGGCAGCCGGTTGAACGAGGGCGCCCGGTCCTCCCGGATCGGCGGCGTCAACATCGCCGACGCCTGCGCGATGCAGATCAGCGACCTGGCCGAGTGGGTGCGCGGGCTCGACGAGCCGTCGGTCGCACCGCTGCTGAAGAACCTGCGGGCCATCCTCGACTCGTTCGTCGACATCGGCCTGGGCTACCTGTCGCTCGACCGCCCGTCGGGAACGCTGTCGGGCGGCGAGGCGCAGCGGACCAAGATGATCCGGCACCTCGGCTCGTCGCTGACCGACGTCACGTACGTGTTCGACGAGCCGACGATCGGGCTGCACCCGCACGACATCCAGCGGATGAACACCCTGCTCCTGGCGCTGCGCGACAAGGGCAACACGGTGCTCGTCGTGGAGCACAAGCCGGAGACGATCGTAATCGGCGACCACGTCGTCGACCTCGGCCCCGGCGCCGGGACCGACGGAGGGACGATCTGCTTCGAGGGCACCGTCGACGACCTGCGCGCGAGCGGAACCCTCACAGGCCGCCACCTCGACGACCGGTCCGTGCTCAAGGAGACCTTCCGGGCTCCGTCGGGCACGCTCGAGATCCGCGGGGCGAAGGCGAACAACCTGCGCGACGTCGACGTCGACATCCCGTTGGGGGTGCTCGTCGTCATCACCGGGGTCGCGGGCTCCGGCAAGAGCTCGCTGGTGCACGGGTCGATCCCGGACGACGCGGGCGTCGTGTCCATCGACCAGGGCGCGATCAAGGGGTCCCGCCGCAGCAACCCCGCCACGTACACGGGACTGCTCGAGCCGATCCGCAAGGCGTTCGCCAAGGCCAACAACGTCAAGCCCGCCCTGTTCAGCGCCAACTCCGAGGGCGCCTGCCCGAACTGCAACGGCGCCGGCGTCATCTACACCGACCTCGGTCCGATGGCCACGGTCGCGACGACGTGCGAGGTCTGCGAGGGCAGGCGGTTCGACGCCTCGGTGCTCGAGTACCACCTGGCTGGCCGGGACATCAGCGAGGTGCTGTCGATGTCGGTCGCCGAGGCCGAGGAGTTCTTCCGGACGGGGGAGGCACGCACCCCCGCGGCGCACACGATCCTCGCCCGTCTCGTGGACGTCGGGCTCGGCTACCTGCGCCTCGGCCAGCCCCTGCCCACGCTGTCCGGTGGCGAGCGGCAGCGGCTCAAGCTGGCGACGCACATGGGGGAGAAGGGTGACGTCTACATCCTCGACGAGCCGACCACCGGCCTGCACCTGGCGGACGTCGAGAACCTGCTGGGGCTGCTCGACCGGTTGGTCGACTCCGGCAAGTCCGTCATCGTGATCGAGCACCACCAGGCCGTCATGGCGCACGCCGACTGGATCATCGACCTCGGTCCGGGCGCCGGCCACGACGGCGGCCTGGTCGTCTTCGAGGGCACTCCGGCGACGCTCGTCGCCGACCGGTCGACCCTCACGGGCGAGCACCTGGCGGCGTACGTCGGTTCCTGAGCGGGCGCCTGTCACACATGGCCGACGAGGAACGTCGAGTGGGTGACAGGCACTCACGAGAGGAACCCGCCATGACGAACACGACCGAGGCCACCGAGGGCTTCACCGCCGCCGAGCGCGCCGCCATGAAGGACCGTGCCCGGGAGGTGCGGTCCGCGGGCAAGAAGGCCGACGGGCTGGCCGACCTGCTCGAGAAGGTCGCCGAGATGGAGGACGCCGACCGGACGATGGCGGAGCGTCTGCACGTCCTGGTGACGGACGCCGCACCCGGGCTCGAGCCGAAGACCTGGTACGGCATGCCCGCCTACGCGAAGGACGGCAAGGTCGTGCTGTTCTTCAAGCCGGCCGCCAAGTTCAAGGCGCGGTACGCGACGCTCGGCTTCAGCGACTCGGCCGCGCTGGACGACGACGTGCTGTGGCCGACGGAGTTCGCGCTGACCCGGCTGACCGCCGCCGCCGAGCAGCGGATCACCGACCTGGTGACCCGGGCGGTCGGCTGACGCGAGCGATCCCGGGACGTCGGCCACGAGCTGGCGTCCCGGGATCTCGGCGGACGCCTGGCGGGCTGCGTAGGCTGCTGAGCGGTGCTCGTCACCCCACGACGACGTGGGGTCCACCGAGGCACGACCTGTGGAGGGATCGACCGATGGCTGACCGGACCGACACCACGACCGAAGGCTTCACCGCCGAAGAGCGCGCCGCGATGAAGGAGCGTGCCAAGGAGGTCCGCCCCAGGGGCAAGAAGGTCGACGGGCTCACCGACCTGCTCGAGAAGATCGCCGAGATGGACGACGCCGACCGCGCGATCGCCGAGCGGGTCCACGCCATCGTCACCGACGTCGCGCCGGACCTGGAGCCCAAGACCTGGTACGGCCAGCCCGCCTACGCCAAGGACGGCAAGGTCGTGGTCTTCTTCCAGGCCTCCGGGAAGTTCAAGACGCGGTACGCGACCCTCGGCTTCAACGACACGGCATCGTTGGACGACGGCTCGATGTGGCCGACCTCGTTCGCGCTCAAGGCACTGACGCACGACGACGAGAAGCGCATCGCCGCGCTCGTGAGAGCGGCCGTGAGCTGAGCCGACGGCCCGTCTCCTGACCCGTGCGTCGGCCGCCGCGGCGGCCCGCGCGTCGTGGGGGACGCGCGAGCCGCCCGGTCGACGACCGTCGCGGGGGAGGCCTGGTCGGGTCAGGCGTCGTCGAACTCCTCGGAGGCGAGCAGCCCGATCTCGACCAGGTCGAGCGGGTGCACCCACCCGTCGCTGATCGGGACGCCGCCGGCGCGGGCGATCGCGTCGCGCAGCGGTGCAGCCCAGACGTGCTCGATCAGCGCGATGGCGGCCGCGGACCCGTTCGGGATCTGCGCCGCGACGTCCCACGCGCGCTCCTCGTCGATGACGTGGCCGTCGGACCCCGCCTCGAGCCCGAGCAGGGCGCCGGCCTCGAGACCGGCCTCGCCGGCCAGACCGAGGCCGAGGAGCGCGCCGACCGTGGCGCCGAAGTCCTCCGCCTCGTCGACCGACAGGTCGCTCCAGCTCAGGGCGACGACCTCGCCGTCGACCGTCTTCTCGACGACGAGGACGTCGATGAGGCGGATGAGCTCGTTCTCCCGCAGCCGGGCGAGCTCCTCCAGGATCTCCCCGGAGAAGTTGGGCTCCTCGAAACCGACGACGAGCAGCTGGACGGGACCGATGGGCATGCTGAGCTCCTTCACACCGATGTTCGAGTGCCCTCGGAAGACGGCACCTGTCCTGCGTCGCGCGTCAGGCGTTGAGGAGCTTCGTCTTCTGCGCGTCGAACTCTGCCTGGGTCAGGACGCCCGCGTCGAGGAGCTCCTTGAGCTTGGCGAGGTCCGCGTAGACGTCGGTGGGTGCGGCTGCCGGTGCGGCCGGCGGTGCGGCCTCCACCGGGGCGGCCACCTGCTCCGGAGCGCTCGCCTCCTGCGCCGCAGCGTTCGCTGCGTTCGCCTGGGCGGCACCTCGGTTCGAGGCGACGTGGGCCGTGGCCCCGAGTACTGCTGCGCGACGTAGCATCCGCGGCATCGTGTTCTCCTTTTGGTCCGACGTCGACGCGGTGCGCCGTCGCCAGGGTGTACGGGCGAGCCGCGTCCGCCGTCGGGCCGGTCTCGCACGCGGGACCGTCCATCGGAGCGTAGACCGCGCCCGGTTCATCCTGGGATCGTCCCGAGCGGGTGATATGCGGGAAAGCCGTCTGCGGCACATACCGAGGCAAACGCCGATAATGCACATTATGACAATACGGTTCCGGAGTGCCGCGCGGTCGACCCGCACCTGCACGAAACGGCCCTCCCCGAGGCGAGCGACCCGCCATGCTCGTCCGCACGGTCCTTCTGCTGCTGCTCGCGGTCAGCCTGCCCATGCTGCGCCGGCGCCACTGGACGGATTCCCGGCGGTGACCGGCCGGCGGATCAGCACAGCGCCGAGCCGGCGTGACGACGCGACGCTACGGCGGCAGTCTGCCGTCGCAGCGATCGTCCTCGGTGTCCTGACGCTGGTGCTCCGGCCGCTCGCTCTCTTGACCCACGACGCCCTGAACGCCTGACGGCGGTCGCCCGCGTGGCTCCCCCGAGCTCCCTCCCCTGAAGTCTTGACCGCAGCACTTGTTTTTTGCAAGTATCGAGTCGTCGACCTGCTGGACCCCGAGACCAGACGAAGGACGCCTCATGTCGTCAGACCGGAAAGTCGTCGTGTGCCACCTGCTCTCCCTCGACGGCGTCGGCGAGAGCCCCCAGTCGTTCTTCACCGAGTGGGACGACGAGGCGGACGCTGCCGGCGCCGACTGGATCGGCACGCAGGACGCGGTGATCCTGGGCCGCCGCAGCTACGACGAGTGGGTCGGGTTCTGGCCGGACAGCGAGATCGAGCCGTTCGCCACGTTCATCAACACGGTCCCGAAGCACGTCGCTACCTCCACGCCGCTCACCCCGGAGTGGGCCGGAGCGAGCGCCATCGACGGCCCGCTGGTCGACGCCGTCCGTGAGCTGAAGAGCCAGCCGGGTGGCGACATCGGCGTCCACGGCAGCATCTCGGTCGCGCAGGCGCTGCTCGCGGCGGGCGTGGTCGACGAGCTGCGGCTCGTGGTCGCACCGACGATCGCCCGGCTCCGGCCGCAAGCTCCTCGACGGGCTGCCGCCGATCCGCCTCACCCCGATCCGGAGCACGGTGTCGCCGACGGGGTACCTGATTCTCGACTACCGCGTCGTCGCGTAGTCGCTCACCACCGCCACACACAAGGGAGAGCTCGACATGACCGCGATGTTCGTCAACCTGCCGGTGACCGACCTGGAACGCGCCAAGGCGTTCTACACGGCGGTCGGATTCACGTTCAACCCCGCCATGTCCGACCACAACGGCCTCTGCATCGTGGTCGAGGCGGACCACAGCTACCTCATGCTGCTCACGCGCGAGTACTTCCAGACCTTCACCGACCTCCCGATCGGCGACCCGGCCGTCAACCCGTCGGTGTCGACCGCGATCTTCCTCGAGGGTCGCGACGCGGTCGACTCGCGCGTCACCTCCGGCCTCGCCGCCGGCGGCACGGAACCGCACGAACCGACCGACTACGGCTTCATGTACCAGCGCCAGCTCAACGACCCCGACGGCAACATCCTCGAGTTCGGCTGGTTCGACCCGTCCGCCGCGGCCCCGGCTCCCGAGGCACTCGCGGACCAGCAGGCCTGACCTCGATGCCGGCACGCGAGTACGGGCAGTACTGCGGCATCACGCAGGCCCTCGAGCTCGTCGGCGAGCGCTGGGCGCTGCTCATCGTCCGCGACCTGCTCGTCGGGCCGCGTCGCTACGGAGAGCTCGCCGCGGGACTCCCCCGCATCCCGAGCAACATCCTGGCGACGCGGCTCAAGGAGCTGCAGGCGGCCGGCATCATCCGCCGGGCGCCGCGCTCGCGCATCATCGTCTACGAGCTGACGCAGTACGGGCACGAGCTCGAGCCGGTCGTCCTGGCATTCGGTGCCTGGGGCAACAAGGCGATGGGCGACCCGCGCGAGGGGCAGATCATCACTCCGGATGCGATGACCATGACTCTTCGCACCGCGTTCCGTCCGCAGGTGGCCGCGGACCTGCCGTCGACCGCCTATGCGGCGCACCTCGGACCCGTCGAGCTGCTCGTCCGTGTGGACGGCGCCACGCTCGACGTGACGCGCGGCGACGGGCCGGTCGACCTCGCGTTCGCCACGGGTCCGGAGATCCACCGGCTCATCTCGGGGCGGCTCGCCCCCGACCACGCGATCGCGACGGGCGCCGTCGAGGTGCTGCGCGGACGCGGCGACCTCCTCGACCGCTTCGCGAGCACGTTCCACCTGGCCGCCTGACGTGCCGCCCCCGCGGGTGCGGGGGCGGCATTCCAGCGGCTACTGGCCGGGCGGCAGCACGGGGCTGTTGTGGTACCCGGCGATCAGCCAGCGCCCGTCGCGCTTCTCGAACGCCCAGGTCGCGTTCACCTTCCGCGCCTCGGGCACCTGCGTCTCGCCGGCGAACAGGATGCCGGACTCGCTGACCACGATCGCCGCGTCCCGGCCGACGAAGCGCAGGCTGAGCGGCCGGTTGTAGGTCGAGGTGTTCTTGAGCGGTCCGTCGAAGGCCAGCGCCATGCTGTCGCGGATCGCGTCGCGACCCGCCCGGAGCGAGCCGGGCATGATCGCCGTCGCGTCCGCCGTGTAGTCGGCCACCATCCCGGCGGCGTCGCCTGCCTCCCACGCCCGGTAGGAGTCGACCAGCACCGCCTGGATGGCGGCCTCGTCCTGCGCGCGACTGTCTGACATCGGTGTCTCCCTCCTGAACGGTTCGGCCGGGGCTCCGGCGAACTCGTCAGTACATACCGGCGGGGAGACCGAAACTCATCGCGGGACCGTGCGGTCATCCAGGACGGCCGCCAGACCGAACGACGCGAAGACCTCGGCGTCCTGGAACACCGAGTTGCGGCTGATCCCCTCGACGGTGACGGTGAAGACCTGCAGCGTGTGCAGCTCGTAGCGGTCGCCGGCGCGACGGTAGGCGGCGAAGCCCGGCTGGCCGTTCGCGGCGACCGGGACCAGGGTCCAGTCCGTGCCACCGACCTCGAACACCCAGTCCATGAACGCGCCGTAGCCGTCCGTGCCGACGAACCAGTTGAGCATCGGCGGCATCTCCATGAGGACGTCGTGGGTGAGCAGCCGCTTGAGACCCTCCACGTCCGCCGCTTCGAACGCCACCATGTACCGGTCGACCCAGGCGCGCTGCTCGGCGGTGGACGGCTCGGCCAGCGGTTCCGGACCGACTCCGGCGGCCCTGACCCGTGCCCGCGCCCGCTGCAGCGAGCTCGTCACGGACGCGACGGTCGTGCCGAGGATCTCCGCCGACTCGGACGCCGAGAAGCTCAGCACGTCGCGCAGGATCAGTGCACCCCGTTGCCGAGCCGACAGCAGGTGCAGGCTGGCGACGAACGCCAGGCGCAGAGTGCTGCGGTCGACGGCCGTGCGGGCGGGATCGACGGCGTCGAGCAGCGGGTCCGGCAGCGGCTGCAGCCACGCGACGCGCTCCCCCGGGACCAGAGGGCCGCGTGGGTCGGACGCCGCCACCAGGCCGGACGGCAACGGCCGGCGGCCGCGGACCTCCAGCGCCGTCAGGCACGCGTTGGTCGCGATGCGGTACAACCACGTGCGCAGCGAGCTGCGGGCCGCGTCGTACTGGTCCCGCGCCCGCCAGGCGCGCAGGAACGTGTCCTGGACCAGGTCCTCGGCGTCGTGGGCCGAGCCGAGCATGCGGTAGCAGTACGCCAGCAGCTCCGCGCGGAACTGCTCGACCGGGAGGTCGATCCCCTCTGTCCTCGTCGTCACGCGTCGCCCTTCTCGACTCCAGCCGAGCCAACATACGACGCAGCGAAGTCGATCGGTGATTTCATGTCGAGAAGCGCCGACCGGCTCCGCTCTCCAGGTGAAGGGCCGCGACAGACGGGGCCCACGACACACCAGGAGAACGACGATGCCGAAGTACCTGCTCCTCAAGCACTACCGCGGCGGCCCCGAGAACATCCGCCAGGTCCCGCCGATGGACCAGTGGGCACCCGAGGACATCGAGGCGCACATGGCGTTCCTCAGGCACGTCTCGGAGCTGCTCGAGAAGAACGGCGAGTACGTCGACGCGCAGGCGCTCACGCCGGCGCGCTCGTGGGTGCGCTACGGCGGCCCGGACGCCGCGCCCGTCGTCACCGACGGCCCGCTGCCCGAGACCAGCGACCTGGCCGCAGGCTGGTACATGATCGACGTCGACTCGTACGAGCGGGCGGTCGAGCTCGCGGCGTACGTGTCGTCGGAGCCCGGGCCCGGTGGCACTCCCCTGTACGAGTGGATCGACGTCCGCGAGGTCATGTCCGAGATCCCCGCGAACGACTGATGTCCGAGCCGGACCCAGGGCTGGACGAGGGCGCCCTACGCGCCCTCGTCCCGCGCGTGCTCGCCGGCCTGGTCCGGCGGGGCGAGGACTTCGACGCCGCCGAGGACGCGCTGCAGGAGGCCCTCCTGGAGGCGCTCCGGGTGTGGCCCGAGCATCCCCCGCGCGAGCCCCGGGCGTGGCTGACGACTGTGGCGACGCGACGGCTCGTCGACGCCCGCCGCAGCGAGGCCGCACGCGACCGGCGCGAGGAGGTCACGTACGCCGAGCCGGTCCCCGGTGCCGGTGAGGACGGCGACGACACGCTGTTCCTGCTGTTCTGCTGCTGCCACCCCGACCTTTCGCCCGCGTCCCAGGTCGCCCTGACCCTGCGAGCGGTCGGCGGCCTCACGACGCGGGAGATCGCGGACGCCTTCTTCGTCCCCGAGCCGACGATGGCGCAGCGGATCAGCCGCGCCAAGCGGGACCTGCGCGGCCGGCGGCTCGACCAGCCCGGCGACCTGGCGGTCGTGCTGCGCGTGCTCTACCTCGTCTACACGGCGGGTCATGCGGGTCGGGTCGACCTCGCGGCCGAGGCGATCCGGCTCACCCGCCAGCTGACGCTCGCCACCCCGGAGCCCGAGGCACGCGGGCTGCTCGCGCTGATGCTCCTCCACCACGCCCGGCTCCCCGCCCGGCTGGACCCGGACGGGCTGATCGTCACGCTCGACCGGCAGGACCGCACCCTGTGGGACACGCGTCAGATCGCCGAGGGCGTGCGCGTCCTGCAGGATGCGCTCGCGGCCCAGCGGCCCGGTCGCTACCAGATCGAGGCGGCGATCTCCGCGCTGCACGACGACGCGGCGCGGGCGGACGAGACCGACTGGCCGCAGATCCTCGCCTGGTACGACGACCTCGTCGCCCTCACCCAGGACCCGGTGCGCCTCGACCCCGCCGCCGTGCTCGGGCGGGCGGTCGCGGTCGGTCACGTCCTGGGCGCCGATGCCGGGCTGCGCGAGACCGACCGCCTGCGCGAGGTCCTCGGGAACCGGCATCGCTGGCACGCCGTCCGCGGCCACCTGTACGAGCTCGGAGGCGACCTGTCGTCGGCGGCCGACGCGTACGCGGACGGCGCACGCCTGGCGACGGACGTGACGGAGATGAGACACCTGGTCCGACAGGCGGCGTGCGCGCGGTTCGCGGCGGCCGAGGGAGCGCCGACGTCATGACGATCGGCGCAGAGCGCGTGCGCGTGGGCCGCGGGCGGCGCTGACCGCTACGGCGCGTCGTCGGCCGGCGCGAGCGTGAGGACGTACCGCTCCTCGGTCAGGGAGCCGTCGCGCGAGAGCGCCTGCCGCTCCCCCGTCCGCGCGTAGCCGGCCCGGACGTACAGGTCGCCGGCGGCGTGGTTGTTGTCGACGAGCCACAGCGACAGCGTGCTCGCGCCGTCCTGTACAGCCGCCTGGCGCACGGCGTCCAGGAGCGCCCAGCCGAAGCCCTGGCGACGAGACTCGGGCGCGACCCACAACGAGATGATGTGCCGGTCGTCGACCGGCGAACCGGGCTCCTGGAGCATCTGGACGATCCCGCGGCCGGTGCCGGCGTCGTCCAGGGCGATCCAGGTGGGGCTCGTGCGCAGGCGCATGCGCCAGTGCGACTCGACGAACCGGTTCTCCCGGGCAAGCGACGCGCCGAAGATCTCGGGGTTCTCGCGGACCGCCCGCAGCCGGACGTCGCGGACGATCTCCCAGTCGTCCTCACCCACGCGTTGGATCAGCACCAGGACAGGATGCCGCACGTCGGGCACGGACGCCGTCAGGGCGCGTCGCGCGCCGCGATCGGATCCGTCAGCCGCCGTGTCCCGCCGGGTCGGGGACGGACCGGGCGGCGTCCGCTATCTCCTCCTCCGGGCGGGGCGGCACCGACTCGTCGTACTCGAGCTCGGGCACCTCGTGCGAGTGGCCGTCGTGGCCTGCAGGCTGCGTCACGATCGTCTCCCTCCGACGAGGTTCACGGTACGCACCCGCGGGCCGGCGCGCTGCCTCTACAGCTCGATCGACTCCCCCGGGCCGAGCAGGACCGGGTCGCCGGCACCGCCGAGCCGGCCGACGAGCGTCGAGGCGAGCCCCACCCCGGGTGGCGACAGCTGGGCGTCGTGGATCGTGACGAGGCGGCCCGGGCCGACCGATCGCACGTAGTCGACGACCTCGCTGATCTTGAGCCACGGACCGCCGATCGGGGTCATCAGCACGTCGACGGAGGATCCGAGGGGGTCGACGAACGCGTCGCCGGGGTGCAGGACTCCCGAGACGAGGTACCCCACGTTCGCGGCCCGGGGGACGTCGGGGTGGATCAGCGCGTGCCACTCCCCCAGTACGGCGACGTCGAAGCCACCCGCCTCGACGGTGTCCCCGGCGCGCACGACGTGCAGCCGGTCGCCCGGCGCGCCCGCCTCGGCCAGGAGGTCGATCACGGGCTGCGGCGCCCAGACCTCGACCCCCGCCGCCACCACGGCGTCCGGGACCACGTGGTCGGCGTGCTCGTGGGTGACCAGGACGGCCGAGACGCCGTCGAGGGCACCGGGGATGTCGGAGAAGGCGCCCGGGTCGATCACCAGGTGGTCGTCGCCACGGTCGAGACGGACGCAGGAGTGGCCCCAGCGGGACAGGCGAGTGCTCATGACTCGCAGTCTCTCTCGGCACGCGTCCCGGTGCTGCTCGAACGCGCACGGCGCGTGTTTCGTGAACGACACGTGGCCCCGATACGGTGTCGCCCGTGCTGGTGCTCGGGGTGTGCAGTCTCAAGGGCGGCGTCGGAAAGACGTCGGTGACCCTCGGTCTGGCGTCGGCCGCCCTGGAACGCGGCCTGCGCACCCTCGTGATCGACCTGGACCCGCAGGGCGACGCCACGATGGCGCTCGGCACGCGCCCGGACACCGCCGACGTGGCCTCGGTGCTGGAGCTCCCGGGCGCCGCGACGATGGAGGCGGCGACGGTCCGCTCGTCGTGGGCCGACGAGGGGCTCGACGTCCTCGTGGGCTCGGAGCGCTCGGCCGACCACGACCGGATGCGCGACAACGACGTCGAGCGTCTGCGGTACGCGCTCTCGTGGGTCAACGGCTACGACCTGATCCTCATCGACTGCCCGCCGTCGCTCGGCGGACTCACGCGGACGGGTCTCGTCGCCGCGGACCGCGCGATCGTCGTCACGGAGCCGGGGCTGTTCGCGGTCATGGCCGTGGGCCGCGCGATGCGCACGATCGACGAGCTCCGCCGCGGCCCGGCGCCGGCGCTCCAGCCGCTCGGGATCGTGGTCAACCGCGTGCGTGCCCGCTCGGTGGAGCAGGCGTTCCGGCTCGAGGAGCTCCAGACGCTCTACGGACCGCTCCTGCTCACGCCGTTCGTGCCCGAGCGTGCCGCCCTGCAGCAGGCCCAGGGGGCCGCGCAGCCGGTGCACGCCTGGCCCGGGGCGGCGTCCGCCGAGCTCGGTCGGACGTTCGACGCGCTGCTGGACAGAGCACTGCGCGCGCCCCGCCGCTAGGCAGGACGCGCGCAGGACGAGATCGTCGGTTCAGCCGGCGGTACGGGCCTGACGGCGCATCGCGAGCTCGTCGTGCGGCGACGGCTCGGCGGTCACGTCCTCGTCCTCGTCCGCGCGTTCGCTGGGCAGCGCCGCGAGGGTGCCCTCGACCTCGCGCCAGACACGGCCGACGGCGATGCCGAACACGCCCTGACCGCCCTGGACCAGGTCGATGACCTCGTCGGCCGACGTGCACTCGTAGACGCTGGCACCGTCGGACATGAGCGTGATCTGCGCGAGGTCGTCGACTCCGCGCTCACGCAGGTGGCTGACGGCGGTACGGATCTGCTGCAGCGAGACGCCCGTGTCCAGCAGGCGCTTGACCACCTTGAGCACGAGGATGTCGCGGAAGCTGTAGAGGCGCTGGGTCCCGGAGCCGGTCGCGGGGCGGACCGACGGCTCGACGAGCCCGGTGCGAGCCCAGTAGTCGAGCTGGCGGTACGTGATGCCGGCCGCGCGGCACGCCGTGGGCCCACGGTAGCCGGTCGAGGTGTCGAGATCAGGGAGGTCGTCGTCGAACAGCATGCCCTGTGCGCGCTGGGGAACGACCCCGCCGACGCTCTCGGCATTCTCGGTGCTGGTCACGAATCCTCCACTCGTCGAACGCCGGTCGGGTCGACTGCGCCCCTGGGTACCCCCGGCTACGTGCCACAGTAGGCCCGTCGAGGGGCAGATGCCATGACGCCTCCGGGCGTGTCGGCGTCCGCGAGTCTCACCTTCAACCTGAACGCGAAGGTTCGGGTCAGAGGCCCTCGTCGTCCGGCTCGCTGCCGGTGCCGAAGTCCTCCGGGGTGACCAGGTCGAGGAACCGGCGGAACTTCTCCAGGTCCTGTTCCGACGACGTCGTGCGGACTTCGACGCCGGCGACCGCGACCACCTCGGCGGAGCACAGCACCGGGCAGGAGAACCGCAGCGCCAGCGCGATCGCGTCCGAGGCGCGCGAGTCGACGCGCGGACCGGTGCGCAGCACGAGCTCGGCGTGGAACACGCCCTCCTCCAGCCGGGTGATCTCCACCCGGGTCAGGCCCGAACCGGTGGCGACGAGGACGTCGCGCAGAAGGTCGTGCGTCATCGGTCGCGGCGGGACGATGCCGGCCTGCGCCGACGCGATCGCGCTGGCCTCGGACGGGCCGATGAGAATGGGGACCAGCAGCTCGGAGTCGGGGTCCAGGAGCAGCACGACGATCTCGTCGTCCGCGAGGTGCTGACGCACACCCACGATCTCGACGGGAATCAGCTCGGCGTCTTCCCCCATACGGCCCAACCTACGACGCCGCAGGCGATCCGGCGCCCCCCTTGTGCGGATCGGCGTGTATCGGTCCCGTTACGGTGCGAGGTCGGCGACGGCCGCACGCACGAGCGCCGTGTGCATCTGCGTGCACAGCTCGCCGACCTCGGCGGCCAGCGTCCCGGCCCGTGCACGGCTCGACGCGCTGCGCTGCCCGCGCCACGGCGCGACGACCTGCTCGACGAGGTCGGCCTGGCGGTCCGCGGCGGCGCGGAACTGACGCAGGTGCCGCGGGTCGATCCCGTGCTCGGCCAGCGCGGCCGCCGAGACGACGATCTGCAGCGCCCACGAGTCGAACGCCCCGGACAGGTGCGGCCGCAGGATCCCGGCGGTGACCAGGTCCTCGATGAACGACGGCTCGACGGCAGCCTCGCGGGAGAGCACCTCGAGGGTCAGGCGCGGGCCCGACGACTCACGGACGCCGTCACGGGTGGCGAGCCGGGCGCGGGGCGCCTGCTCGTCCTCCTCCCCCGCGTCCAGGGCGGCCAGGCGCTCGCCGATGACCTTCAGTGGCATGTAGCGGTCGCGCTGCTGGCGCAGGACGAAGCGCAGGCGCTCGACGTCGGCCGGCGAGTACTGGCGGTAGCCGGACGCCGTGCGGACCGGCTCGATCAGCCCCTGCTCCTCGAGGAAGCGCAGCTTGGACGTGGTCACGGCGGGGAACTCGAGCTGGAGCGAGGCGAGCACGTCGGAGATCCGCATCGTCGCCCGACGGGAGATGCCGCGCGGCCACAGCTCGTCCGTCGCGGGCGTCTCCTGCGTGGGTGCAGGCGTCTCGACAGCGTCCAGCCGCTGCGGTCGTGCACTCACCACGCGGTGCCCCCGGTCGATCCGTTCGGTCCGTTCACGCGCCTGCCGCGTCCCGGTGCGGGCTGGGGTGGAACGTCATGCGGTACTTGCCGATCTGCACCTCGTCGCCCGAGCGGAGCACCGACTGGTCGATGCGGGTGCGGTTCACGTACGTGCCGTTCAGTGAGCCGATGTCGCGCACCACGAACTGGTTGCCCTCGCGGACGAACTCGGCGTGCTTGCGGGAGACCGTCACGTCGTCGAGGAAGATGTCCGCCCCCGTCGACCGGCCCGCGACGGTGCGCTCCGCGTCGAGCAGGAACCGTGCGCCGGCGCTGGGGCCGCGCTGCATGACGAGCAGCGCGGAGGTGGGGGGCAGCGCGTTGACGGCACCGACCTCGTCCGGGGTCAGCCCGACCGGGGCGCCGGCCTCGATCTCGACCTCGACGGGCTCGATCGCGCCGAAGCTCATGGTCGTGTCCGGTCCGGACGGCGGTCCACCCACCTGCGGGTCCTCGCTGCTCATGCCACCTCCCGGCCCGGTACCGACGACGAGTGCGTGCTCGTCGTCATGCGTCCACACACCCTATGCGGACCGGGCCGCCCCGCGCAGCACCGTCGACGAGCGTGCCCCCGACGTGGTGTCGCGAAACCCGGATCATCCGCCCGACGGCGGCACGGGCGTGGCGTACACGGGGTCGGGAATCACCCGCAACGCCGTGATCTGGACGTTGTCCCGCTGCTCCACGTCACCCTGCCCGCCGTTGTTGCGGACCTGCGCCATCGCGCCGCCGGGGATCTGCAGGGCGGGGTCGATCGTGTCGGGGTCGCCGATCGCGATCCACATGTACGGGGAGGTGAGGTTCACACCGTCGAGCACGATCGCGCCCGCCGTCCCCGTGAACGCGCTGCTCGCAGTCACCCGCTGACCGTTCAGCTCGATGGCCTCGGCGCCCGCGTTGCGCAGCTCCTCGAGCACGCCGAGCATCGTGTTCGGCTTGATCAGACCGTCGGGCTCCGTGAGCGTCACGACGACTCCCGGGCCCTCGGCCGGCAGACGGCCCGTGAGGATGCCCTGGGTCTCCGCGCTGCGGCGCAGGGCGTCCAGCGCGGCCTGGCGCCGGTCGGAGCCGGAGAGCAGCTGGTCGCGCTCGCGCGTCAGGTCCGCGGACTCGTCGGCGAGGGCGTCCCCGCGGTTGGTGACCTCGTCGAGGATGCGCACCAGGTCCTGCTGGCGCATCGTGCTGAGGTCGGCGCCGGCGGCCTGACGCACCTGGACCACGAGCGCGAACCCCAGCAGGGCGCACAGGACGCCGGCGAGCACCTGCGCCCGGGTCATCCGCGGTCGCAGGGCGCGGCCGAGCACCGACCACGGGCCGGGTTCGGCCTCGTTCGGCTCGTCGGTCGTGTCCGGGCCCGACGACGCGACCGCGTTCTCGTCGTCGACGTCAGGCCCGACCGTGAGCTCCGGCTCGACGGTCGCGGCCTGCGGTCCCGTGTCCTCGGCCTCCAGCTGCTCGGGCGCGTCCGCGCTGGGCTCGACATCTCCGAGCGCGTCCGCGAACGTCTCCTCGATCGCCTCGGCACGCGCCTGCTCGATGGCCTCGGCGCGCGCGAGCTCGGCGGCGGCCGCAGCGGCGAGCGGCGACTCGTCGTCGTTGACGACCGGCCCGGCGAGGTCGGGGCGCGGTTCGTTGAGCGCGTCGAAGACCTCGAGGTCGCTCGGGCGGTCGACGACGGCGTCGGCCTCGCAGCGGCCGTCGTCGTCGTCGTTCGGAGAGCCCGCCACGGTCATGCCTTGAACAGGTGCCGGCGGATCGAGGCTGCGTTGGAGAAGATCCGGATCCCGAGCACGACGACCACCGCCGTCGACAGCTGCGTGCCGACACCGAGCTGGTCGCCGAGGAAGACGATGAGGGCGGCGACCACGACGTTCGACAGGAACGAGATGAGGAAGACGCGGTCGTCGAAGATGCCGTCGAGCATGGCGCGCAGGCCGCCGAAGAGCGCGTCGAGGGCGGCGACCACGGCGATCGGCAGGTACGGCTGCAGCTCCGTGGGCACCGTCGGCTGCAGGAGCAGCCCACCGACGACGCCGATGAGCAGCCCGATGACGGCGATCATCTGACTCCCCTCCCCGAAAGACGTGCCGACCATGCCACACCCGACTCGTCGGGCGCACGTTCCGCGCCGTCCGCGTCGCTGGTCGACCCGGTCGTGTCGTCCGGCGTCGGCTCCGTCGAGCCGTCGGACTCCGACGAGCCGAGGACGGTCGCGTCGTGCAGCGTGACCGGTCCGGTGCCGGGGAGCTTGAGCCGGGACTGCGACGACATCTGCACGCCGATACCGAAGGTCGTGCGCAGCGTGGACATGAGCTGGCCGGCGGTGGTGCGGGCGAGCGCCGTCTGCATCGCGACGGGGTCACCGATCGCGTCCACCTTGTACGGGCTGCTCAGCGGCACGAGGTCGACGAGGACCGCGTCGCCGGCGGACCGGATGGCCGTCATGGACGTGAGGCGCTGCCCGTTGATCGCGATCGCCTCGGCCCCCGACGCCCACAGTCCGTTGACCACCACCTGGAGGTCGCCGTCCTGCACGCGCTCCCGCGGGTCCTGGGTGTCGGGATCGTCCGACGGGGCGTCCGAGAGCTCGAGGCGCAGCCCGCGCCCTTCGACCGGCACGACGCCCGACTCGACCGCGACGTCGTCGGCAGCGTCCCGCAGAGCGAGGTCGTCGTCGCCGAGGACCTCGCTCTGGAGCGTGCCGACCTCCGCGGTGAGGTCGTCGATCTGGGTCTGCAGGTCGTCGGCCTTGTCCGTGCGCTCCCCGATCTGGTCCTCGAGGATCTCGCGCGCGCGCTGCACCGAGCTCGCGGGCTGGCGCAGGGCGATCGTCGCGGCGGTGGTGCCGAGCCCGAGCACCACCGCGATCGCGACGAGGGTCGAGACCGAGCGCGCCGTGCGGGGGTGCGCCTTGCCCTCGGCCCGCCGGGCCGCCGCCTCGGCGTACCCCGGGTCGAGCGGCCGGCGGTAGACCTCCGTCAGCAGGGTCATGGACGCGTCGGGCGGACGGGTGGGCGCGACCGGCAGGCCGCCGTCGGCGCCGTGCCGGGACGTCATGCCGGTTCCGCGGGCGCGCGCAGCAGGCGGGCGGCCTGCGCCAGGTACAGCGCTCCGGCGAACCAGTACAGCGCCACGCCCCACAGCGCGAACGCCCAGCCGACGACACCCGCGACGACACCGACCCAGGAGTCGACCTCGGCGAGCAGCAGCAGCGGGAACGCGTAGAGCAGTGCGAACGTGCCGGCCTTGCCCGCCAGGTGCACGGGCAGCGGTGCGTAGCCCGCCCGGCCGAGCACGAGGAGCATGATGCCGAGCACCACGTCCCGCAGGACCAGCACGACCAGGAGCCACCACGGGACGACGTCCCGCCAGGCCAGGGCCACGAGCGTGACGATGATGAACAGGCGGTCCGCGGCGGGGTCGAGCAGCTGACCGAGGCGCGAGACCTGCCCGAGGCGGCGCGCGAGCACCCCGTCGAGCCAGTCGGAGGCGCCGGAGACCGCCAGGACGAGGATCGCCCAGCCGTCGCTGCCCATGGCCAGCAGCACCGCGAAGACGGGCACGAGCAGGAGCCGGGCGAAGCTGATCGCGTTCGGGACCGTCAGGACGCGCGAGGAGACGGCCTGGTCGTCTGCCATGGCCTGCCTCCCCGAGTACCCGTGCCGACTGTGCGGCGTCGATCCTATGCGGGCGTCGCGACGGCTCCCGACCGTGGCGCGCGGCGGATCCCGACTGATGGTGCGACGCTGGCGTCATGGCGCATCGCAACGACCCCGAGGTGATCCGACGGCTGCTGAGCACCCCCGGGCGATGGGCCGTGGTCGGCCTGTCGTCGAACCGGGCCCGGGCCGCGTACGGCGTCTCGGCGTACCTCGGCGGCATCGGCCACCAGATCGTCCCCGTGCACCCGAGCGCCGAGACGGTGCACGGCGCCTCGGGCGTGAGCTCGCTCGCCGAGGTGGACGGCCATGTCGACGTGGTCGACGTCTTCGTGAACAGCAGCCTGGCCGGCGAGGTGGTCGACCAGGCCATCGCGATCGGCGCGGGTGCGGTCTGGCTCCAGCTGGACGTCGTCGACGAGGACGCCGCGGCGCGTGCCGAGGCCGCCGGGCTCGACGTCGTCATGAACGCCTGCCCGGCCATCGAGGGCCCCCGACTCGGCCTGCCGTGACCCTGTGCCGGACGTCACGCGCACGGTGCCGGACAGGCGACCGCTCCCCCGGCTAGACTGACGTCGAATCTGGAGTTCGTCGCGTCCCCCTTCGAGGCGTCGCCACCACCGTTGTCGTCCATCTGACAGCGGTCGGGGCCCGCCTCTTGTTGTGAGGTCTAGGCACCGCGAGATGCGGTCGCCACTGGGTGGTCCGGGGCTGCGACCCGCTGTTCGCCGACCTGGTGCACGGTTCAGGGCTCCGCCCCGCGATGATCGGTTCCCCCTTTCCATGAGTTCTGTTGCGCCCTCTTCCATGCCCGAGAACGGCACCTTCGACGAGCTGGGCCTCCCCCCGGCGCTCGAGGCTGCGATCGCCGACCTCGGCTTCACCACTCCGTCCGCCATCCAGGCGCAGGCCGTCCCTGCCCTGCTGAGCGGCCGCGACATCGTCGGCGTCGCGCAGACCGGCACCGGCAAGACGGCCGCGTTCGGCCTGCCGCTGCTCGCGTCGATCGACCCCGACGTGCACGCCGTCCAGGCGGTCGTCCTGACCCCGACGCGTGAGCTCGCGATGCAGGTCGCCGACGCGATCCAGTCGTTCGCGACGCACCTGCCCGGCATGAACGTGCTCGCGGTCTACGGCGGCTCGCCGTTCCTGCCGCAGCAGCGCGCGCTGGCCCGGGGCGCCCAGGTGGTCGTCGGTACCCCCGGCCGCGTGCTCGACCACCTCGACCGCCGCACCCTGAAGATGGACGACGTCCGCTTCCTCGTGCTCGACGAGGCCGACGAGATGCTCCGTATGGGCTTCGCCGAGGACGTCGACCGCGTGCTGTCCGCCGCTCCCAAGGAGCGTCAGGTCGCCCTGTTCTCCGCGACGATGCCGCCGCCCATCCGCCGCGTCGCCGAGCAGCACCTGAGCCGTCCGGTCGAGATCACGGTCTCGCGCCAGGCGTCCACGGTGACCAGCGTCCGCCAGACCTACGCCGTGGTCCCCCACCGCCACAAGACCGGTGCGCTCGCCCGCGTGCTCGCCGTGTCCGAGGCCGACGCGGCGATCGTGTTCGTCCGCACCCGTGGTGCGGCCGAGGAGGTCGGCAGCGCGCTGGTCGAGCGCGGCATCTCCGCCGCGTACATCTCCGGCGACGTCGCCCAGACCGAGCGCGAGAAGATCGTCGACCGCCTGCGCACCGGCGCGCTCGACGTGCTCGTCGCCACCGACGTCGCGGCTCGCGGCCTCGACGTCGACCGCATCGGCCTCGTCGTGAACTTCGACGTGCCGCGCGAGCCCGAGACCTACGTGCACCGCATCGGCCGCACCGGACGCGCCGGCCGCGAGGGCGAGGCGCTGTCGTTCGTCACGCCCGCCGAGCAGTCGCGCCTGCGCCAGATCGAGCGGACCACGCGCCAGTCGCTGATCCAGGTCGAGATCCCCACGCCCGTCGAGGTCTCCGCGCACAAGGTCACCGGGCTGCTCGCCCGCACGGCCGAGCGCAAGGAGATCGGGCGTCTGGACCTCTACCGCGAGGCCATCGCCGTCCACCTGGCCCAGAACCCCGACGTCGACCCGGTCGACCTCCTTGCTGTCCTGACCGCCCTCGCGGTCGGCGACGAGGGCCCCGTGGCCGCGTCCGGCGACGACCTGGACGACGCCCTGTCGCGTGCGCACCTGACCGGTGGGAACGGCCGTGACCGCGACAACGAGCGAGGCTACGACCGTCCGGAGCGCGAGCGCCGCAACACCAGCACGCACATCGCCGGCGGGTCCCCGCGCTGGCGCGTGGCGGTCGGTCACCGTGACGGTCTCCAGCCGGGCGCCCTGGTGGGCGCGCTCACCGGCGAGGGTGGCCTGACCGGCAAGGACGTCGGCAAGATCGACATCTTCGGCAGCTTCGCGCTGGTCGACATCCCGGCCGGCCTGACCCCCGAGGTCATCGACCGTCTGGCGCGCACGCGCGTCGCCGGCCGTCCGCTGCGGATCCGTCAGGACACGGGCCCGCGTCCGGGCCAGGGCGCCTCGCGCCCCAGCCACGGCCCGGCCCGCGGCCGCAGCTGACGAACCCCTGAACGACGCCCTCGGCTCCTCGGAGCCGGGGGCGTCGTTCGTCTGACAGGCTCTGTCGGATGATCGACGACTTCGCCAAGGCCTACCTCCTCGACGACCTGCGCGACGTGCGCGGCTCGCTCCTGGCGACGCTGGACGGCCTGTCCGAGTACGACGTCCGCCGCCCGCTCACGGCGACCGGGACGAACCTGCTCGGCCTGGTCAAGCACCTGACCCTGTCGGAGGCGTGCTACCTCGGCCTGGTCTTCGATCGACCGTTCTCCGATCCGCTGCCGCGGTTCGACGAGCCGGGTTACGCGAACCCCGACCACATGTGGGTGTCGGAGCGCGAGTCCCGCGCCGAGATCGTCGACCGGTACCAGCGCGCGTGCCGGCACGCCGACGACACGATCGAGGCGCTGCCGATCGACGCCCCCGGCCACGTGCCGTGGTGGCCGCGTCCCGACGTGCTCCTGCTCAACGTCATGGTCCACGTCCTGACCGAGACCAACCGGCACGCCGGCCACGCCGACATCCTGCGTGAGGGGCTCGTCGGCCCGGGCCCGTCGCGCCACGACGACGCCGACTGGGCAGCCCACCGCGCGCGGATCGAGGACGCCGCGCGGCGGGCGTGATCCGTCAGACGACGGCGTCGGCCACGGCGGCGACCAGCTCGTCGACGTCCGCCTCCGTCGTGTCGAACGAGCACATGAGGCGGACCTCGCCGGTGGCCACGTCCCAGTCGTAGAACCGCCACCGGCGTCGCAGCGCCTCGGCGACGCCCGCCGGGAACACGACGAAGACGCCGTTCGCCTGGGTGGGCCGCGTGACGTGCACCCCGGGCAGGCTCTCGATGCCCGTGCGGAGGCGCGCCGCCATCGCGTTCGCGTGCCCGGCGGACCGCAGCCACAGGTCGCCCTCGTACAGGGCGATCAGCTGCGCGGACACGAAGCGCATCTTCGAGGCGAGCTGCATGTCCATCTTGCGCAGGTAGGTCAGGCCGCCGTCGGCCTCCGGCGAGAGCACCACGACTGCCTCGCCGAACAGCAGCCCGTTCTTCGTCCCGCCGAGCGAGACGAGGTCGACGCCCGCGTCGGTCGTGAACGCGCGCAGGGGCAGGTCCAGCGCGGCCGCCGCGTTCGAGATCCGGGCGCCGTCGAGGTGGAGCCGCATGTCCAGGGCGTGCGCCTGGTCAGCGAGGGCGCGGATCTCGTCGGGCGTGTAGAGCGTGCCGAGCTCGGTGCTCTGCGTGATCGAGACGACGCCCGGCTGGGCGCGGTGCTCGTCGCCGAACCCCCACGCCTGGGTGGCGACGAGGTCGGGCGTGAGCTTGCCGTCGGGCGTGCTGACGGTCAGCAGCTTGAGGGCGCCCATCCGCTCGGGTGCGCCGTTCTCGTCCGTGTGGATGTGGGCGGTCTCGGCGCACACCACGGCTCCCCAGCGCGGGAGCACCGACTGCAGCGACAGCACGTTGGCGCCCGTCCCGTTGAACACCGGGAACGCGGTGGCCGTCGGCCCGAAGTGCTCCTGGACCACGGTCTGGAGGCGTGCGGTGTACACGTCCTCGCCGTAGGCGGTCTGGTGGCCCCCGTTCGCCGCGGCGATCGCGGCGAGGATCTCGGGGTGGGTCCCTGCGTAGTTGTCGGAGGCGAAGTCGCGGCGGTCGGCGTCGTGCAGTCGGGTCACGGGCTCAAGTGTGCCCTGGGGCCGACCGTGCGGCATGATCCTGGCAACTCACGAGGAGGTGTCGGGTGCAGCACGACGACGTGGCCCCGGACGACGGCCGGACCGAGACAGCCAACGAGCGCGCCGACCGGAACTGGAACGAGCTGCTGCAGGAGCTGCGCGTCTCGCAGACCGGCACGCAGATCCTCACGGGCTTCCTGCTGACCATCCCGTTCCAGCAGCGGTTCGAGTCGCTGGACACCTACCAGCGCAACCTCTACCTGGTCCTGGTCGTCCTGGCCGTGCTCGCGACGGCGCTGCTGCTCACGCCCGTCAGCATGCACCGGGTGCTGTTCCGCCGACGCCTCAAGCCGCAGCTCGTCGCCTGGGGGAACGCGTTCGCCCGCGTGGGGCTGTTCGTGCTCGCCCTCGTGCTGGCCGGCGGCGCGATGCTGCTGTTCGACGTCGTCCTAGGCCGGACCGAGGGGCGGATCATCGGCGTCGCGTCGGTCGTCGTGCTCTTCGGGTGCTGGTGGGTGCTGCCGCAGGTCGTGGGGCGCCGGACTCCCGACTAGGACGCGGCGGCGGCGCGGCAGGCCGCGCAGGTCCCGATGAGCTCGATGGTGTGCTCGACGTCGTCGAAGCCGTTGGCGGCGCCGACCTGGGCGGCCCAGGACTCGGCCTGCCCGGCCTCGATCTCGACGGTCCGACCGCAGGACCGGCACACGAGGTGGTGGTGGTGGCTGCGCTGCTCGCAGAGGCGGTAGACCGACTCCCCCTCCTCCGTGCGCAGGACGTCGACGTCACCGTGCTCGGAGAGGCTCTGCACGGCCCGGTAGACGGTCGCCAGACCCACGCTCGAGCCACGGGACCGCAGGATCTCGTGCAGCTGCTGGGCGCTGCGGAACTCGTCGATGTCCTCGAGCAGGTCGAGGATCTCGGCACGCTGCCGCGTCTGACGCGGGACGACCACCATGGCAGAGCCACCTTCCTGAGAGTCGTTCCCAAGATCATACGAGGTCAGGCCCCCGATCCGTGAGGATCGGAGGCCCGGCCTGGCGTACGGAGGTGCTGGGTCAGCCCTGCACGGCGCGCTTGAGGGCGCTGCCGGCGGTGAGCTTCACGCGGAAGCCCGCGGGGATCTCGAGCTTCTCACCGGTCTGCGGGTTGATACCGGTGCGGGCACCACGCTCAGCGCGGGCGACGGCGAGGAAACCGGGGATCGTGACGGCCTCGCCCTTGGCAAGGTTCTCGACCACGACCTCCTGGAAGGCCTTCAGAGCCTTGTCGGCGTCCGTGTTGGTGAGGCCCGCCTTGGCGGCGAGGGCCTGGACGAGCTCGGTGCGGTTCACGCTCACTAGATGTGCTCCTTGTTCACTCGGGACATGCAGGCCCAGGTGCGGGCCGAGGTGTGCCCGGGCGCGCAGGGAGAACCGACTTGCCCGGGGACGACCGGCTGACACTAACCCGAGAACGGCCCTGGGACCGAGACGGGGCGTGTCGTGTCACCTGTGCGCACGCGCCAGCAGGTCGTCCAGGGGCCACGTCGTGATGATCCGGGCGGGGTCCAGGTCGTGCTGGGCGGCACGCTCGCAGCCCGCACCGAGCCAGTCCAGCTGACCCGGAGCGTGCGCGTCCGTGTCGATCGAGAACAGGCATCCGGCCTCGATCGCCACGTCCAGGAGCTCGTGCGGCGGGTCGAGCCGGTCGGGTCGGCAGTTGATCTCCACGGCGACGCCGTTCTCGGCGCAGGCGTCGAAGACCCGGCGGGCGTCGAACTCGCTCTGCGGGCGGCTCTTGCCCTTGATCTGGCGCCCCGTGCAGTGCCCGAGCACGTCGGTGCGCGGGTTGCGGACCGCGGCGAGCATCCGCTCGGTCATCGGTCCGCGGTCCATGCGCAGCTTCGAGTGCACCGACGCGACGACGACGTCCAGCTGGTCGAGCAGGTCCGGGTCCTGGTCCAGGCCGCCGTCGTCGAGGATGTCGACCTCGATGCCCGTCAGCACCCGGAACGGTCCGACCACGCCGTTCAGCGCGGCGACCTGGTCCAGCTGGGCTCGCAGCCGCGGTGCCGACAGCCCGTTCGCGACCGTGAGACGGGGCGAGTGGTCCGTGATCGCCAGGTAGTCGTGCCCGAGCTCCATCGCGGCCAGCACCATCTCCTGGATCGGCGTGGACCCGTCGCTGGCCTCGGTGTGCGCGTGCAGGTCGCCCCGCAGCGCCCGGCGCAGCGCGGCCGCCGCGGGCTCCAGCGACGAGGACGCGTACTCCTCCTCGAGCGTGTCGAGGTACTCCACCGGCTTGCCCCGCAGCACGTGCGCGACCACGTCCGCGGTGCGTGCACCGACCGACGGCAGGGTCGCCAGTGCACCCGTGGTCTCGAGCACGGCCAGCCGCTTCGCGTCCTGCTTCTCGACGCTCACGGCAGCCTTGCGGAACGCCTCGCTGCGGTAGGCGCTCGCCTGGGCCCGCTCGAGCAGGAACGCGATCCGGCGCAGGGCCGCCACGGCGTCCGCCTGCCGGTCGGACGCCGAGCGGTCCGACGGGCTCACGACGCCTTGGACTTACGCTTCTTCGGCTCCTCCTTGGGAGCCTCGGCCGGCTCCTCACCCCGCGCGCTGCGGGCCTTCTCGACGCTGCGCTGCAGGGCCGCGAGCAGGTCGACGACGTCGCCGCCGCCCTCGCCGGACTCCTCCTCGCCGGGGGGCACGGGCACGGACTGGGTGTCGCCGGAGGAGACCTTGGCCTGGATCATCGCCTCGAGCGCGCCGGCGTACCGGTCCTCGTACTGGTTCGGGTCGAAGTCCGCGGCCAGCGAGTCGACCAGGGACGACGCCATCGCGAGCTCCTGCGGCCGGACCGTCACCTCGTCGTCGAGGACCGGGAAGTCGACGGCGCGGATCTCGTCGGGCCAGAGCAGGGTCTGCATGACGATGACCTTGTCGCGGACGCGAAGGATCGCCATCGACTCGCGCTGCCGCAGCGCCACCTTGACCACCGCGACGCGGTCGGCCTGCTCCAGCGCCCCGCGCAGCAGCGCGTACGGCTTGGCGGCGGTCTTCTCGGGCTCGAGGTAGTAGGTCTTCTGCAGCAGGATCGGGTCGACCTGGTCCACCGGCACGAACTCGAGCACCTCGATCTCGCGCTCCGTCGACAGCGGCAGGGAGCGGAAGTCCTCGTCGGTGAGCACGACCAGCTCGCCGTCCTCGGTCTCGTAGCCCTTCGCGATGTCCGACATCTCGACCGGCTCGCCGTCGATGCTGCAGAACTTGCGGTAGCGGATCCGGCCGCCGTCCTCGCGGTGCACCTGGTGCAGCGTCACCTCGTGCTCCCCCGTCGCCGAGTACAGGCGCACGGGGACGTTGACCAGCCCGAAGGCGACCGAGCCCTTCCAGATCGCTCGCATGGTGTGTGTGCCTTCCGTCCGTGTGAGGTTCGGTCGCGCGGCTGCTCTCCAGGCACGACTGCTACCAGGCAGGATGTACCCGTGGAGCCCATGCTCGCCACCCCCGCGACCGGTCCGACGGAGCTTCCGCGCGGCCCGCAGTGGTCGTACGAGGTCAAGTGGGACGGCGTCCGGGCGCTCTCGGACACCACGTCCGGTGCGCTGCGGCTGTGGAGCAGGCAGGAGCGCGAGATCACGCCCGCCTACCCGGAGCTGGCCGGACTGGTCGCGGTCCAGGACGCGATCCTGGACGGTGAGATCGTCCTCCTGGCCGACGGGATCCCCTCGTTCACGGCCCTGGCCGAGCGCATGCACGTGCGCGACGTGCGTCGGGCGGCCGCCCTCGCGGCGCGTCAGCCGGTGACGTTCATGGTGTTCGACGTCCTCCGGCTGGCGGGCGCCGACCTCACCCGGACGACCTACGACGACCGCCGCGCCGTCCTGCAGCAGCTCGAGCTGCCGGCGAACGTGCAGCTCTCGCCCGTCTACCCCGACGGCCAGGAGCTCTGGGGCGTGACCAAGCAGCTCGGGCTCGAGGGCGTCGTCGCCAAGAAGCGCTCGTCGCTCTACCACCCCGGCCGCCGGTCCGAGGAGTGGGTCAAGGCCCCGCACCGCCGGACGCGGGCGGCTCTCGTGTGCGGCTGGCGGGTCGAGACCACGGGGTCCGGGCGGCTCGGGGCGGTCCTGTTCGGCGCCCGCGACGCGGACGGCAGGCTGCGCTACCTGGGACGGGCGGGCAGCGGGCTGAGCGGCGCGAAGGCGACGCGGATGCGGCAGCTGCTGGACGAGCACGCGCGGGACGGGTCGCCGTTCGACGAGGACATCCCGCCCGAGGATGCGCGCGGGACGCACTGGGTCGACCCTGTCGTCGTCGTCGACACCCTGTACCTGGCCCGCAACCCGACGGGGCGCCTGCGCCAGCCCGTGGTGCGCGGCGTGCGCACCGACACCGACGCCGATCCCTGGGAGCAGCCGTGACGCCTGAACGGCAGATGGTGGACGTGGAGGGCCGTGCGGTCCGCGTGAGCCACCTGGAGAAGGTCATGTACCCCGCGACGGGGATGACCAAGGCCGAGGTCATGAACTACTCGGTCGGCGTCGCGCCGGCGCTGCTCGCGCAGCTGAAGGACCGGCCGGTGACCCGCATCCGCTGGCCCGACGGCGTGGACGGCGAGAAGTTCTTCGAGAAGAACACGCCCCGCGGGGCGCCGGCATGGGTCCGTCGGCAGAAGATCAGCGCCGCCCCGGGCTCCGACGACGAGGGCACGGTGCTGGAGCTGCCCTTCCTCGACGACCTCGCGGGACTCGTCTGGGCCGCGAACCAGGGCGCGCTGGAGCTGCACACCCCGCAGTGGCGGGTCGGGCCGCGCGGGGCGATCCACAAGCCGGACCGGCTCGTCGTCGACCTCGACCCCGGTCCCCCGGCCGGCCTGGAGGCCTGCGCCAAGGTCGCGCACCTCGTCGCCGACCGGCTGCGCCAGGACGGGCTCGACGTGATCGTGCCCGTGACCTCGGGCAGCAAGGGCATGCAGCTGTACGCGCCGCTGCCGGGCACCCAGAGCGTCATGGAGGTGCGGCAGTACGCCCACGACCTGGCCTACGAGATCGCGGCGGCCAACTCGAGCCTCGTCGTCGCGATCATGAAGAAGGACCTGCGCGGCGGCAAGGTGCTGATCGACTGGTCCCAGAACCACCCGGCGAAGACCACGATCACGCCCTACTCCTTGCGCGGCCGTGAGTACCCGCACGTCGCGGCGCCCCGCTGGTGGGACGAGATCGGACCCGGCCTGAAGCAGCTGACACCCGACGAGGTGGTCGCGCGGTACGCGGAGAAAGGCGACCCCTTCGCGTGAGCGATGGCGAGACCGCGACACCTTTGGCACGGTGGCGTGACACACAGATCCGAGGAGTCGTCATGGCACTGCCCAAGTACACCGTCCCGTCCCTGACCGCCCAGCAGGGAGCCGACGTCGCCGCGGTCCTGCAGCAGCGGCTCGACGCGCTGAACGACCTCGCGCTCACCCTCAAGCACATCCACTGGAACGTCGTCGGACCCCACTTCATCGCGGTGCACGAGATGATCGATCCGCAGGTGGACGCCGTGCGGCTCATGGTCGACGCGATCGCCGAGCGCATCGCGACCCTGGGGGTCGCTCCGGTGGGCACCCCGGGCGCGCTGGTGAAGAACCGCACCTGGGACGACTACTCGATCGGGCGGGACAGCGCGATCGCGCACCTCGGCGCTCTCGACGTGGTCTACGTCGGCGTCATCACCGATCACCGCAAGGCCGCCACCGACGTCGAGGAGATCGACGACGTGACGAACGACCTGCTGATCGGGCACCTGCACGAGCTCGAGCTGTTCCACTGGTTCGTGCGCGCGCACCTCGAGTCCGTGGGCGGCGAGCTGACCACCGGCACCTCCTCCACCGAGAAGTCCTCGGCCAAGAAGGCCGCCACGAAGGACAGTGCGTGACGTCTGAGGTGCGCAGCGCACGTCCGCACGTCGCGGCGCGCCTCGAGAGCGCGCTGGACCGGCGCGTGGCCAGCCGGCTGCGCCGGCGCGGCTGGACGGTCCGGATCGAGCCGTACGCCAGCTACGGCGCCCCGGGCTGGGTCCGCGTCATGGCGCGGGCCCTGCTGGCGGCGCCCATCGTGCGCGACGAGGACCTCCCCGGCGCGGGCGGGAACGCGCAGGCCGGCGAGCCTGCCGCTCCCGCCCTGCGCGGGTGGCGCAGCTTCGCGACCGCGCAGGTGTCGGACGCGGTGATCGACGTCCACGTGGGCGGCCGGGTGCACCACGTCACGACGGACCGCGGCGGGTACGTCGACGTCGTCCTGACCGCGGACCTCGACCCTGGGTGGCACGACATCCGGCTGACCACGCAGGACGGCGCCACGGCGACCGCGCCGGTGCACGTGATCGGGCCCGAGGTGCGGTTCGGCATCGTCAGCGACATCGACGACACGGTGATGGTCACGCGCCTGCCCCGTCCTCTCGTCGCGGCGTGGAACGTGTTCATGCGGCACGAGAACGCGCGCGAGCCCGTTCCGGGCATGTCGTCCCTGTACTCCGAGCTGCTGGACCGCGACGAACGGCTCCCGGTCGTGTACCTGTCCACCGGCGCGTGGAACGCGGCGCCGACGGTCGGCCGGTTCCTGCGCGAGTACCGGTTCCCCGCCGGGCCGCTGCTCATGACCGACTGGGGTCCGACGAACAGCGGGTGGTTCCGCAGCGGGCCGGCCCACAAGATCACGCAGCTGCGCCGCCTCATGCGGGAGCTGCCGCACGTCCGCTGGATCCTCGTGGGCGACGACGGGCAGCGCGACCCGCAGATCTACGCGGGTGCCGCGCAGCACCACCCGGAGCACGTGCTCGCGATCCTGATCCGTCAGCTGACGTTCGGCGAGCACGTCCTGGCGCACGGCGTCCCCGCGCCGACGACCGACTCGCTGCGCGCCGAGCGCCGGGCGAGCCTCGACGGCATCGCGGTGATCCAGGGTCCGGACGGGCAGTCGTTGGCGCGTCAGCTGCGGGCGCGCGGGATCCGGCTGACCTGACCGCTCAGAGGCGCTCGGGGTCGTCCCACTCGTCGCTGCTGGCGATCGCCTCGTCGTCGGCCTCGAGCTCGACGGAGTGCAGGGAGCGCGGCGCGCGCGACGGGTTGCCGCCCGAGCGGGCGTCGGCCGCGTCGAGATCGGCCTGCGACTGCAGGCGGTCCGCCAGGTGCTCGGCGGACGGGTCGGAGGTCAGGTCCCGGTCGGCGGTCATGACTTCGTTCTACCCCGCTCCGGTCCTCGGTGCACGCACGAACCACGGGTCGGCACAAGTGTGACGTAGGCCCGCGACCAAGATCACAGGCGCCGGACGTGGAGGTATCTCGACGTCAACATACGATCGAAGACGTGGCGCACAGCGAAGAAACGGTAGACGTCGTCCTCGTCGGCGGCGGGATCATGAGCGCCACGCTGGCCGCTCTGATCACCACCCTCGAGCCCACCTGGACCGTCGAGATCCACGAGGTCCGGCCCGGTCTGGCCCAGGAGAGCACGAACGCCTGGAACAACGCGGGCACGGGCCACGCCGCCCTCTGCGAGCTCAACTACACGCCCGAGCGTCCCGACGGCTCGATCGACATCAGCAAGGCCGTCGCGATCAACGAGCAGTTCGAGCTGTCCCGCGAGCTGTGGAACCACCTGGCCACCGCGGACCGGCTGCCGGGCGGTGACGGCTTCCTGTCGAGCACCCCGCACATGACGTTCGTGCGTGGCGAGGCCAACGCGGACTACCTGCGTCGCCGCTACGAGACGCTGCGGACGCACCCGCTCTTCGACGACATCGAGTTCAGCACCGATCCCGAGCAGATCGCCCGGTGGGCTCCGCTGCTCATGGCCGACCGCGACGGCGACGAGGTCGTCGCCGCGACCCGCTCGGCCGCCGGCACCGACGTCGACTTCGGCCGCCTGACCAACGCGATGGTCACCGACGCGGTCGCCCGCGGCGCCCGTCTGCACCTCGAGAGCGAGGTCACGCGGCTCTCGCAGCGGCGCGACGGCACCTGGCGCCTGCGCATCAAGGACCGTCGCTGGAACGGTCACGTGCGTGCCCGCAAGGTCAGCGCCCGGTTCGTGTTCATCGGCGCGGGCGGTGGCGCCCTGCGGCTCCTGCAGCGCTCGGGCATCCCGGAGGCGCGCGGGTTCGGCGGGTTCCCGATCAGCGGGCAGTTCCTGCGCACCACCAACCCGGAGCTCGTCGCGGCGCACCAGGCCAAGGTCTACGGCAAGGCCGACGTGGGCGCTCCCCCGATGTCGGTCCCGCACCTCGACGCCCGCGTGGTCGACGGCGGCTCGGCGCTGATGTTCGGCCCGTACGCGGGCTGGAGCATGAAGTTCCTCAAGAACGGCTCGTGGACCGACCTGCTGCGCTCCGTGCGCCCGGGCAACCTGGTCCCGATGCTCGCGGTCGGCGTGAAGAACCTCGACCTGGTCAAGTACCTCGTCGGAGAGGTGACGGCCAACGACACCGACCGGCTCCGCACGCTGCGCGCGTTCATGCCCGGCGCGCACCCCCGCGACTGGGAGCTCATCACCGCGGGCCAGCGCGTCCAGGTGATCAAGAGGGACAAGAAGCTCGGCGGCGTGCTCGAGTTCGGCACCGAGCTCGTCACGTCGGGCGACGGCTCGATCGCCGGCCTGCTCGGCGCCTCGCCGGGTGCGTCGACCGCCGTCGCGACGATGCTGGACCTGCTCGAGCGCTGCTTCCCCGACCGGGCGCAGGAGTGGCAGCCCCGGCTGCGCGCCATGATGCCGAGCCTCGGCGGCGGCGCGTGGGACGAGTCGTTCGAGCTCGACCAGCTCGACCAGGAGATGGAAGAGCTGCACTCCGAGCGATGAGGGACGATGGGGCCGTGTCGTACGAGACCCCACCTGCCGTCAGCGCCGAGATGCGGCACGCCAAGCTGCGTGCCGCGACCGAGCACACCACCGTCGGTCAGGTCGTCCAGACAGACGATGGCCGCGTCACCATCGGCTGCGCGTGCGGGATGGTGCTGAGCAACGGCCCGACCTGGTCGCTCGACGAGCACATCCGCCTGCACCGCGCCGAGGCACGGTTCCTGGCGCTGGCCGCGGTCGCGCCGACCGGGATCCCCCGGCTCGTGGAGTGGCCCCTGCGCTAGACGTGGGCCAGGTCGTCGTCGTCCTCGTGCTCGTGCGGCAGACCCAGCTCGTGGGCGCGTTCGTGCGCCTCGCGGGCCGCGATGCGCGCCTGCACGTCCGCGCGGCGCAGCGGCGGCACGGTGGTGGGCGGCTGACGGCGCTCGGGCAGCTCGTCGAGCAGCCGGGCGGTGATCGCGGCGATCTCCGCGACGGCAGCCTCGAACGGGTCGCGCGTCTTGTCGGTGAGCGTCTGGACCCCCGTCACCTTGCGCACGTACTGGCGCGCGGCGGCGGTGATCTCCTCGGACGTGGCGGGCGGCTCGAGGCCGCGTAGCGTGGTGATGTTCCGGCACATGCCACCGACGCTACGCGGCGATCCCCCGGGTCTCCAGGGCGAGCAGGGTCAGCTTGGCGTCCGCTCCCCCGGCGTACTGCCCCGGGGAGCCGTCCGAGCGGACCACGCGGTGGCAGGGCAGGACGAGCGGCAGCGGGTTGAGCGCGCACGCCGTCCCGACCGCGCGGACCGCCTTCGGGCTGCCGGCCCGGGTGGCCATCTCGGCGTAGCTCGCGGTCCGGCCGTAGGCGATGTCGGGCAGGTGCTCGACCACCGCCCGGCGGAACCCCCGCAGCAGCCGCAGGTCGAGCGGCACGTCGAACGCGCTGCGCCGGCCGGCGAAGTACTCGTCGAGCTCGCGGGCGACGTCGTCCAGCCGTCCGGGTGCTTCGAGCACCCGCGGACTGATCTCGTCGGAGAGCGCCTGCAGGACCGCCTCGTGGTCCTGCACCGCGAACGCGACCCGGACCAGGCCCTCGCGGGTGCGGGCCAGCAGCAGGGTGCCGACCGGGCTGTCCATCGTCCGGTAGGCGACGTCGACCAGCGCGTCCGTCTCGAGCCGCGCGTGCAGCCGCGCCAGGTCGGAGGGGTCGACCGCCGTCAGGAGGCCGGTCGGTGTCTCGTCGCTCATCGTCGTCCTCCGTCGATGCCGGGGTAGGTCCTGCGCAGGGTCGCGATGCCGTCCGAGCCGGCGCGTCGGGCGGCCGCGGCGGTCCCGCCGAGCAGCGCGGCGACGTCGTCGTAGGGCAGGCCGCCGAGGTGGTGGTAGGCGACGACCTGCCGCTGCTTGTCGGGCAGGGCGGCCAGCGCCGACCACAGGTCCAGGTCGCGGCCGTCGTACGTGGCCGGTCGGTCCGGGACGTCGGCCACCGGGACGGCCTGGCGGGCGGCCCGGCGGACGACGTCGATCGCCTTGCGGTGCGCGATGGTCACCAGCCACGCCTCGACGTTCGCGTCGGCGGGCAGGTCCGGGTACGCGCGCAGCGCGGACAGGAACGTCTCCGACCAGGCGTCGTCGGCGTCCACGGGACCGACGACCGCGCGACAGACGCGCAGCACGGTGGGCCCGTGCGCAGCGACCACCCGCTCGAAGGGTTGTTTCACGCTCACAGTGTGCAGACGCGCGACGGTCGCCGCGTGTGAGGTCCGACTTCTAGGGTGGTGCTCGTGACGAACCTCGAGGTGCGACCGGTCCCCGAGCTGTGCGACCTGGTGCCGACGCACGGTCCCGTGGTCGAGCTCCATCCGTCGCGCGACGTGCCGCTGGGCGGGGTGCGCGCCATGCGGGTGCGCCGGACGCTCCCGCAGCGCGGCCTCCCGCTGGTCGGCGCCTGGTGCTTCCTCGACGAGTTCGGTCCGCAGAACGTCGACATGCGGGTGCTCCCCCACCCGCACACGGGCCTGCAGACGGTCACGTGGCCGATCGCGGGCGAGATCCTGCACCGCGACAGCGTCGGCTCCGAGGCGATCGTCCGGCCAGGGCAGCTGAACCTCATGACCGCCGGCCACGGGGTGTCGCACTCGGAGTTCTCGCTGGGCTCCGAGCCGCTGCTGCACGCCGCGCAGCTGTGGGTCGCGCTGCCCGACCCGGTGTCGCAGGGTGGCCCCGGGTTCGAGCAGGTGAGCGACCTGCCGGTCTGGGAGGCGCCCGGGGTCCGGGCGACCGTCTTCATCGGGCAGGTCGACGGTCTCGCGTCGCCGGCACGGGTGCACACGCCCCTCCTGGGCGCCGAGGTCACGGTCGACGCCGGGGCCTCGGCCGAGATCCCCCTCGTCCCCGGGTTCGAGCACGCCGTCCTCGTCGTCGACGGGGCGCTCGAGGTCGCGGGAACGCCTCACGAGCCCAGCGGTCTGCTCTACCTCGGGGACGGCCGCGCGTCGGTGCACCTGCGGTCCCGGGACGGGGCGCGGGTGCTGCTCCTCGGCGGGGCGCCGTTCGAGCACGACCTCGTGATGTGGTGGAACTTCGTCGGCCGCGACCACGCCGACATCGCGGCCGCACGTGCCGACTGGGAATCACCCGACCGTGCGGAGCGCTTCGGTGTGGTGCAGGGTCACGGCGACCTGCGCATCCCCGCACCGGAGCTGCCGAACATCCGCCTGCAGCCCCGCCGCCGCCGGCCCCCGAAGGAGTCCGTGTGACCGAGCTTCCCGTCCGCTCCCGACTGGTCGCGACCGCCTTGGCCGACGCGGGCGTCACCGGCGTCGTGCGTGAGCTGCCCGACTCCGCGCGGACCGCGCCCGAGGCGGCTGCGGCGCTCGGGGTCGAGGTGGGTGCCATCGCGAACAGCCTCATCTTCTGGGCCGACGACGAACCGCTGCTGGTGCTGACGAGCGGGCGGCACCGGGTCGACACGGCCGCACTCGCGGTCGCGCTGGGCAAGGGACACATCGCCCGCGCCACGCCGGACCAGGTGCGCGCCGCGACCGGGCAGGCCGTCGGCGGCGTCGCCCCGGTGGGCCACCCGGCGCCCGTCGAGACGGTCGTCGACGTCGCGCTCGCTGACTATCCGCAGGTCTGGGCGGCCGGCGGCACGCCGCACACGATCTTCCCGACGTCGTTCGACGAGCTGGTCCGCGTCACCGCGGGTCGTGCCCTCGTCGTCGGCGACTGACAATTCGGGCTGCGGAGCACAGACTGTGGGTGAAGGAACGAGCCGAGGGAGTCATGTGGAGCAGGTGCAACGCCAACCGGTCCTCCTGACGGTCGACGACGACCCGGTCGTGTCCCGGTCGGTCGCACGTGACCTGCGACGCCACTACGGCGAGCACTTCCGCGTGGTGCGCGCCGAGTCGGGCGCCGCGGCGCTGGACGCGTGCCGGGAGCTGAAGCTGCGGGGCGACCAGGTCGCGATCCTGCTCGCGGACCACCGGATGCCGGACATGAACGGCCTGGAGTTCCTCGAGCAGGCCATGGACCTCTTCCCGTACGCGCGACGCATCCTGCTCACCGCCTACGCCGACACGGACGTGGCGATCGACGCGGTCAACGTCATCGACCTCGACCACTACCTGCTCAAGCCGTGGGACCCGCCGGAGGAGAAGTTCTACCCGGTCATCGACGCGCAGCTCAAGGCGTGGAAGACGACCTCGCGCAAGGCCGTCCCCGAGACGAAGGTCGTCGGGCACCGCTGGTCGGCGCGGTCGTCCGAGGTGCGGGAGTTCCTCGCCCGCAACCAGGTGGCGTACCGCTGGTACGCGTCCGACGAGCCCGAGGGTCGGCGGCTCCTGGAGGTCGCGGGCGCCGACGGCCTTGACCTCCCGCTAGTGATCACCACGGCGGCGAAGGCCCTCGTCGCCCCCACCGACGCCGAGCTCGCGGCCGAGGTCGGGCTCTCGGTCGCACCGACCGAGGAGTTCTACGACCTCGTCGTCATCGGCGGCGGCCCGGCCGGGCTCAGCGCCGCGCTGTACGGGGCGTCGGAGGGTCTGCGGACGGCGCTCGTCGAGCGGTCGGCGACGGGCGGCCAGGCGGGGCAGAGCTCGCGCATCGAGAACTACCTCGGCTTCCCCGACGGGGTGTCCGGTGCGCAGCTGACGGACCGCGCGCGGCGGCAGGCACTGAAGTTCGGCGCCGAGATCGTGCTGACCCAGGACGCGGTCGGGCTCGAGGTGAACGGCGCCGCACGGTCGGTCCTGTTCGCCGACGGCAGCTCCGTCGACGCACACACGGTGATCCTGGCCAGCGGCGTCGCCTACCGGGAGCTCGACGGCCCGGGCATCGGTGCCCTCACCGGTCGCGGCGTGTACTACGGATCGGCCCTCACCGAGGCGACCGCATGCTCCGACAAGGACATCTACATCGTCGGCGGCGCCAACTCGGCCGGCCAGGCGGCGATGTTCCTGTCGGCCCACGCGCGCTCGGTGACTCTCGTCGTCCGGGCGCCGTCCCTGACGCAGTCGATGTCGCACTACCTGATCGAGCAGGTGGAGCGGAACCCGCGGATCCGGGTGGTCACGCAGACCGAGGTCGTCGAGGCCGTCGGGGACGACCACCTCGAGCAGCTCGTGCTGCGCGACATCGGCACGGGCGAGAAGCGCACGGTCGATACGGGCTGGCTGTTCGTGTTCATCGGCGCCGCCCCGCTGACGACCTGGCTCGACGGCGTGGTCGACCGCGACTCGCACGGCTTCGTCTGCGCGGGGCACGACCTGCTCGTCGACGGGCAGACGCCCGACTCGTGGCCGCTCGACCGGCCGCCCTACCACCTGGAGACCAGCGTCCCCGGGGTGTTCGCGGCCGGCGACGTGCGCGCCGAGTCCGCCAAGCGTGTGGCCAGCGCCGTCGGTGAGGGCGCCATGGCCGTCATGTTGGTCCACCGCTATCTGGAGCAGCTGTGACCATCACCCTCCACCGCTACCTGGAGCAGCTGTGACCACCATCGACGAACCGGCGACGATCACCCGCAAGCAGCTCGCCTGCGACATCGACGAGCTCCGGACGCTCTTCCTGTTCGAGCGGCTCAGCTCCGAGCAGCTGCTCTGGCTGTGCGCTCGCGGCCACGTCGAGCACATCGACCCCGGCGTCCTGTACCGCGAGGGCGACCCGGCGACGGACTTCTACGTGATGCTCGACGGGTCGCTCGCGATGTACCGGCGGGTCGGGACCGACGACGTCGAGGTGGCGCGCACCAGCCAGGTGGGCGTGTACGCCGGCGCCTGGGCCTCCTACCTGGGTGACCGGGTGCCGCAGGTCTACTCCCAGACGCTGCGGGTCCTCGAGCCGTCGCGGTACTACGTCCTCGGCGCCGCCGACTTCGCGAGCTTCATGAACGACTGGTTCCCGATGGCGGTGCACCTGCTCGAGGGGCTCTTCTTCGGGCAGCAGACCTCGCAGCAGGTCATCGGCCAGCGCGAGCGGCTCCAGGCGCTGGGGTCGTTGTCGGCGGGCCTCACGCACGAGCTCAACAACCCGGCCGCGGCGGCGACGCGGGCGACCGCCACGCTGCGCGAACGCGTGGCCGGGATGCGCCACAAGCTCGCGCTCATCGCGTCCGGCACCTACGACCGCGCGCAGCTGGCCCAGATCATCCACCTGCAGGAGAAGGCGGTCGCCGCGTACGCCGCGACCCGCGCGTCGGGCAAGACGCCGAGCGCCATGGAGGTGTCGGACCTCGAGGACGCCGTCGGCGACTGGATGGACGACCACGGCATCCAGGGCGGCTGGGAGCTCGCGGAGAGCTTCGTGACGGCCGGTCTGAGCACCGCGTGGCTGGACAACGTCGCCTCCTACGTCGGCGACGAGGTGCTCGAGGGGGCGGTCCGCTGGCTCGCCTACACGCTCGAGACCGAGTCACTGATGTCGGAGGTCGAGGACGCCACGACGCGCATCTCGGCCCTCGTCGGCGCCGCCAAGCAGTACTCGCAGATCGGCCGGGCACCCGACCAGGTGCTCGACGTGCACGAGCTGCTCGAGAGCACGCTGACGATGCTCGACCGCAAGCTCGACGGCATCACGGTCGTGCGCGACTTCGACCGCGACCTGCCGCCGATCCACGTGTTCGGTGCCGAGCTCAACCAGGTGTGGACGAACCTCATCGACAACGCCGCCCAGGCGATGGACGGCACCGGGACCCTGACGATCTCCACCCGGCGCCTCGACGACTGGCTCGAGGTCGTCGTCGCCGACACCGGACCGGGCATCCCGCCGGAGATCATCGACCGCGTCTTCGAACCGTTCTTCACGACGAAGCCGGTGGGCTCGGGTACGGGCCTCGGCCTCGACATCTCGTGGCGCATCGTCGTCGGCAAGCACCACGGCGACCTGTCCGTCACCTCGGAGCCGGGCGCCACCCGGTTCCGCGTCCGCCTTCCCTACACTCCGACCGAGGGGCCCACCGCGTGACGATCGACCCGACTGCACCGCCCAGCGGCACCGGCTGTCTCGAGTGCGACGCGACGGACGGCTGGTGGTACCACCTGCGCCGCTGCGCGACGTGCGGTCACATCGGATGCTGCGACACCTCGCCCTCGCAGCACGCGACGGCGCACTACCGCGAGACCGGCCACCCGGTCATGCGGACGTTCGAGCCCGACGAGGACTGGTTCTGGGACTTCCCGGCCGACGACTACACCGACGGCCCGCCGCTCGCGGCGCCCGAGCACCGGCCCCGCGAGCAGACGGTGCCCGGGCCGCAGGGTCGGGTCCCCGACGACTGGCGGGCCCACATCCACCGGTAACGGACCGGACAGAGACCGGGGCACGACGAGGAGCGACGATGACGTACGCGAACGACGGCCGGCTTCCGGTGATCTACGTCCGCGGGTTCGCGGGCGGTCCGTCCGGTATCGGTGCAGCCACGGACGACCCGTTCTACGGGTTCAACGAGGGCTCGGTGCAGGTCCGCGTGGACGGCGGCGACCGGCCCGTGTTCCACCAGTTCGAGAGTCCGCTGCTGCGCCTGATGATCGACCAGGGCTACCAGCTGCTCGTGCAGGGGGACCAGCTCGCCTACCTGGGCACCCAGGAGCCCGGCACGATCCCGGCCGCGTCGATCTGGGTGCACCGGTTCTACGACGAGTTCTCGCCGAACCTCACCAACGACCCCAACGCGTTCAGCCTCGAGCGCGCCGCCGAGAGCCTGTTCACCCTGATCAAGCTCGTGCGCAAGCAGACCGGTGCTCCTCGGGTGTTCCTCGTGGCGCACTCGATGGGCGGCCTCATCGTGCGCTCCCTGATCCAGCGCACGATCCCGGACGACGCCGAGGTGGGCGGGCGGGCGGACGCAGCCACGGCGTTCGTCGACCGCGTGTTCACCTACGCCACGCCGCACGGCGGCATCGAGTTCTCGGTCGGCTTCGGATCGCTGGAGAGGCTGCGCGACCTGACGGGGGTGGCCGGCGCCGACATCTTCGGGCCGGCCCGCATGCGGGAGTTCCTGTCGTGGTCCGGAACGCACGAGCAGGACGCGTTCGACGCGACCGAGATGCCCGACGACGGCTTCCCCAAGGACAGGTTCTTCTGCCTCGTCGGCACGGACTCGGCCGACTACGCGACGGCCGCCGGCCTGTCCGCCCGCGCGGTGGGCGCCCGGAGCGACGGCCTCGTGCAGATCGACAACGCCTACGTGAAGGGGACCCCGCGGGCGCTCGTGCACCGGAGCCACTCCKGGCGGTTCGGCATCGTGAACTCCGAGGAGGGTTACCAGAACCTTCGGCGCTTCCTCTTCGGGGATGTCGAGGTCCGCGCCGACCTGGTCAACTTCACGCTGCCCGGCCTGCCCGACGACGACACGGACTGGCAGCTCGAGGCGTCGCTGTCGATCCGAGGGCTCCCGGTGGTGCTGCACGAGCAGAGCGCGGCCCACCTGTGCCCGATCCAGATCGAGCGCCCGTCCCGGACGGACGAGGCGAGCACCCCCTTGCCCCTGGTGCGCACCTACCTCTCGACGGCGTCGTCGCGACCGACCGATCCGTCCGGGAAGCGGTCCGCGACGATGCGGCACGTGCTCCAGCTCAGGCTGGTCTCGCTGCGCAAGAGGGGCGGCATCCTCTCCTTCCTCGACCACCTCGAGTCGACCGCCGACTGGGCCGACGTCCTCGTCGTCGACATCGCGTTCGAGGAGGGGGCGCCGCCGCAGTCGTGGGCGGTCTGGAGCTCGGCCATCGCCGGGGCGATCCGTGACTGGGTGCCCGACCCCGCGGTCACCCCGCCGTTGAAGGACGAGGACACCGCGCCGGGGCACTGGCTGGTCCGGGTCCCGGTTCCGCCCGCGGCGCGCGCGTTGCTGGGCGACCGCGCGGCGATCACGATCCAGGTGTCGGGGCGGGCGACGGTCGACCGAGCCTAGGTCGTCGCCTCCGCCAGCGGCGCGTCCGACCCCGCAACCCGGATCTCGACGCTGCGGATGTCCTCCGTGACGATGCTCGACGACGCCCCGAGCCCCCGCGCGCCGGCGTTGCGGGCCAGCCACGTCGCGACGACGGTCCGCTCCCCCGTGTCGTCGACGAGGACCAGCTCGTAGGTGGGCCCGTCGCCGTCCGGCCACGCGTCCGCCGGGTAGGTGCACTGCCAGTCGATCCGCGTGCCCCAGCCCTTCTTCTCCAGCGTGAGGTCCGCCGTGACGTCCACGTCGCCGACCGGTTCGAGGAGCAGGGTGGTCGTCTGGTTCGCGGTCGGCGGCGGAGCCGCGGGTCGCGCCAGGAACGTGCCGGCCAGGCCACCGACCACGAGCAGGACCGCGGCGGCGCCGACGAGAGCGACGATGCGACGCCTACGCACGCGCCGGACGGCGTGCGCGAGCGCGGCCAGCTGCACGACGTCGCCCGCGGCGGCGTCGTCGGCGCCGTCCATGGCCTCCTGCGCCGGCACCATCCGCAGCAGCCCGGGCATCCCGGCCAGCTCGGCCACGGCCGCGGCGCACTCGTCGCACGTGCGCAGGTGCTCCTCGTAGGCGCGCCGGTCCTGCGGGCTGAGCGCACCGAGGACGTACGCGGCGTCCCAGTCGCGGTACCGGTGGTCCTCCGTGTCGCGGCCGGTCATGACGACACTCCTCTCTCCTGCAGGGCGAGCCGCAGCGCGCGCAGTCCGTAGTGCAGGCGCGACTTCACGGTGCCCTCGGGGATCTGGTGCTCGGCGGCGAGCTCGGCCACCGAGCGTCCGCCGTAGTAGGCGCCGACGACGACCGCGCGGTGCTCGGCGGACAGCTGCGCGAGGGCGTCCGAGACCAGCCAGGCGTCCAGGACGGCCTGCGACTCGTCGGGCTGCTCGCGCTCGGGCGCCTGGTCGACGGTCCGCTCGCGCACGTGCCGGGCGCTGCGCCGGTCGTCGATGACGAGGTTGCGCACCACCGTGTACAGCCACGCGCGGGTCGCGTCCTGCTCGCGGGCCAGCACCTCGGGGTGCTTCCACGCCCGCACCATGGCCTCCTGGACCACGTCCTGGGCGAGCGCGTGGTCGCCGGTCAGCCGGACGACGTACGACTGCAGGGGACGCGCGTACGCCTGGTGCAGCGCGCGCATCAGCGCGTCCGGTTCGTCGCCCACGGCCCTCCCTCCGATCTCCTACCCGGTCAACGGGACCGGCACGCACGAGGTTCAACGAACGGTGAACCTCACCCGCCCCGGCCTCGTGGTCCAGGTAGCCGGTCGTCGCACCGGTGGCCCGAACCGAGGAGATGCATCGTGCGTACGACCCAGCGGATCTTGACCCTTGTCCCGATCGCCATGATCCTCGCCGGAACCCTCGCCGCGTGCGGCGACTCGAACGGTGACTCCGGCGGCGGGGGCGCCTACGGAGGCGGGGACTCCTCCAGCAGCGCGAAGTCGACCCCCGAGAAGTCGACCGCGGCCGGGGCCTCGACGGGCGCCGACCTGTCCACCGCCGACAGCTCGCTCGGCACCATCGTCGTCGACGGGAAGGGCATGACGGCGTACTACTTCACGAAGGACACGAAGGACTCGGGCGTGAGCGCGTGCTCCGGCGACTGCGCGACGGCCTGGCCCGCGATCGAGACGACCTCCGACACCCCGACCGTAGACGGCGTCACCGGGACGGTCGGAACCATCCCGGCGGCGGACGGCGGCAAGCAGATCACCATCGACGGAATGCCGATCTACACGTTCGCCAAGGACATGGCCCCGGGTGACGTGAACGGCCAGGACGCCAACGGTGTCTGGTATGTGATCGCACCCGACGGCACGATGATCGACGGCTGACCGCTCAGGCGCTCGTCTCCACGTTGAGGACGTTCCCGTCCGGGTCGGCGAACCACGCGGCCTTCATCCCCCCGGACACCAGGACGCCGTCGACCCACTCGCCGTCGGGCACGTCGAACGTCTGCAGCTCGACCCCCGCCGAGCGCAGGGCCGAGACCTCGGAGTCGAACGCGTCGCCGGGGAGCTGGAACGAGATCCCGGTGGCCTTGTTGGTGCCGGCGTAGCTGGACGGGTAGACGAGGAACCCGCCGTTGGCGGTGGTGTACAGGACGCCCTCGGGGACCTCGTCGTCCCCGGGGGTGAAGCCGAGCGTTCCCTCGTAGAACGCGCGTGCCCGCTCGACGTCCGTCACGGCAAGGACGGGGATCGCGGGGTGGGCGGAGAGCATGACGGCCTCCAGCGCGGGCCAGACGACCATCGGCTGGCCGGCTCTCTCGACGGTAGGACCGCGCCCATCGGCGGTCAACGGTCACACCATGCGTCCGGGATCCGTCAGCAGGGTGAAAAGACGCGAGAGGATGAGGCCCCATGAGCGACGACGAGTACCTCGCCCGCCGGTTCGAGGAGAACCGCACCCGACTGACCGCCGTGGCGTACCGCATGCTCGGCTCCAACGCCGAGGCGGACGACGCCGTCCAGGATGCGTGGCTGCGGCTCGACCGCGCCGATGCCGACGGCGTCGACAACCTGCCGGGCTGGCTCACGACCGTCGTGGCACGGATCTGCCTGGACCGCCTGCGCACCCGGACGTCGCGGCGGGAGGACCCGCTCGACGTCGCCCTCGCACGGGTCGACGACCACGCCGTCGATCCCGCGCAGGAGGCCGTCCTCGCCGACTCGGTCGGGCTCGCGATGCTCGTCGTGCTGGAGCACCTGGCGCCCGCGGAGCGGCTCGCGTTCGTGCTGCACGACATGTTCGCCGTGCCCTTCGACGAGATCGCGCCGATCGTCGGCCGGACGCCTGAGGCGACCCGGCAGCTCGCCAGCCGCGCCCGGCGCCGGGTCCAGGGCGCCCCCGCCCGCGCGGAGACCGACCTGGTCCGTCAGCGCGAGGTGGTCGACGCCTTCCTGACCGCTGCCCGCGGCGGCGACTTCGAGGCCCTGCTGGCGACGCTCGACCCCGACGTCGTCCTGCGGGTCGACGCGAAGGTCGCCTCGTTCGGCTTCCTCAAGGACACCGTCGGGGCCCGGGAGGTCGCCGTCGCGTTCAACGGTGCGGCGCAGACCGCGGAGCTCGCGCTGCTGGGCGGGGCCGTCGGCGCCATGTGGGCACCCGGCGGCGTCCCGCGCACCGCGTTCGTGGTCACCATCGAGGACGGCGTGATCGTGGCCATCGACCTGACGATGGACCCCGACGCGCTCCGGCTCCTCGACCCGGTCGCGCTCAACTTCTAGCGCGTGCTGTCCCGGTCGCTCAGGCGGCGGCCTGCGTGGGACCCGCCGGGGTGACCGGGACGTACGCGACGCGCTCCGAGGGCATGAGGATCCAGAGGATCGGGTAGACCAGGAGCTGGCTGCCCGGGAGCACGAACAGGATCAGGACGAAGAGCAGCCGGGCCAGCCACGGGTCGAGGCCGAACCGCCGCCCGAGGCCGGCGCACACGCCCCCGATCACCCTGCCCTGGATCGGACGGACCAGCCCCTGCTCGGTCATGCTGTCGTGGATCGTTCCCATCGTGGTTCCCTGCCCTGTTCGTCGGTGGTGACTGCGTTCCTCCAGCCTGTCTCGTCGTCGTGCGCAAGAACATCGGGGTACCCCCCGGTTTCCACCCTGAGCGGACTCCCTCGTGCCCCTGGCTCCGGACGCCTAGGCTCTCGGGGTGGCCGTGCTAGGTTCGGCGCGAGACCTGCTTGACCATCCCGTGACCATTGAGCGGTATGGCGATGACGCTCGTGCGCATCGCTTGTTCCGTGCTGGACGTGAAGGACGACGATGACCGACGCAGCTCCCCTCCAGCCCCCGGCACCGCAGTCGGTGTTCGCGCTCGAGGCGCCCGCTCCGCCCGCACCGGTGTCCACCACGCAGGCACCCGCGATGGCCCCCAAGATCGACGCGGCCGCGCTGCCGGGCCTCGACGCCAAGGTCGACGCATACGTCACCAGCCTCATGGCGGCGCAGGCAGGGTCGCCCGAGCTCTCGGCGAAGGCCGACGACATCCGCCTCATGGGCGACACCGACATCCGCGCCGCGGCGGACAGCTCGAACCGGCTGCTGCAGATGCCCGTCAAGGCCATGCGCGACGGCGGGGTGTCCAGCACGTCCCAGATCAGCAAGTCGCTGCTCGACCTGCGCAAGACCGTCGAGGACCTCGACCCCAGCGAGGCCACGATCGGCAAGAAGCTCCTCGGCCTCATCCCGTTCGGCGACTCGCTCACCGACTACTTCCGCCGGTACGAGAGCTCGCAGAAGCAGATCGACGCCATCGTGCGCGCGCTCTACAACGGCAAGGACGAGCTGCTCAAGGACAACGCGGCGCTCAACCTGGAGAAGCAGCACCTCTGGGACACGATGGCCCGCCTGCACCAGTACATCTACGTGGCCGAGTCGCTGGACACCCGGCTGTCGGCGACGATCGCGCAGCTCGACACGACGGACCCCGAGCGGGCCAAGGTGCTGCGCCAGGACGTGCTCTTCTACGTCCGGCAGAAGCACCAGGACCTTCTCACGCAGCTCGCCGTGAGCATCCAGGGCTACCTGGCGATCGACATCATCATCAAGAACAACCTCGAGCTCACCAAGGGCGTCGACCGCGCCACGACGACGACCGTCTCGGCCCTGCGCACCGCCGTGATCGTGGCCCAGGCGCTGAACAACCAGAAGCTGGTCCTCGACCAGATCACCGCGCTGAACACCACGACCTCGGGCCTGATCGCGTCGACGGCCAAGATGCTCAAGGAGCAGTCCGCGGACATCCAGCAGCAGGCCGCCAGCGCGACGGTCGGGCTGGCGCAGCTCCAGCAGGCGTTCAGCGACATCTACGCGACGATGGACTCGATCGACGACTTCAAGGTCAAGGCGCTCGACTCGATGGCGCAGACCGTCGGCGTGCTCCAGACCGAGACCACCAAGGCGCAGTCGTACCTCGACCGCGTCCGCAAGGCCGACACCACCGAGGTGGCCGGCGGCTCGCTCGACCTCGGCCTGAGCTGAGTGGCACCGGACCTTCGGGGAGCGAGCGCTGCATGAGCTGGTTCGGACGCCTGAGGGGGCGGCGTCGTGAGCCCGAGCTGCCCGCCGAGCCATCCGCACCGACGTCGGCGGAGATCGTCGCGTCGGCGCACGCGGTCGAGCAGCAGATCGTCGGTCGCGTGCCCGCAGCCGTGACCGCGCGCGTGCACAGCATCGCGCGGACCGTCGAGGACATGGCGCCGCGGCTCGACCGGCTCGGCGCGGGCAGCCACCAGGCGTTCACCGTCGTCGCGACGGCCACGAGCTACCTGCCGGAGGCGGTGGGCGGCTACCTGCGGCTCCCCCGCGACTTCGCCGACCGCCGCGTGGTGTCCCGGGGCAAGACCTCGCTCATGCTGCTGTGCGACCAGCTCGACCTGCTCGACCTCACGCTCGACAAGATCTCCGACGCCATCTCCCGGCAGGACGCCGACGCGCTGGTCGCGCACGGCCTGTTCCTCGCGGAGAAGTTCGGCGGCGGCTCGTCGCTCGAGCTCTCTCCCGACGCCGGCCGCGACACCCCACAGACGGAGCACCCATGAACCTCACCGAGGCCCTCGACGCGCTCGAGCGCGCCGGCGCCGCCGCCGGTCTGGACGGCGCCGCCGCTCGCGACGAGGGCGCCCGGCTGTCCGCCGCGGTGGCCGAGTCGATCACGGGCGCCCCGAGCGCGTGGCTCGCCGCTGTCGGCTCCCCCGACGCGTCGTTCGGCGCCTTCTTCGAGGCGGCGGCCAGCGCGCGCCGGTGGCGCACCTCGCCGACCGACCTCCTGGCCGGGATCGCCGGCACGCCCGCCGCGACGACGTACTCCGCCGCCCTCGCCGACGTCATCTCGGCCGCCTGCGAGCTCGGCACGGCGGACATCGGCGTCATCGCGCGCGCGTMGGCGACCGCCGCCGTCCAGCGGTCGGCGGCGCCGGGTGCTCCGCCGGCGCTCGCGGTKCCCGGTCCGCAGGCGCCCGCCACCAAGCCGGCGCCCGCGGCCGCGCCCGAGCACACGCTCGAGGAGCTGCTCGCCGAGCTGGACGCGCTCGTGGGGCTGGCCGCCGTGAAGGCGCAGATCCGGCAGCAGACCCAGCTGCTGCGGGTGGAGCGCCTGCGCACCGAGGCAGGGCTGACCGCGCCGACGATCACGCGTCACCTGGTGTTCCTGGGCAACCCCGGGACGGGCAAGACGACGGTCGCGCGACTGGTCTCCGGCATCTACCGCGCGCTCGGGCTGCTCTCGACCGGGCACCTGGTCGAGGTGGACCGCTCCGAGCTCGTCGCCGGCTACCTCGGGCAGACCGCGGTGAAGACGTCCGAGGTGGTGGCCACCGCGATCGGCGGCGTGCTCTTCATCGACGAGGCGTACGGGCTGGCCGAGGACCAGTACGGCGCCGAGGCAGTGAACACGCTGGTCAAGGACATGGAGGACCACCGCGACAACCTCGTCGTGATCGTCGCCGGCTACCCCCGGCCGATGGCCACGTTCCTCGCCACGAACCCCGGGCTCGAGAGCCGCTTCTCCACCACGGTCGAGTTCGCCGACTACACCGACACGGAGCTGCGCGAGATCTTCGAGCGGTCCGCCCGCAAGGCCGACTTCGAGCCGGCACCCGAGACGCTCGAACGGTTCGAGGAGATCGCGTCCCTGCAGATCCGCGACGAGGGCTTCGGCAACGGCCGCTACGCACGCAACGTGCTCGACCAGGCGATCACCAGGCACGCCTGGCGCCTGCGGGACGTTGAGCAACCGACGGTGGAGCAGCTGCGGCTGCTGCTCCCGGAGGACCTGGTGGCGGCACCGGACGACGAGACCCCCACCGACGACACGGTCGCACCACCCGCCGACGAGCCGACACACATCGAGGAGCCCGCGTGACCCAGACGATCGCAGCGCCGCAGCCGGCCCCTCCACCGGCGGACCCCGCGCCGCCCGTGACCACCCCGCACCGGGGGGCCCTGAGCAGGACGCCCGGCCGGATGCGTCTGGCCGGCGTCGTGGCCGTCCTGGCCTCGCTCGCCGTCGGGGTGCTCGGCGTCCAGGCCGGTCTCGCGCAGTCGTCGGCGCTGGCCAGCGCGGACGCCGACACCCGCCAGCTCGTCGGCATCCAGGACGTCCGCAACGACCTCGTCGTCGCGGACGCGACGGCCACCAACGCGTTCCTCGTCGGCGGCCTCGAACCTCCCGCGCAGCGGGCGAAGTACGACGCCGCGATCGACTCGGCCGCCAACGGCCTGGCGCAGCTGTCCGGCTCGAACGACGCCGACGCCGACCAGCTCGGCCAGGCGACCGCGGGCCTGACCCGGTACACGGGGCTCGTCGAGCAGGCCCGGGCCAACAACCGGCAGGGGTTCCCGGTGGGTGCGGCCTACCTCGACCAGGCGTCCGCGGTGCTGCGCTCCGACGTGCTTCCGGTGCTCGACGACCTGGTCCAGACCAACTCCGACCGCGTCGACTCGTCGTTCTCCGCGGTGACCGCCACGCCCTGGCTGCTCGCGTTCGGGCTGATCGCCCTGGTCGCCTTCGTCATCGTGCAGACCTGGCTCGCCCGCCGCACGCACCGCCGCCTCAACTCCGGGCTGTTCTGGGCCACGATCCTGGCGCTCGCCGCGAGCATCGCCGGCGCGTTCGTCCTGGGCACGACCGCGAAGAACGCCGCGCAGGTGCAGACCGGGTCGTACGCGGACACCGTGGCCGTCTCGCAGGCCTACTCGCTGGCGAACGACGCGAAGTCGATGGAGTCGTTCACGCTCATCAAGCGAGGCTCCGGCCAGGCGTACGAGGAGACGTTCCAGCAGGAGACCGCGCAGGCCCGCGACCTGCTCTCGGGCGTCGACGACGCGCTCGTGCAGTCGCTCGACGCGTGGACCGCCGAGCACCAGAAGATCCGCGACCTCGACAACGCCGGTCAGTGGGACGACGCGGTCGCCCTGGCGATCAGCGACGGCCCCGGCTCGCCGAACGCGGCGTTCGACGACTTCTCGACCGCCGCGTCCACGAGCGTCGAGGCCACCGCGGCCGCGACGCACGACGCGCTGGCCGGAGCCGGCACCTCGGCGGTCCTCGTCGGCTGGCTGATCCTCGTCGCCGGGTTGATCGCGGCCGTGCTGAGCTGGCGCGGCATCTCGAGGCGAGTGGAGGAGTACCGGTGAGCCGCATGCTGCGAGGCCTGACCGGCGCACTGGCCGTCGTCGCGGTCGTCGTCCTGTCCGCGTGCGACCCCTCGACGACGCCCGAGCCCCAGGTCACCGCGACGCCGGAGCCGACCGCGGCACCCGCCGCACCGGCCGTCGTCTGCGACGACGCGACCACGTCGTACGCCCCCGACGCGACCTTCGGGCCGACCGTGCAGGCGATCAAGGACCGCGGGTCGCTCATCGTCGGCGTCTCGGCGGACACCCTGCTCATGGGCTCGCGCAACCCGCTGTCGGGCCAGATCGAGGGCTTCGACATCGACGTCCTGCACCTCGTCTCCGCGGCGATCTTCGACGGGGACCCGAACCGCCTCCAGTTCCGGGTCATCACCTCCGGTCAGCGGCTCGACGTGCTCAAGGACCACGAGGTCGACCTGGTCGCGCGCACGTTCACCATGAACTGCGCCCGGTGGCAGGAGATCGCGTTCTCCGCGGAGTACCTCGACGCGGGCCAGAAGGTGCTGGTCACGCGCGACTCGACCGCCACGAGCATCGACGACCTCGGCGGCCAGCGCGTCTGTGCACCCGAGGGCACGACGACCCTGACGCGGCTCCAGGACGACTACCCGGACATCACCGCCGTGAGCGCCCCGACCCACACCGGCTGCCTGGTCCTGTTCCAGGAGGGCGACGTCGACGGGATCACGGGCGACGACACGATCCTCGCCGGGTTCGCGGCGCAGGATCCCTACGCCAAGGTCGTCGGCGACGCGTTCAGCTCCGAGCCGTACGGCGTCGGGGTGCCCGCGGACCAGGTCGACCTGGTCCGCTTCGTCAACGCGGTGCTGGACCGGGCCAAGGCGGACGGCACCTGGGCCGCGATGTACGACCGCTGGCTGCACGCGCTCGGGCCGGCGCCCGTGCCGCCGCCGTCGGTGTACGGCCGGGCCTCGTGATCGCGCCCGACGCACCGGAGGCCCCCGGGCGGCTCGGCGAGCCGATACCCGCGCCGGAGCTGCTCACCTACCTCGGCGCGCTCGACGCCTGGCTGACCCACCGGCGCACCGAGCTGGACCGCCTGGACGCGGCAGCGCAGGCCTCCCCCACGGTCGACACCTACACGGCCGACGTGCTGCTCGCGATGACGATGTGGCAGGCCATCCGGACGCGCGCCGACGAGCTCGTGGTCGTGTGGGACTCGGGCCGGGCCGACGTCGTCGACCGCGAGAAGATGTCTCGCCTCATCTGGGGACGCCTCGACTCGGGGCTGGGCTCCGCGCTCGTCTCGCTGGTCGAGGCCGTGACTCTCTGCGACGCGATGATCACCAAGGTCCGCGCCCGGCTCTCGTTCGACCCGGACAGCGCGGACCAGGCCGAGCGGTTCCGCGGACTGCGCGCCGGTCTGGTGCGCTGCGAGGACCTTGCGGGGACCGACACCGCGTCGGCGGAGCGGGTGGCGGCCCTCCGGCAGCGCGAGCAGAAGCTGGTCACGCAGGCCGCCCGCGGCGCCGACGTGACCGGGCCGCTCGGAGAGCTCGAGGTCGACGCGGCGCGGACCGAGCGCGACCTGATCGTCCAGGTGTCCCAGCGTCGGACCCTCGAGAAGGGGCGGGCGGACGCGCAGGCGACGCTCGCCGCCCTCGAACGGCGCGAGCCCACGCTGCACGAGCTGGCCGACCGGTGCCGTCGAGAGATCGCGCGCCCGCCCAAGCAGGCCGTCCCCGACGTGTCCCGGCTCGGGGCGGTGCCCGACACCCGGCAGGAGCTGGACGCCTACATCGACCGGCTCGCGGCCGTCGGTCGGGCGTTCGAGGCGGTCGCCGACGCGTACAGCGCGCCGCTTCGCGAGCGCGCCGAGCTCCGCTACAAGCTGACCGGCGCGCACTCCGCCGCCGACGCGAACGGCCGCAGCGCCTCGCCGACCGTCCGCTCGGGCTACGAGGAGGCGCACGCGGCCGTGACCGCGTCACCCTGCGACGTCACCATGGCCCGATTCCTCGTCGAGCAGTACCTGTACCTGACCCGCGACCTGCCCACGGCAGCTCAGGAAGGATCGCGATGACCGCCATCCACTGCACCGAGCTCGGCTGCGACGGCTACTACGAGGACGGGTGGTGCAACGTCTGCGGGTCGCCGCAGCCCGCCGGCGCCTCGCCGGCCTCCGCCACCACGCTGCTCGGCACGGGCGTCGCGCAGGCCACGACCACCGCGACCGGGGACGAGCAGGCGGAACGGTCCACGCGCACCGGGCGCACCAGCTCCACCCAGCTCGCGACCGCCGCGCTCGGCTCGGCCCGGACGGCGGCCACCGGCAGCCGGCCGACCCGTCGCGTCGGCACGTCCTCGACGCGTCTGCGCGGTGCCCGCCTCGGCGCCGGGCTCACGACCGTCCCCGCCTCCCCGGTGCAGGACCCCCTGCAGGCGGTCATGGCCGTCCCCGAGGTGCCCGAGCGCAAGCGGTTCTGCCCGTCGTGCCAGCACGAGGTGGGCCGCACCCGCGACGGCGTGCCGGGCCGGACCTCCGGGTTCTGCCCGCAGTGCGGCAACCACTTCGACTTCGCGCCCGCGCTGAACCCGGGCGACGTCGTCGGCGGGCAGTACGAGGTGGTCGGCTGCCTCGCGCACGGTGGGCTCGGCTGGATCTACCTCGCGCGGGACCGCAACGTCTCCGGCAGGTGGGTCGTGCTCAAGGGCCTGCTGAACTCCGGCGACCCCGACGCGTACGCGGCCGCGATCTCCGAGCGGCAGTTCCTCGCCGAGGTCGAGCACCCGCTGATCGTCGAGATCTACAACTTCGCCATGCACGAGGGCGCCGGCTACACGGTGATGGAGTTCGTCGGCGGCCGGTCGCTCAAGCAGATCCTGCAGGACCGCCGGGACGCGAACTCGGGCGTGAACAGCCCCCTGCCCGTCGACCAGGCGCTCGCGTTCGTCCTGGAGATCCTGCCCGCATTCGCCTACCTGCACGACGTCGGCCTGCTGTTCTGCGACTTCAAGCCCGACAACGTCATCCAGCAGGGGGACGCCGTCAAGCTCATCGACCTCGGCGGCGTGCGACGGCTGGACGACCTGAGCTCCGCGATCTTCGGGACCGTCGGGTACCAGGCGCCGGAGGTGCCCGAGGTGGGTCCGTCGGTGGCGTCCGACATCTACACGATCGGTCGCACGCTCGCGACGCTCGTCCTCGACTTCCGCGGGAACACCACGACGTTCGTCGCGTCGCTGCCGTCGGTGGCCGACACCCCCGTGTTCCAGAAGTACGACTCGTTCTACCGCCTCCTGGCCAAGGCCTGCGCGGTCGACCCGTCCGACCGGTTCGCGACGGTCGACGAGCTACGTGCGCAGGTGCTGGGCGTCCTGCGGGAGGTCGTCGCGACCGACCGAGGTCCGGGCAGCCCGGCCCTGTACTCGGCGGCCTCCGTCCTGTTCGACGCGCCCGCGTCGGACGAGGCCGGCCACCCGCTCGCCTGGGACCAGCTGCCGGCGCTCAAGGTCGACGCGGGCGACCCGGCGGCGAGCTGGCTGTCCGGCGTCAACGTCAGCGACCCCGACCTGCGGCTCACGGCGCTGGAGAACGCCCCCGAGGACTCGGTCGAGGTGCGCCTGCGCCGGGCGAGCACCGCGATCGAGGCGGGACGCCAGGACGTCCTGTCGGAGACGCTCGCCCGGATGCTCGCCGACGACCCGTGGGAGTGGCGCGCGGCCTGGCTCGGCGGACTCTCGCAGCTCGCGAACGGCGACCCGGTGGCGGCGCGCGCGTCGTTCAACGCCGTGTACGGCCAGGTGCCCGGTGAGCTCGCCCCGAAGCTCGCCCTCGCCACGGCCTGCGAACGCAGCGACGAGCCCGACATCGCCGAGTCCCTGTACGTCATCTGCGCCCGCGCCGACGCGAACTACACGGCACCTGCCGCGTTCGGGCTCGCACGGATCCGCAGTGCGCGCGGCGACCTCGAGGGCGCCCTGCACGCGCTCGACCTCGTCGCGTCCACGCGAAGCTCCTACGTCGACGCCCGCATGATGCGGGCGCGGCTCCTGGCGCAGTCGACCGGTGACGTCAAGGCGCTGTCGCAGGCCCTGGCGAGCGTCCAGACGGTCGTGCTGCCGCCGCTCCAGCACGCCGAGCTCAAGGTCGTCGTGCTCGGGTCGGCGCTCGACGCGGTCGTCGCGCACGGCCCGGTCCGCAACGTCGACCTCGGCGGGGTGCCGGCCCACGAGCCCGAGCTGCGCGACGCGCTCGAAGGGGCGCTGAAGCAGCTCGCGTCGCTGACCGACGACCACGACTACCGCATCGCGCTGGTGGACCGGGCGCACGAGGTCCGCCGGTGGACCACGTGGTGAGCCTCGTCTGCGCGTCGTGCGGCACCGTCGCGCAGGAGGGGTCCAAGTTCTGCGAGCAGTGCGGCTCACCGCTCACGGCACCGGTGGCCGTCACGGCGCCCCCCGTCGAGACGGCCGCCCTCCGGGCGTGCCGCGCGTGCGGCGGCACCATCGCCGACGACGGGTACTGCCAGGACTGCGGCACGCCCGCGGCGTCCGAGCGCGACCACTGGGCCGAGGCGCCGAGGCCCACCCTCGGCGGCGTCTGCGACCGCGGCATCCGGCACGACAAGAACGAGGACGCGATGGCGCTCGGCCTCGCGGCGGACGCCGCTGTCCTCGTCGTCTGCGACGGCGTCTCGAGCGTCCCGGACTCCGACATCGCGAGCCTCGCCGCCGCCCGCGCCGCGCGTGACGTCCTGGTGGCGGGCATCGCACCGAGCGGAAGCGACACGGCGCGCGTCGCCGCCTGGTCCGCGTCCCTGGTGCGCGCCGCCGAGGCGGCCAACGAGGCGATCGCCACGGCGGTCGGAGACATGGCCGGCCGGCACGACCCGCCGTCGTGCACGTTCGTCGCGGCCGTCGTCGACGGACCCCACGTCGTCGCCGGGTGGCTGGGCGACTCGCGCGTCTACTGGATCCCAGACGAGGGCGACCCGATCCAGCTGAGCAGCGACGACTCGGGCGCCAACGAGCTCATGGCCCTCGGCATGCCGCGGGCCAAGGCGGAGTCCTCGCCCCAGGCGCACGCGATCACCCGCTGGCTCGGCGCGGACGCCCAGGACGTCGTCCCCCGCACGGCCCCGACCCGGGCCCAGGGACCGGGCTGGGTGCTGGTGTGCTCGGACGGGCTCTGGAACTACTGCTCCGAGGCGGTCGCGATGGCCGACCTGGTGCGCAGCTCGCAGAAGGTCTCGGGGGACGCACCCGAGGCGATCTGCTCCGAGCTCGTGCGCTGGGCGAACGAGCAGGGCGGTGCCGACAACATCACCGCCGCGCTTCACCGGATCGAGGTCGTGCACGCCACGGTCACGGTCGATACTGTCCACAGCTGACCCGCTCACCTACAAGGAGCCACACGTGGCCGAGTTCCACACCGAGGTGTTCCAGAACGAGTTCCTCTCCGAGGGCGCCACGGACGTGCACGCGATCGTGACGGTCACCAGCTCGGGCGCCGGGACCGCGGGCGCCGCGTCGGCCGCGGGCACCGTCGCCGAGATCGTCATGGTGGACACGTCCGGCTCGATGCAGGGACCGAACATCGATGCGGCCAAGTACGCCGCGCATGTGGCCGTCGACCAGATCGCCGACGGCACCTGGTTCGCGATCATCGGCGGCAGCCACGTCGCGCAGCGCGCCTTCCCCTACCCGAACGCCCCGGTCGCGATCGTGCAGATGGAGCCGGGCGCGCGCCGCGAGGCCAAGCGGGCGATCTCGCTCATGTCGCCGTCGGGCGGCACCGCGATGAGCACCTGGCTCCGCCTGGCCGACCAGGTGTTCTCGCACGTCCCGCAGGCGACGCAGCGGCACGCGATCCTGCTCACCGACGGGAAGAACGAGTCCGAGCCGCGCGAGGAGCTCTCGAACGCGATCCGGGACGTCACGGGACGCTTCCAGTGCGACGCCCGCGGCGTGGGCGCCCGGTGGGAGGTCGCCGAGCTCCGGGAGATCGCCTCCGCGCTGCTCGGCACCGTCGACCTCATCGCGAACCCCGCGGACATCGCGGAGGACTTCCGCCAGCTCGTCGCCGCGTCGATGTCGAAGGGCGTCGCCGACGCCGAGCTGCGGGTGTGGGCGCCGCAGGGGGCCCAGGTGCTGTTCGTGCGCCGGGTCGCCCCGACGGTCGAGGACCTCACCGCCCGTCGCACGGAGGTGAACGCGCTGACCGGCGCCTACCCGACGGGTGCGTGGGGCGACGAGTCCCGCGACTACCACGTCGCCATCCGCGTGCCCTCCAAGCCCGTCGGCTCCGAGCAGCTCGCGGCCCGGGTGCAGATCGCGGTCGGCGGCCAGGTGCTCACCTCGGCCCTGGTCAAGGCGCGCTGGTCGGACGACAACGCGCTCACGGCCCGGATCAACCCGGAGGTCGCGCACTACACGGGCCAGGCAGAGCTCGCGTCGGTCATCCAGGAGGGCCTGGCGGCCAAGGCGGCGGGCGACGAGGCCACGGCCACGGTCAAGCTCGGCCGCGCGGTCCAGCTCGCCCAGGAGACGGGGAACGAGGAGGCGACCAGTCGCCTGCGCAGGGTCGTGGACATCGACGACGAGGAGAAGGGCACGGTGCGCCTCAAGCGCGACGCCGCCAAGCTCGACGAGATGGCGCTCGACACCGCCTCCACGAAGACCACCCGGGTCCGCCGGTGAGCACGGTCCAGTGCCCGAACGGCCACGCCTCGGAGTCGACCGACTACTGCGACGTCTGCGGTTCGCCGATCGCCGCGGCGCCGGCCGCCCCCGCCGACCCGGCGCCCTCGCCCGTCGCTGCGGCGACCACGTGCTCGAACTGCGGCTCGCCGGCCGCGGCCGGTGCGCTGTTCTGCGAGACCTGCGGGTACGACTTCACGACGGGGTCGCTCCCCGTCGCCGCCTCGGCGCCGACCCCGGTCGTCGCGCCGCCCTCGTCGCCGACCCCGGCGGTCCCGTCGTCCCCGACTCCCCCGCCGCCGGGCACCGAGTCCTGGGTGGCGGAGATCTGGGTGGACCCCGACTGGTACGCGGCGCAGAAGCCCGAGGACCCCATGCCGTCCGCAGGCCTGCCCGGGCTGGTGCCGCTGCGTGAGCGCAGCGTGCTCGTGGGCCGGCCGTCGGTCTCGCGGAACATCCACCCGCAGGTCGACTGCGGCACGGACTCCGGCGTCTCGCGACGGCACTGCCAGCTGAACACCGACGGCCAGCGGTGGTGGGTCGAGGACCTGCAGTCCGCCAACGGCACGTACGTCAGCCGGCCGGGCGAGCCGGTCCCGACGACCCCGGTCCCGGCCGGCCAGCGCCGCGAGCTCGAGGACGGCGACCGGCTCTTCGTCGGCGCGTGGACCCGGATCGTCATCCGCAAGGCCCTCCCCGGCGAGGTGTAGGGACAGCGAAAGGCGCCGGCGGGTCCGAGGACCCACCGGCGCCTTCTCTGTGCGACTACCCGGCGGTCACGGCGCCGGGTACTGCGCGACGAACTGCGGCGTGCCGGTGTTCGTGTTGTCCGCCTGGGTGCCCACCCCGTCGATGACGTGGCGGATGGTGCCCTGGCTGAGGTTGACCGTCATCACGTGCTTGATCTGGACACCCGGGGTCGTCGGGACCTCGAAGCCGTTCTCGGTGATGACCGACGGGTCGTTCTGGTTGAAGACGTACGCACCGCCGCCGAAGAGGCTGTGCTTCTTGACGCGGTCGCCGACCTTGTAGGCCGCCCAGCCGAGGGTGCCGGCAGGAGTCGTCCAGTCCGCCTGGGTGCGCGGGTCGTACGGCAGCTCGTTCTGGTAGAAGATCGTGGTGCCGTTCTCGCCGTTCCACACGGTGTTGTACTGCTGGAAGTGCTCGACGAACAGACCGGTCGCCGTCACGTTGTCACCGTTGACGACCAGGCCGTTGGGGGCCGTGTTCGTCACCCAGCGCGTGTCGTCGTCGTTGAGCAGCGGCAGCCCGTCGGCCGTGCGCTGCCGGTCGACGTCGGACCGCACGACGGTGTCGGTCGGGAAGCCCTCGTCCCCGTGGTCGGCACGCCACACCCACGCGTGGTCGAGCAGCACGTTGTCGCTGTTGACCTCGAGGGCGACCTTGGTGCGGCCCACGTACGGGCCGCCGACGCGGAAGAACACGTCGCTGAGCGTCGTCGGGTTCTTGGCGCCGGACCGGTCGCCGTGGCCGTTCTTCTTGCCGACGCGGACGAGAGCGGCCGAGCTGACCTCGCCGGCGTCGACCGTCACGCCTGCGACGACGACACCCGAGACGTCCTCGACCTCGAGCGGGGTCGCGCCGCCGACGGAGTGCAGGGTGGCGTAGCCGAGGCCCAGGACGACGGTGTCGGCGCGCTTGACCTTGATGGTCTTGGCGACGTCGTAGACACCAGGAGTGAGGATCAGGTTCTGCCCCTTGGCGAGCGCGTTGTTGATCGTCTGGACGGAGTCGCCCGGCTTGGCGACGTAGAAGTCCTTGATCGGCACCGTGCGTCCCGGCGTCAGGCCGGCCGCCCAGCTGACGCCCTTGCTGTTGGTCTGCGCGGACGGCACGCGGACCTGGTACTTGCCCGCCGCGTCGACGAAGAGGTACGGCTTCTCACGGCTGACCGGCGTGGTGTCGAGCACCGTGTACGGGTTCGGGGTGGGGAAGGTCTCCGCGGGAGCTCCGACGACGCCGGAGAAGACCGCGTTCCACACGGCGTTCGACCAGGACGTGATCTCGCTGTTGCGGGTGTACCACTGCTGCTGCGAGCCGTTGACGACCGCGGCGGCGTTGCTCCGGGAGTCGGCCATGAACCCGCCGCTGGCGTACTGCGGTCCGGCGGAGCAGTAGTCCATGAACGAGAAGCCGCCGTTGATGTTGACCCGGCGCAGCGGAGAGGCCTGCGAGACGGCCCAGAACTCGGTGTCGGTGCACCAGTCCGGACGCGGCGCTGCCTCGCCCAGCACCGTGTGCAGCCCGCCCTTGACGTTGATCGTGAGGTTCGACATCGAGCGCCAGAAGTTGGTCAGCGCGAGGCAGTTGCTGGTCTCGTCGGCCTCGAGGCACCGGTTGTAGACGTTGATCGTGCCGTTGATGACGACGTCCGTGGGCGACGCCCCGAGGCCGGCGACCTCGGTGTAGTAGCCGACCTGGACGTTGAGCGGCGCCTCGGGCGTGCCATAGGTGCCGGGCAGGAAGTAGACCGCGTCGCGGCGCGGGCCGAACTCGTTGTCGAACTGCTCGGCGGTGATCGCGTCGAACTTCGCCTTGATGTCGGCGACGGGCATGCTCGGGTCGAAGATCGTGACGCTCGGGCCGAGGTCGGGATTCGCCGGGCCCGGTCCGGGCTTGGGGTGGGCCGACGCGCCCGTGGCGCCTGCGAGACCGATCGACAGTGCGGTCACGCCGATCAGCACCTGACGGCCGATCCGTGAGCGCGCCCTGCGCGGGTGGATGGTGGGCTCGGACATCGTTGTCCTACCTTCTGTCGGGAGACGAGCGCAAATGTGGAAACGTTTACGTCGGTCGAAACAGTAGAGGCTCGGACCGGGATACGTCGAGGCATAGACGACTATTCGGGCGTCCGAGGGCCGAGGTGCGGTCGCTCTACCGGACGCCGGGCACGGGGCCGGACGACTCCCGGATGACCAGGACGGCCGGCAGCAGTCGCGGCAGGGTGGCGGCGTCGTCCGGGGGGACACCCGCGCTGCGCGCGGTGATCAGGTCGGTCAGCAGCGTCACCGCCGCCGCGCCCATGGCGAGGTAGTCCTGCCGGATCGTCGTGAGCGCGGGCCGGACGACAGCCGCGAGCTCGATGTCGTCGTACCCGACGACCGAGATGTCGTCGGGCACGCGCAGCCCGGCCTCGCCGATCGCACGGCACGCGCCCACCGCCATGCTGTCGCTCGCGACGAAGACGGCCGTCGGCGGGTCCGCGAGGGCCAGCAGCTCACGCATCGCCCGGTGCCCCGTGTCGAGGAAGTAGTCGCCGTGCACGACATACCCGTCCGGCACCACCAGCCCGAGGTCGGCCATCGTCTCGGTGTAGCCGGCCAGCCGCTCGATGGCCGGCAGCTGGTCGGCCGGTCCCGCGATCGTGGCGATGCGTCGGTGACCCAGCTCGGCCAGGTGCCGCACCGCCGCCACGGCACCGGCCTGGCTCTCGGTGCTGACGTAGCTGGCGCGTTCGCCGCGCACCGGCAGGTCCAGCCCCACCACGGGCATGCCCGACGTGATGAGCGCGTGGACGGCCGGCAGGTGCTCGTCGACCCCCATCAGCACGACGCCGGCGAGGCTGTGCTGCGCCGCGACGCGCTCGAACGCGTGCAGGTCCTCGTCGGCGGCCTTGGGCGACACGAGCATCAGGTGGTAGCCGGTGTCCGCCAGCGCGAGCTTCAGCCCGATGAGCAGGTCCCCGAGGAACAGCACGCGACGACCGAGGGACGCGTAGGTGGTGTCCCAGATCAGGCCGACCGTGTCCGACTGTCGCCGGACGAGCGACCTCGCCTGCTGGTTGGGCAGGTAGCCCAGCTCGCGCGCGATCCGCTCGACCCGCTCACGGGTGTCCGCACTCACGCCGGGGCGCGCGTTGAGCGCCCGCGACACCGTGGCCATCGAGACCCCGCTGCGACGCGCGACCTCGCGGATGTCGACGACCACGTGAACGACTCCCCTCGCCAGCGACCTGCCGTCACCGTAGTACGTCGGGGTCCCGTCCCCGCGCAGGTCCCGGTGGCTCCTCCCAGGACGCACCGCACGGTGCTCGACCCTTCCGCGCGTCGGCGGCGTGCACCAGGGTGGGACCCATGACCTCACCGGACGGCATCGCGGGCGTGTTCGACCGAGCGGCCGACACGTACGACGACGTGGGCGTGCCCTGGTTCGAGCCGATCGCGCTCGGCCTCGTCGACGAGCTGGCCGTCCGGCCCGGGGAGCGCGTGCTCGACGTCGGGTGCGGCCGCGGCGCTGCGCTGCGCCCCCTCGCCGTCGCCGCTGGTCCCACCGGGCGCGTCCTGGGCATCGACCTTGCGCCGCGGATGGTCGAGCGCACCGCCGACGACCTGCGGTCGCTCCCCCAGGTGGAGGTGCGCGTCGGCGACGCCCGCGCCCCGGAGGTGCCGGCGGGCTCGTTCGACGTCGTGGCCTCGTCGCTCGTGCTCTTCTTCCTGCCCGACCCGGGCGCCGCGGTCCGCGCGTGGACCGACCTGCTGGTCCCGGGCGGTCGGCTCGGCATCACGACGTTCGGCGAGCAGGACGAGCGCTGGCTCGGGCTCGACGCCGCGTTCACGCCGTACCTGCCGCCCGCCATGCTCGACGCGCGCACGAGCGGGCGCCGCGGACCGTTCGCCGACGACGCCGGCATGGAGGACCTGCTCACGGCCGCGGGCGTCGACGACGTCCGCACCGTGCACCGGACGGTCACCGCGACGTTCCGGGACCCCGACCAGTACGTCACCTTCTCCTGGTCGCACGGGCAGCGCGCGATGTGGGAGGCGGTGCCGCCCGAGGACCACGCGTCGGTCCTCGGGCTCCTGACCGACCAGCTCGACGCGTTCCGCGACGAGGACGGGGCGATCCGGCTGCACCAGGACGTCCGCTACACGCTGGGGACCGCCTGACGGGCGAGCTCCGCGTTCGCGCGCTCGGTCAGCAGCGTCAGCACCCGTCCCGCGACCTCGAGGTCCTCGGCCGGCACGTCGCCGTACAGCCGCGCGGTGATCGTCTCGATCTCACCGATCACGGCGTCGAACCGCTCCCGACCGGCGGCCGTGAGGGCCAGGTCGCCCGTGTCGGCCTCGTCCGCCAGTCCGAGCCGGCGCACGCTGTCGACCGCGTCGCGTGCGGTCGCGTCATCCACCTTCAGCCCGCCGGCGAGGCGTGCGACGACGTCGGGGTACGCACCGGCACCTGCCTCCACCTGGTTCAGCGCGACCCACTCCTCGAACGCCAGGCCCGACCCCTGCAGGCGGACGTCCAGCAGGGTTCGGGTCGCGCGCTCGGCCTGTCCGATGACTCGTCCGTTGAGCGTCATGGTTCGTTCCTCCGTGCCTCGTTGGTGTCGCTAACGTTAGTCGGGTGAATGATTACGCACAAGACGTTGGAGTGACGAACGATCCTGCTAGCGTCGCCCCATGACCTCCCCCGGACCGTCGAGCATCACGGCCCTGCCGAGCTGGTTGCTGTCCCAGACGTCGACCCACGCGCACCGACTCCTGGTCGAACGCCTGTCGGCGCTCGGCGCGCGCGGGTACGACTACCGCGTCCTCGCGACGCTCGACGAGCACGGCGCGACGAGCCAGGCGGACCTGGGTCGGGCCACGGGCATCCACCTGAGCGACATGGTCGGGTGCCTCAACGACCTCGAGAGCGCCGGCTACGTCGAGCGCGTGCCCGACCCGGCGGACCGCCGTCGCAACGTCGTGACGGTGACCGCACCGGGTCGCGAGCGGCTCCAACGGCTGGCCGCCGAGGTCGGCCGCGTCCAGGACGACCTGCTGACACCGCTCTCGGCTGCCGAGCGCGCCGAGCTCACCCGGCTGCTCGGACGCCTCCTGGCGTTCCACGACGCCCGCTGACGACGGACTCGTCAGTAAGGACCGTGCCGTCCGCGGTCACCGCGATCACGGTGACCGCACCGTGCTGCACCGCCCACGCGACACCGTCGGTCCCGAGCGCCAGCACCGACGTGGCCAGCACGTCCGCGGTCGTGAGGTCGGCGGCCACGACCGTCGCGGACACGAGCTCGGTCGCGGTCGCGCCCGTGCGCCCGTCCCAGACGTGCGCACCGCGCTCGTAGGTGCCCGACGTGGCGACCGCGCCGTCGCGCAGCTCGAGGACCGCGAGCATCTCGCCCGGGTCCGCGGGGTGGCGGATGCCGACCTGCCAGCCCCGACCCGGCTCGGGCTCCCCGCGGGTCACCACGTCGCCGCCCGCGTTCAGGCAGAAGCGGCGCAGACCGCCCGCCTCCAGCACGTCGGCAGCCCGTTGGGCCGCCCAGCCCTTGACCACGCCGTCGGTGTCGAGCGTCCCGTCCGGCCGCCGCACGTGGAAGGCTCCCCCGCTGGCCTCCCACGCCCGGCCCGCGACGGCCAGGACCTCACGCAGGTCGTCCGAGAGCCCCGCGGGCCGAAGCCGACCCGAGGCGTACCGGCTCACCTCGCTGTCGGGGTCGTGCCGGCTGAACCGGCGGTCGGCGTCCCGCAGCACCGCGAACGCGGCCTCGACGAGCTCCGCGGTCCCGACGTCGCCGTCGCGCACGTCGACCGACATGGGGATCCCCATCACGGTCTCGAGGTGGCGCACGCGCTCAGCCATGCTGGTCGATCGCCGACTGGACGGATTCGGCGTAGGCCTCCGAGGTGTACGTCGCCCCGGAGACGGTGTCGACCTGGGCCGACTGTGCCGCGACGACCTCCTGCTGGAGCAGCGGCACCGCCTGCTCGTTGATCCGGACGCTCTCGCGCTCCCGGCTGGGCACCTGGAGCGCCTGCACGTCCGCGATCTGGCTGCCGGTGAACGTCACCGAGACCTGCACGGGCCCGTACCGCGTCTGCTCGACCGCGCCGACGATCGTCACGGTGTCCGACGTCGTGGTGTCGCCACCGGTGCTGGACCCGGGATCGGTGGCGGACGAGTCGGACGACCCGGAGCTCGTCGCCGTGTCGGCGCTCGAAGAACCCGTCGACGAGCCCTGTGCGGTCGTCGCTCCCGCGGAGGAGTCCTGCACCGCCGGGGCGAACTTCGCGACGCCGGCGGCGGTCATGGCGGCGGCGGCACCCACGTACAGCAGGGTCCCCCGCCAGGGTCGGGTGGCCATCAGCCCAGCTCCTCTCGGTGGATCGCACCCGCGGGCACGCCCAGTGCACGGGCCGAGCGCTCGACGGTCGTGGCCATGGCATCCGGCCCGCAGACGAACACGTCCCGCTCTGCGATGTCGGGCACGAGCCGCCGCAGGTGCGCCGGGGCGAGCGGGTCGTAGCGCAGCTCGGAACGGCGCCCGGGCAGCGGGACGTAGTGCAGCCACGGCGACTCGGTGAACTCGTCGGCCAGCGCCAGGGCGTCGGCGCTGTGGGCGCGGTGCAGGACGACGAGGTGGTGGCCCCGGCGCAACAGCTCCTCGGCCAGGGCGCGGACGGGGCCGATGCCGGCGCCGCCCGCGACCAGGAGCACCCGGTGCGTCGTCGCACGGTCCGCGGTGAACCGACCGAACGGACCTTCGATCTGGACGCGGGTGCCGGGCCGCAGCGCGTCGACCGCGGACGAGTGGTCGCCCAGCGCGCCGACCGTGAACCGGAGCCTGTCGTCCGTCGGCACCATCGACAGCGAGTACGGATGGGCGGTGCCGAGGTGCCCGCGCGTCAGGTACCGCACCAGGAAGTACTGCCCGGCGCGGGCGTCGAGCCTGCCGAGCGACGCGCCGGTGAGCCAGACGCTCACCAGCCCGCGCGCCTCGGGCACCACCGACGCGACCCGGAGCTGGTGCCGGTGCGTGTCGAGCAGCGGGAGCACGACCCGCCAGACGACGACCGCGGACGCCGTGGCCGAGTACAGGCCGATCCAGGCGATCTGCGCGAGCCGGTCGGAGACGAAGTGCGTCCCGCCCGCAATCTGGTGGAAGAACGTCAGGAAGATCCCCACGTAGATGGTCAGGTGCAGCCCGAACCACCACTCGTACGAGAGGGCGCGCCGGGCGAGCCGCGCGCTGGAGAGTCCCACGACGAGGAACAGGACCGTGCCGATCAGTGCGGGCCACAGGTACGGCTGGGTGGCCAGGATGCCGGGCACCTCCGACCAGACGGACGTCCGGTCGAGCAGGGCGCCCCCGACGACCACCAGCGCGACGTGGGTCAGCACCAGGAGGACGACCGTCGTGCCGAGCGACCGGTGCCAGGCCGTGAGCCGGTCGAGCCCCACCGAGCGTTCGAACCAGGGGACGCGCGCCACGAGCAGGAGCTGCGCGCAGACGAGGAACGAGCCGAGCAGGCCGGACAGCTCCCCGACGCTGATCAGCGCTCCCCCAGGCGTCGCACCGGCGGCCGACGACGTCCCGAACCACCAGAACGCGACGACGGCCAGCGATCCCAGCCACAGGGTCGCCATCGCGGCGGAGAGGCGTCGGCGTGGCGCCGCCTGCCTCGTCGCGGAGACCGCCGGGGCGGCGCGCATCGTCGTGGTCATGGGAAGAGCCTCGTCGTCGCGCCTCCGAGCATGCTCGGAACGACCTGTGCGTTCCCCATGTGGTCCATCCTCGTCCGCGACCTGGCCGCCATCGACTGACCGAGCGGCACCGACGGTCCAGCGCGGGCCGTCGGTGCCAGACTGGCGTCATGAGCGTCCCCGACCCGGTCCAGTTCAGTGCCGCATGGCAGGCCGCGTGGAACGCGCACGACCTCGACGCCGTGCTCGCCCACTTCCACGACGACGTCGTGTTCACGTCCCCGGTCGCCGCGCAGATCCTGCCCGGCTCCGACGGCGTCGTGCGGGGCAAGGAGCAGCTCCGCGCCTACTGGGCCGAGGGGCTGCGGGTGTTCCCCGACCTGCGCTTCACGGTGGTGGACATCTTCGCCGGCGTGACCACCCTGGTGCTCCAGTACCGCAACCAGCGCGGCAGCATCGTCGACGAGGTCCTCGTGTTCGGCAAGGACGGCCGCGTGGTCCAGGGCCACGGCACGTACCGCGTCGAGGTCGAGGACCTCGCCGACGAGGGTTAGCCTCCTCGCCACGTCCGAAGCCGACGACGGAGCAGGTCAGCTCGCTGCCGGCACCGGCGCGAACGGACCCGGTCGGCCCAGCAGGTAGCCCTGCGCCCACGGGACGCCCAGGTCCTGCAGGACCGCCAGCTCCTGGGGCTCCTCGACACCCTCCGCGATGAGCTGCGCCCCGACCTCCTGCGCGAACGACACCATCGCGCGGGTGAGCGCCCGCTTCTCCGTGCTGCGGTGGATCCCCGAGATCAGGGAGATGTCCAGCTTGATGATGTCCGGCCGGAGCCGCACGAGGTGCCGGAAGCCGGCGTACCCGGCGCCCAGGTCGTCGGCGGACAGGCGGGCACCCTGCGTGCGCAGCCCGGCGAACGCACCACGCACGGCGCTGTAGTCCTCGACCGGCACGTGCTCGGTCAGCTCGATCACCATGCGCGAGGCCATCTCGGGCGTGCAGAGGTCGTGCTCGAGCATGTACAGCGCGGTGGCCGGCGACATGTTGACGGCCAGGAACAGGGGCTCCGGCGCACGGTCGAGGTAGCTCAGCGCCGCGACCGCGGCGGACCACTCCATCTCGATGCCGAGCCCGACGGAGAACGCATCCGCGTACCAGCGCTCAGGTCCGCCGTGGGCGGGGTCGGAGAAGCGCGAGAGCGCCTCATGGCCGACGGTCCGCAGGGTCTGCGTCTCGACGACGGGCTGGTAGACGATGTCGCGCGTCCCGTTGCGCAGCACGTGCTCGATGCGCTCACGGGTCCGCGCCGTGCCCTCGTCGTCGGCGTGGTGCGGGGTGGCCGGGCTGACCGACCTGCGCAGCGTCGAGTACAGCTCGCGCGTCTGCAGCAGGTTGGCGATCCGCAGGCAGGTCTCGGTGATGTCCAGCGGCTTGGTCAGGAAGTCCTGAGCGCCCAGGCCGAGGGCGCGGTTGCGGGCGGTCGTCGTGGTGTCGGCCGTCAGCACGAGGACGGGGAGGTAGGTGCCGGCCGCGTACGCCTGGACCTGCGCGAGCACCTCGAACCCGTCGACCTCCGGCATGTGCAGGTCGAGAAGCACCAGGTCCGGGTGGATCTGCGGCAGGCGCGCACCGACCTGACGCGCGTCGGTCTCGGTCTCGATCCGCTCCATGCCCTGCCGGAGCAGGAGCGAGCGCAGCAGCAGCACGTTGCTCGGGCTGTCGTCGACGACGAGCACGACCATGGTCGAGAAGCGCTCGAGCGACCTATCCAGCATCGTCGCGACCCCCGACCTCGTCGAGCGCGCCCAGGACGTCGCGCAGGTCGAGCGGCTTGGTGAGGTACCGGGCCGCGCCCGCGTCGAGCAGGCGGCGCTCCTGCCCCGCCGTGGCGTCCGCGGTGAGGATCAGCACCGGGACGTCGCACGTGGTCGGGTCGCCCTTGAGGGACTTCAGGACGTCGAGGCCGGAGCGGTCCGGCAGGTGCAGGTCGAGCAGCACCAGGTCGGGGTGGTTGGCCCGGGCGAGGTCGAGGCCGAGGCCACCGAGCCCCGCGTGGATGAGCCGCCAGTGCGGCCGCAGCCGGAGCAGGTGCTGGATGATCTCGACGTTCGGCGCGTTGTCCTCGACGTAGAGCAGGGTCCGCACGGGGGTCGCGGGGTCGTGCGACACGCCGGCCAGCACCGCGTCCGGGCCGGCCGCGCGGGAGCCGTGGGTCGCGACCGCCCGGGGCAGGGTCACCGTGAACGCCGAGCCGCGACCGGGTGCGGACTCGGCGGTGACGGTCCCGCCCATGAGCTCGGCGAGCGAGCGGGTCAGGGCCAGCCCGATCCCGGTCCCGTCGATGCCGGTCGCCTCGGCGCCGAGCCGGTCGAACGGGGTGAAGAGCCGGTCCTGGAGCGCCTGCGGGATCCCCGGGCCGTCGTCGCGGACGGTGATCGCGACCGTGTCGCCGAGCACCTGCTGCTCGACCCAGACCGTCCCCCCGACGCGGTTGTACTTGATGGCGTTGGACACGAGGTTGAGCAGGATCTGGCGCAGCCGCTGCCGGTCGGCGACGACGTGCCAGCTCTCGAGCGGGGACTCGTCCAGCACGATGTCGGCGCCGTCGGCCATCGACGCCATGAGCTGGATGCTCTCCGCGACGAGCTCGGCGGTCGAGACGGGCTCGAGGCTGATCGACATCTCGCCGGCCTCGATGCGCGCCACGTCGAGCACGTCGTTGATGAGGTTGAGCAGGTGTCTCCCGCCCTTGAGGATCTGGGCCAGCTCTCCCTCGTACTGGGTGCCCGCCAGCTCGAGCTCGAGCAGCTGCCCGAACCCCAGCACCGCGTTCAGGGGCGTGCGCAGCTCGTGGCTCATCCGGGAGAGGAAGACGTTCTTCGCGGCGTTGGCCGACCGCGCGGCCAGCTCGGCCTCGCGCAGGTCCGCCGCGGCCTTCATCCGGCCGGTGATGTCGTCGATCGTGATGAGGTAGCGCTCGGTCGGCCCGTACGGGTTGAGGACGGGCGTCGAGACCGTGCGGATCCATCGGACGGCTCCGCCGCGCAGGACGATCCGGTGCTCCGACTCGGCCGCCATCCCGTTCCGGGTCGGTTCGACGAAGTCCCGCCAGACGCGGTCGCGGTCCTCAGGGTGTGTCACGACCGCCTCCGGGTCCGCCCGGAGCTCGTCGGGCCCGACCCCGAGCACCTTGGCCGTCCCCGGGCTGATGTAGAGGTAGGCGGTCGGCTCGATCTGGAGCAGCAGGAACACCGTGTCGACGCCCTCGGCGAGCTGCCGCAGCCGCGTCTCGGTCTCCCGCATGCTCTGCTCGGCCGCACGCTGGTCGGTGAGGTCCCGGAACGCCGCGATCGCGATCGGGTGGGCGACGTCGCTGCGGTCCTGGGACAGGCTGACCGCCATCGGGAACGTCGAACCGTCCCGCCGGCAGCCCACGAGCTCGACCGTGACGCCCCTCGGGAGAGCACCCGGGTCGTCCAGGTACTCCTGGTGACGCTCGAGGTGGAGGGAGCGCAGCTCCGCGGCCAGCATCATCTCGAGCCGCATGCCCACGAGCTCGTCGCGCCCGTACCCGAACATCTCGGAGGCCCGTGCGTTGGCCATGACGATCACGCCGTTCGCGTCGGAGCCCGCGATCGCGTCGGGCGCCGCCTCGAGGAGCGAGGCGTAGCGCTCGGCGTCCCGCTCCTCGTGGCTCACCGGCCTGGAGAGCGACGCGACGCCGACGATCGTCCCGTCCGCGGCTCGGACCGGAGACATCGACATGACGACGTCGAACGGCTCGCCGTCCGCCCGCAGCCGCACGGTACGCAAGCCGCTGGCCGCTGCCCCGGCGGCGACCTCGGCGTGCCGGACGCGCTCCTCGGCCAGCGCCTGGGGTGCCACGAGCGTCTCGTAGCTGCGGCCGACCATCTGGTCGGCCGGGTACCCGTAGACGAGCGTCGCACCGTGGTTCCAGGTGGTGACGACTCCGTCGAGGTCCTTGGCGATGACGGCGTCGTGCGACGACTCGACGATCGCAGCGAGTGCCAGCGCGACCTCGACGGCCTGGTCCGGCGCGCGGCCACCTGCGATCTCGCTCATGCCCACCCCGCAGCGGTTGGATCGGCGGCACGTCGGCGAGCCGTCCGGGTCGCCAGCATATTCCCGGCGGCCCGCATCTGCGCTACCTCGCCGGAAATGCCACGCTCCGCATCGACATTGCGCGCATCTGCCGTCTGACCTGGACAAACACCCAACTCGACGCAATTAACGGATCTGCGCCGGAATCGATCGGCCGAACATTTAACCCAGCCGGCGCATTCACCTCGCTAGGCGTCCGTCGTCGGCGTGATCTCGATGAGCGGGCTCTGCGCCATCATCAGGTCGACGTCGTGGCGGCCCCACCGGCTCGCCGCGGCCTCGATCAACGGGCGGCGTTCGTCCGGGTCGTCGACCACCCGCGCGATCCCCGGCACGTCCGCCGACACCCCGCTCTTGAGGTGGATCACGACGTGCGGGTCGGCGCTCACGTTGTGGATCCATGCGCGGATGTGCGGCGACGGACGGCCGGAGATGAACAGCCGGCCGTCCAGGTCGTGCAGGAAGATCTCGATCCGCCGAGGCTCCCCCGACCTCCTGCCGGTGGTCGTGAGGTCGATGATCTGGCTGCGGTGCAGCGCGCTCGAGGTGTCCACGCCGCCACTGTCCGCCCGCGCACGGACCGCGGCAACCTTGGGGCGCGGCGAGCGATGCCCGGATCGTGCGGCACGCTGGGGAACCATGTGGCGCACCCGGTCCTCGACGACCGTCTACGAGAACGCCTGGATCCGCGTGCGCGAGGACCAGGTCGACCGCCCCGACGGCGGCGCCGGCATCTACGGCGTGGTCGAGATGCGCCACCCCGCGGTGTTCGTCGTGCCCGTCACGGCCGACGACGAGGTGGTGCTGGTGGACGTGGCGCGCTACACCACGGGCGCCGGCTCGCTCGAGGTCCCCGCGGGCGGCTCGGACGGCGAGGAGCCGTTGGTCGCCGCGCAGCGCGAGCTGCGCGAGGAGACCGGCCTCGTCGCGGACAGCTGGAAGCCCATCGGCTTCATGTTCGCGCTCAACGGCGTGAGCCACGCCCCCGAGCACGTGTTCCTCGCCCGGGGGCTGCGTCCCGCCGACGTGCCCGCCGAGCAGGCCGAGGAGGGCATCACCGCCGTCCGGACCGTGCCGTGGGCCGAGGTCCTGCGCCTCGTCGCGGACGGGACCATCACCGACGGCGAGACGGTCGCCGCCCTCATGTACGCGGCGATCGCCCTGGGCCGCGTCTCGTAGGTACCGTCGACGGATGGGCTTCGACGTCGAACCGACGGCCTACCAGCGGTTCATGGGCCGGTTCTCCGAGCCGCTCGCGGCACAGCTCGTCGGCGCCCTGGGCGCGGCCGTCGACGGTCGTGCGCTGGACGTGGGCTGCGGGCCGGGAGTGCTGACCGCCCATCTCGTCGCACGCCTGGGACCGGGGTCTGTCGCGGCCGTCGACCCGTCCGAGTCGTTCGTCGCGGCGACGCGGGCCCGGTTCCCCGGCGCGCAGGTGCTCGTCGCGGTCGCCGAGGCCCTGCCGTTCGCCGACGACGCGTTCGACCTCACCGTCGCGCAGCTCGTCGTCCACTTCATGAGCGACCCGGTCGCGGGCATCGCCGAGATGGCCCGCGTGACCCGGCCGGACGGCATCGTCGCCGCGAACGTCTGGGACCACGGCGGGCGGGACGGCCCGCTGGACACCTTCTGGCGCGCGGTGCACGACGTCGACCCCGACGAGGCCGGGGAGGCCGAGCTCCCCGGCACCCGCGAGGGGCATCTCGCCGAGCTGTTCCGCGCCGCCGGCCTGTCGGACGTCGTGGCGTGGAGCGAGAACGTCCGGGCGCCCTATGCGTCGTTCGACGACTGGTGGGAGACCTTCACGCTCGGTGTCGGGCCTGCGGGCGCGTACGTGGCGTCGCTGTCCGACGAGCGACGAGCCGTCCTGCGGGCACGCGCCGCCGAGCTGGTGCCGACGGGCGCGTTCGAGGTGAGCGCCGTCGCGTGGTGCGCGCGCGGTCGCGCCTAGGGGACGTCCCCGACCCGCTGGGCCTCGACGGCGCGATGGATGTTGCCGTGGATGTGATCGGCACCGAGCCGGTCGACGAACCCTTCGCGCACCAGCACCTCCCGGACCCGTGGCTTCAACCGGGCCAGCCGGAGCGTCACGCCGGCCTGCTGGCAGAGCACCAGGACGTCGTCGAGCTTCGCGGAGCCCTGCGAGTCGACGAAGTTGACTCCCTCGAGCACCACGACGACACCGTGCACCCCGGGCGTCTCCTGGATCAGCGTGCGCACCCGGTCCTCGAGGGCGTCCGACGTGGCGAAGAAGAGCCCGCCGTCGATCCGGACGACGGCGACACCGTCGGGGAGCTCGTCGTCGGGGTTCTCGGCCAGGTCGCGGTAGACCTGCGTGCCCGGCTGACGGGCCAGCACGGGCATCCCGGGCCGGGTGGCGACCCCGACGAGCCAGAGCAGAGAGAGGCCGATCCCGATCATGACCCCCGCGAGCACACCGAACACGAGCGTGCCCAGGATCGCCGCGATCGCGACCCAGAAGTCGAACCGCTGGACGCGGTAGATCCGCCGCATCTCCGGCAGGTTCATCATGCCCATCACGACGGCCTCGATGATGAGCGCCCCGAGCACCGGCTTGGGCAGCTCGGAGAACACCGGGGCGAGCACCAGCAGCGTCGCGAGCACGGTCACGCCGGACGTGATCGACGCGAGCCCCGTGCGGGCGCCCGAGTGGTCGTTGAGCGAGCTCGCCGACAGGCTCGTCGAGACCGGCATGCCCTGCAGCACGCCCGACCCGATGTTCGCGGCCGACTGCGCCAGCGACTCCTGGTTCACGTCGATCTGGTACCGGTGCTTCGCGGCGAACGCCCGGGCGTCCCCCGCCGTCTGCGAGAACCCGATGAGCATGAGCGCGAACGCCCCGAGCGTCACGGGCACGACGTGCTCCCACATGAGACCGAGGTCGGGCAGCGCGAACGTCGGCAGCCCGCGGGGCACGTCGCCGACCAGCGCGACGCCGTGGTCGCCGAGGTCGAACAGGTAGGACGCCAGGAGACCGCCCACGACGAGGACCAGGGCGCCCGGCACCCGCGGCGCGACGACGCGCAGCCCGAACACGACGACGAGCGACACCACGCCGACGACGAGGGTCGCCCGGTTGCCGTCGCCCAGCGCCCCGATCCACGAGCGCAGCTCCTGGAACGAGTTCGACCCCTCGACCGACGTCCCGTTGATCTTGGGCAGCTCGCCGATGACGACGTCGATCGCCGCCCCGAACAGGAAGCCGGTCACCACCGCGCGCGAGAGGAACTGGGCGATCCAGCCCATCTTGAGGACCGCCAGCACGAGGAAGAGCAGACCGGACGCGAGCGTCAGACCGGCGACGAACGACGCGATGTCGACCTCGTCGGTGATCCCGGCCGCGACGACGGCGCTGGCGGCGACCGCCGCCAGGCCCGAGCTCGGACCCATCGAGATCTGCCGGCACGTGCCGAAGACCGCGTACAGGAGCGCGCCCGCGGCGGCGGCGTACAGGCCGTTCTGCAGCGGGATCCCCGCGATGTCGGCGTAGCCCAGGTTCTTCGGGACGATCAGCGCAGCGACGGTGACGCCGGCGATGAGGTCGCCGCGCAGCCACCGACGGTCGTAGGTCCGCAGCCAGCCGACGATCGGGAGGAGGCGGACGAGCCGCGACGTCTCGGTCACCCGAAGTCCATCCCTTCGAGCGACGACGACGGTCTCTGGTCGGGCAGGCGGAGCATCCGGAACGAGTTGGCCAGGCCCAGGAGGCCCGCGAGCAACGGGACCAGCAGCGCGATCTGCAGCGAGATGTTGCGGGCGTCGTTGTTGATCTCGACCACCGCGGCCTCGACCTCCGGCGGCAGCCCGGTGAGCTGCTCGGCGAGCTGGGTGTTGCTCATGATCTCGGCGTCCTCCTCGAGCGCCGCCGCGATCTGCTGCTGCTCGGCCACCGGGATGACGTCGCTGCTCTCGGTCATGGTGGTGAAGCTGAACGAGAGGGCGGCGAGCATCAGGCCACCGGCCATCGCCAGGCCGAACGAGAGCCCGAACGAGCCGGCCGCGGAGTTCACGCCGGCCGCCTCGCTGACGCGTTCCTCCTCGACCGGCGCGAGCGTGTAGTTGTTCAGCTGCGACACGAGCAGGCCCAGCCCGGCACCCGCGACCGCGAGCGGGACGACGAGGTACCAGCCGCTGTCGACCCGGGGGACGAACGGGATGATGACCGCGATCCCGAGGCTGGCCAGCAGGAACCCCGCGCGGATGATCGCCGCAGGACGCCGGTTGCCCGCCCGCTTCCCGGCCACGAGCGCGGCGGCGAACATCGTGAGCGACAGCGGGGCCAGCGAGAGCCCCGCCTGCAGGGCGTTGTACTCCAGGGTCATCTGGAAGAACAACGGCAGGGCGATCATCGCGCCGCCGAGCGTGACCTGCTGCAGCATCTGGCCCGTGACGCCGGCGGTGAAGTTGGGGTGCTGGAACAGGTCCGGGTCGAGCAGCGTCACGCGGCCCTGGCGCTTGCGCCTCACGAGCCAGCGCGCGAGGGCCACGAGAGCCACGCCACCGAGCACCATCAGCAGGAGGACGTACTCGCCACCCTCCTGCCAGACGAGGATGCCGAGCACCACGCCACCCATGCCGACCACGGAGAGCACGGCGCCCACGACGTCGACCTTGCGCGAGCCCGTGTACGCCACGTCCTTGACCAGGCGGATCTGGCTGAGCACCACCAGGATGACGACGACCTCGAGCCCGAACCCGACGCGCCACGACAGGTACGTCGTGACGAAGCCGCCCAGGAGCGGGCCGATCGCCGCGGCGATGGCGGCCGCCGCCCCGACCAGCGCGTACGCCTGCTTCTGCGCGGCGCCGGCGAAGTTCCCGTGGATCAGCGACTGCATCGCCGGGAGCAGCAACGAGGCGCCGAGCCCGCCGATGATCGCCCAGAAGACGACGATTGCGGTCAGGTCCTGCGCCAGGGTCATGGCCAGCGCGCCGACCGCGTAGGCGAGCAGGCCCAGGACGTAGGCCTTCTTGCGGCCGATGAGGTCGCCGACCTTGCTGTTGATGAGGATGAAGGCCGCCGACACGAGGGCCTCGAGCGCGATGGCCGACTGGACGCCGCTGGCAGTCGTGTCGAGGTCCGTGACGACCGCCGAGATCGACACGTTCATCAGCGACGTGTCGACGACGAGGACGAACATCGCCATGGCGAGCAGGAGCATCAACCGACGGCTGCCGTTCGGCGCGACACCTTCCCCGGGACCGGTGCTCATGCTTGCCCTCCTGGTCTCTCGTACGGCACGACGCGCGCGAGGCCCCGGAGCACGGCCCTGCCACTCGACGGGAGACTATCGGTCGCCTCCCGCCGCAGGTCGCGGGCACGCGAAGAGCCCGCGGAGCGGGCGGTGGGCCGTGCTGCTCGCCGGCACGTGGCGTCCAGCAGATCCGACCTCGGGGGGCTCTCGCCGACCCCTCACCGCCGTCCGCAGGCTCAGGTCGTAGTCAACCCTATTCCCCACGTGAGGTATTCGCACCCATCTCGGGCAAACTGCCGGCCCGGGCCTACTAGGCTTCCGGCGCGCGGGTCTGTCACGGACGCGCTGTCCTGCTCTCCCGCGCCGACGTCACACATCGTCAGGAGGCGTCATGGCCGACAGACCCGACCGGCTCGGGCTCGTCCGGGTGTGGTCGTCGTCTGCCGATGCCCCGCGGATGCGGCAGCCGACCGACGTCCTCCTGCTCGTCGCCTCGATCGTCGCGCTCGGCGTCCTCACGCTGGCCGCGCCGGGGCCGACCGGAGCGGACCGGGCGTTCGACACGCTGATCGCCTGGCTCGACCCGGTGTTCGGCTGGCTCTGGAGCCTGGCCTACGCCCTCCTCGCGGTCTGGGCGGCGGCCGTGGTCCTGCTCGCGCTGCTCAGCCGGGGACGACGCCGGCTCCTGGTCGACCAGGCGACGGCCTCGGTCCTGGCCTTCGTCGGGGCGATCGGAGCCGGAGCCCTCGCCGGGACCGACGCGTCCGTGGCCGTCGACGCCGTCGGCGCGTCCGGCCCGCCCGTGGTCTACGTCGCCACCCGGGTCGCGGTGCTCACGGCCGTCCTCGTGACGGTCTCGCCGCACCTGGCGCGGCCCTGGCGGTGGGCCGGTCGCCTCGTCGTCGGGATCGGCGCGGTGGGCGCAGTCGGCCTGGAGACGACGCACCTGCTCGGGGCGAGCGCCGCCATCGCGGTCGGGATCGCCGCCGCCGCGGCCGCGCACCTCCTCCTCGGGTCACCGCAGGGACGCCTGACGACGGCGCAGGTGCAGGTCGCGCTCGAGGACCTCGGAGTCCATGCGGTCGAGGTCGTCGCCGCCCCGAGCATGGATGCGGGGACGTACCTGCTGGTCGGTCGCACGGACGCGGGCACCGGGCTGCTCGTCCGGGTGTACGGGCGCGACGCGTGGGACAGCCAGGTGGTCGGCTCGCTCTGGGCCGCCCTGACCCGGCGCGGTGAACGGGCCCACGTGGGCGGCAGCCGGCGGTCCCGCGTCGAGCACGAGGCGCTCATGACGCTGCTCGCCGCCCAGGCGGGGGTCGCGACGCTGGACGTCGTCGCCGTGGGCGTAGCCGAGCAGGGCGACGCCCTGCTGGTCTCCGGAGCGCCCCGCACGACCCTCACGGAGCTCGGCGAGAACGAGCCGGGGCTGGTGGACGCCGAGCTGCTCGCCGCGATGTGGCGGGCCGTGCTCACCCTGAACCGCTCCGGCATCGCCCACGGACGCATCGACGGACGCCGGGTCGTCGTCCGGCCCGACAACGCGGTCGCCCTCGCGGACTTCGACGCGGCCAAGACGGCGGCCGAACCGGGCGACCTGGCCACCGACCAGGCCCAGCTCCTCGTGGCGACCGCCCTGGTCGTCGGGCCCGAGCGCGCGATCGCCGCTGCCGGGACGGCCCTCGGTCCGGAGGGGCTCGCGACCGTGCTGCCCTTCCTGCAGCCCGCCGTCCTGGCGCACGGCGCACGGGCGGAGGTCCGGGCCCGTGACTGGACTCTCGACGAGCTGCGCGCCGCCGCCGTGGCCACCGCCGGGGTCGAGGAGCCGCCGCTCGAGCGCCTGCGACGGGTCACTCCCAGCTCGATCGGCTGGCTGCTGCTCATCGCCGTCGCGGCGTACGCGGTCATCACGCTGCTCGCCGGTGCCGACCTCGCCAGCGTGGCCGCAGCGCTCGCCGCCGCCAGCGTGCCCTGGCTCGTCGCCGCGCTGCTGCTCTCGCCGTTCATCCAGACCGCGGCCGCGTGGTCGACGATCGGGGCGACGACGGCACGGCTGCGCTACTTCCCGGTCCTCATGCTGCAGTACGCCGTCCAGTTCTTCGCCCTGGTGCTGCCGGCCACCGCCGCACGCCTCGCGCTCCTGGTGCGCTTCTTCCAGAAGTTCGGGATCCCGGCCGCCGCCGCGCTGTCGTTCAGCCTCCTCGACAGCGTCAGCGGGTTCGTCGTGCAGTGCCTGCTCATCCTGGTGATCGTCGTCGGCGGTCTGCCCGGCTTCACCACGACCCTTGCGACGCGCGGTGGCTCGACCTCGGGCACCGAGGACGCCGGCCCGACGCTGCTCGTCGTGCTGGTTGCCCTTGTGCTGGTCAGCGCGCTCGTCGTCGTCGCGGTGCCGCAGCTCCGGCGGCGCGCCACCGCGGTGGTCCCCCGCCTCCGCAGCGGGCTCGCGGCGCAGGTCGGCTCGGCCCGTGGCGCGGTCGGGGTCCTGCGCAAGCCCGCGAAGGTCGCGACGATGCTCGGCGGGAACCTCGGCGCGCAGCTCCTGCAGGCCTGCGTGCTCGGCCTCTGCCTGCACGCGTTCGGTGAGACCGCGCACTTCTCGCAGCTGGTCCTGATCAACACCGCCGTGAGCCTGTTCGCCGGTCTCATGCCCGTCCCGGGCGGGATCGGGGTCGCCGAGGCAGGGTTCACGGTCGGCCTGCAGGCCATCGGCGTCCCGAGCGCGATCGCCGTCTCCGTGGCCATCACCTACCGCCTCGTCACCTTCTACCTCCCGCCCGTCTGGGGCTCGGCCGCCATGCGCTGGCTGCGCCGCCAGGAGTACGTGTAGCGGGTTCCCGAGCCACACGCGGGTGGCCTCTCTCCTAGCCTGGGGCCATGCCCCGAACCGTCGCGACCACCACCACCGTCGACCTGACCGCCCTCCTGGACTTCGTCCGCGACCGGCACCACTTCGTCCTCGCGACGACCCGCGCGGACGGCCGCCCGCAGATCTCCCCGGTCAGCGGAGGTGTCGACGAGCAGGGCCGGCTCGTGATCTCCACGTACCCGGGCCGCGCGAAGGCGGTGAACGCCGAGCGCGACACGCGGGTGAGCGTCTGCGTGCTCTCCGACGACTTCGGGGGCGCCTGGGTGCAGGTCGACGGAGACGCCGAGGTGCTGCACATGCCCGAGGCCGAGGATGCCCTCGTCGACTACTACCGGTGCATCGCGGGCGAGCACCCCGACTGGGACGAGTACCGCGCGGCGATGCGCCTCCAGGACAAGTCGCTGATCCGGATCACCCCGACCCGGTGGAGCCCGATCGCCACCGGCGGCTTCCCGGCCGATGTCGCCGCCCGACTGGACGGCTGATGACGTGAGCCCGCCCACACGCGCCGATTGTTCCCATTTGCCGGAATGTCACCAGGTCGAGTGACGCTGCGGGTGAAGGTCGACGCCGGGCAGCGTGTGACTGGTTGTCAACCCGCACGATGGAAGCCGTGGACAGCGACAGCGTGAACATGGCATGGACCGTCGACGTGACCGACGACGACATCCGGGCCGCCAAGCGGGCGTGGAACCGCGCCCAGGACGCTCCCGTACCCGACAACGACCGCATCGCGAGCCTCTACGACGACTACCGGAGGCTGGTCATCGCCCAGGCGCAGCAGATCGCCGACGACTTCCGGGCCCGACGGGCCGGCTGACAGCCCGTCACGAGGACGCGCGCACCGGGTAGCGCAGGTGCGTGACACCTACCCCTGCGATCACGCTCGGGTTGCCCAGGACGGCCGGTGTCGCGTCGAGGTGCTCGAACAGTCGGACGCCGGAGCCGAGGAGGACCGCGGCCACGTCGAGCGCGATCTCGTCGAGAAGGCCCGCGTTCAGGCACTGCTGGATGGTGACGGCGCCGTGCACGCCGACGTCCTTGCCGGCTGCCGCGGCCTTGGCCTGCGCCACCGCGCTCTCGATGCCGTCGGTCACGAACTGGACGGTCGAACCCGGCCGCGGCCAGCCGTCGGGGATCTCGTGGGTGAGGACGAACGCCGGTCCCCATCCGTGGTTGCCGCCCCAGCCCTCGGCGGCGTCGAACGTGCGCCGACCCGTCAGCATGGCGCCCAGGCGGGACGTCAGAGCGCGGAAGTGGTCGGCGCTCGGCTCGGACAGGCGGAACGTCATGGGGTCCGATCCCCCGGTGCGGAACTCGACGTCGCCCGAGGTGTACCAGTCGAACACCTCCTCGACGCCGCCGTCGGGGTCGGCGACGAATCCGTCGAGCGACATGGACATGATGGCGACGACCTTCGTCATCGGACTCTCCTCAGCTCAGGGCGGTCCCGGTGACCGCCTCCTACCCCCACCACGAACGGCATCAGTCCGATCGGACAGCCCCGCCGGCCCGACGCGCGGTGACGATCCAGGATCGCGAGCCGAACCAGACGCCGTCCTCGCGCAGGTGCGCGGACACGGTCTCCCGCAACCGCGCCAGCGCGCCCTCGCGGCCGTCGGGACCGAGCCGCTCCAGCACCTCGCGGGTGCTGGTGAAGCCGCGGATCCAGGCCGTCGAGGTGTCCACGTCGGGGCCGTAGAAGACCGGCTCCTCGACCTCCCCGAACGCGCACTCGACGAACCCCGCGGCCGCGAGCAGCCGCTCGGTCTCCAGCGGGTCCCCGAGCGAGAACGCCGGCGCGACGGTCGGCCCGGCCCCCAGCGACCGCCGGATCGCGACGTCCCACTCGTTGCGGTCGCCCGCCTGCCAGACCAGCATCACGAGACGGCCGTCCGGGCGCAGCGCCCTCGCGAGGTTGGCGAACGCTGCTGCGGCATCGTCGAAGAACATCGTGCCGAAGCGGCTGATCGCGACGTCGTACCGCCCGGTCGGGAACGGGTGGACCTGCGCGTCGACGCACTCGAACGCCACGTTGCCGAGCCCCTCGGCCGCGGCGAGCGTGCGGGCGCGGTCGACGGCCGACGGCGAGACGTCCACGCCCAGCACGCTGCCCTCGTGCGCGGCGGCCGCTGCCGTTCGCGTCGTCGATCCCGTCCCGCACCCGACGTCCAGGACGTGATCGCCGGGCCGGATCGCGCAGGCTCGGCGGAACGCGGGGTCGAGCCGCTGGAGCTCCGCGTCGTACCCGTCCGCGTGCGCCGCCGCCCGTCGCGGTGCGCCCGCCACCTCCTCGCCCGGGCTCATGACGCCAGTCGACCCGTCGACCTCGACGTCCGCAACAGGGACGCCGCCCACCCTGCCGAGCCGCGGATGGTCCGCATCGTGAGCAGTCGCGCCCAGCCGTTGACCAGGACCCGCCCGGTTCCTACGGTGCGCGGCACCACGTGCTCCGCCCACCGGAAGGTCAGACCATGCCCGTCGAGTTCCTCGGGATCGCCACCACGAGCGACGCCTCCGAGACCACCGCCGCCACCACCCGGCCGATCGACCTCGGCTACCTGGAGCGCATCGTGCGGACGCACCAGGACAACGGCTGGACGCGCGTGCTGTTCGCCTACGGCTCGGGCGGCCTGGAGCCCTCCGCGCTCGCCGGCTACATCGCCGGTCGCCTCGACTCGATCGAGCTGTTGCTGGCGCACCGCCCCAACGTCTCCTACCCGACCTTCGCCGCCAAGACGTTCGCGACGCTGGACCAGGTGTCGCAAGGGCGGCTCTCCGTCCACTTCATCACCGGCGGAAGCGACCACGAGCAGGCACGCGAGGGCGACCGGCTGACCAAGGACGAGCGGTACGCCCGGACGCGCGAGTACATCCAGATCGTGAAGCAGGCGTGGTCCAGCACGGAGCCGTTCGACCACCACGGCGAGTTCTACGACTTCGACGACTTCGTCCTCGACGCCAAGGCGTTCGAGGGTCGATCGCCGACGATCTCGTTCGGCGGCTCCTCGGACGCGGCCTACCGGGTCGGTGCGGCCGAGGCCGACATCTACGCCGTCTGGGGCGAGCCGCTGGTCAACACCGCGGAGCAGATCGCGCGGATCCACGCCGAGTCCGCCGCCGCCGGACGCACGACACCGCCGCGCATCCACGCCGCGTTCCGGCCGATCATCGCGCCCACCGAGGAGCTGGCCTGGGAGAAGGCCCACGACGTCGTCGCGCGGATCGAGGCCCGCAAGGCCGCCGGCGCCGGCAGTCCGTCGCGCTGGTCCTCGGGCCCGCCCCAGAACGCCGGCACGCAGCGACTGCTGGCCATCGCGGAGCAGGGAGAGCGCTTCGACACTGCTCTGTGGACCGCGACGACCAAGGCCACCGGTGGCGGCGGCAACTCCAACGCCCTCGTCGGGACGCCCGAGACCGTCGCCCAGGCGCTGCTCGCCTACTACGACCTCGGCGTGCAGATCATCTCCGCGCGCGGCTACGACCTGCTGGACGACGCCACCGACTTCGGTCGGTACGTGATCCCGATCGTCAAGGAGGAGGTCGCCAAGCGCGACAAGGCGGCCGCGGCGCAGGGCACCGCGGCGTGACACCCGGCGCGCCGGGTCCTCGGTCGCCTACTCCGGCTTGTACTTGAACGACAGCTGGAGCCGGGTCCGGTACACGAGCGCTCCGTCGTCGCCGACGACGACGTCCTGCTTCGCCACCTCGGCCACCCGGAGGTCGTGGAGCGACCCGCCTGCTGTGCGGATCGCCTCCGCGGCCGCGTCCTCCCAGGACGTGGCACTCGTCCCGATCACGTCGATCACTCGGTACACGCTCATGGGTCACCTCGACATCGCTCGTTGCCCAACACTCATCGTGGCCTTGCTGCCCTGCGACCACCACTCGGCGACCTGAGCCGGCGGCGGGTTGTCGTCGACCAGCGTCCGGGCTCGGCTTCCGGCCCGCCCCGGTCGAGCCCTTCTACGAGGCGGGCAGCGGCCAGGGCGCGAACGCGTTGCGTACGCCCCGCACGGCCGGCGCGAGCTCGGGGTAGTGCCGCACGATGACCGACGACATGTCGTTGGCGTCGATCCAGGCCATGCCTTCGGGCGTGTAGGTCTTCGAGTTGAAGTCGGCGCCGAAGAACCGGTCGCTCTTCAGCCGCCGCGACGCCATGAGCACGAAGATGCGGAAGGCGGTGTCGCTGAACCCGAAGCCCCGGGGCAGCGGCTCGCCGAGCATGCCGACGGCCAGGTCGACGTCCTCCAGGTTGTCGTCGTAGATCTCGCGGAGCTGCGCGACCGTCTCGGGGTCGTCGCCCAGCTCCTCGAAGCTGCGCACCGGTGCCATGTGCATCAGGCGACGGAAGTCGTTGTAACGGGGCACGCCGCGCTCGCGCGAGCGCAGGACGTCGATCGCGGCCAGGTCGATCTGCTTGCCGTCGGCGCGATCCAGCCGGTGCATGAAGCGGGGGCTGTTGTGCAGGCGCAGGGCCCCAGGGTTGGCGACACCGAGCGAGAAGAACACGTTGGACGCCGACGCTCGCTGCAGGACAGGCCGCGAGCTCAACCCGTGCAGGTCGGTGAACGCGAGGTTCTCCCGCACGGCGCCCGTGACCGCGTCGCGGATCTCGTAGTCGTCGGGGATCAGGGGGTGCATCCGGTACACCGCGACGAACTCCTCGGTCATGGCGTACGGGACGCCGTGATGGTCCGTCGGCGAGCCCGGGATGCCGCTGACCAGGTCGCTCGAGCTGAGCCGGCCGACCAGGTTGTGCACCCGCTCCTCGGCCAGACCCCACCAGTTGGCGCGCATCGCGATGTGCAGCACGGGGTGCCCGAGGATGGCGGGCGTCCACTCCACCGTGTGGATCTTGGCGATCAGGGCCGCGTTGATCAGCCGGGCCTTCTCGAACAGCTGGTCGTCGTTCCACGAGGGGTAAGACGCCGCGAGCCGGTCGCAGATCGCGTTGTGCTCACGCATGAAGAGCGTGTGCATGAGCTCCAGGCCCACCCACCACCCGTCCCGACCACCCGAGGTGCCCAGCAGCGCCGGGTCCACGTCGATCAGACCGTCGGCCCCGATCCGCACGCGACCGCCCGTGCCGGTCCGGATGGCCTGCTCGAACTCCGGCACGCTCCCGTAGATCTGGGAGGCGTCCCACCAGTGCGTCTCGGTGTTGACGAACGTCGCCGACCCGTCGGTCGCGTGGTTGGTGGGGTCCTTCGGCGTGCTCGGCCACTCCATCGGGTCGGCCGGCCAGTCGTCGCCCGGCGGGCGCGGCACCTGGATCGGGTGCTCCATGTCGGTGCCGTGGCTGAACCAGTCGCGCGTCTCGAACTGGAGCCACGCGGCCGCGAGGACGTTCAGCGTCGTCGCGGGCTTGAACTCGTCGCGCAGGAGCAGGACGGTGCTGATGGTCCGGGGATTGGGGGTGAACAGCCGCGGCGCCACCTCGGGCTTGGTCAGCTCGAGCGGGACGTTGCGGCCGAACCGCGTGTTCGCCATCCCCATGGCCGGGTGCGCCAGGTCGTTGTACGAGCCGTCCGTCGTGCGAGCGACGAGGTGGCGTGGCGGAGCCGGTACGGGCGCCTTGACGCCCGACCCCTTCGTCGTGCTGAACAGGTTGCGGGCGCGGAGCGTGTTCCGGATGCCGATGAGCGCCAGGACCCCCAGGAACGTCGGGAACCTGTGCCACCTGAACCGCTTGTCGAACCACTCGACGACCTTGCCGAACGTTGACTGCTGCCGCATCGCTCCCCCGGAGTCCGTGTCGTTGACGTGCCTGCTAAGCAACCGGACCGCGACGCGGACGGGCTGCGAGGTACTGGAGTGCCTTGAGGCCGGGCAGGAAGAAGTAGGCGCCCCCGCGCATCTGGACGAACTGCGGGAGGTCCCGGTACCGGCGACGGACGGGGTGCCCGGGGACGGTGAACGACGACGGGCCGCTCACCCTCGAGCCGACCAGCGGATCGTCCGCGTCGTCGAGCGTGACGAACGCGTTGCCGTTCAACCACCCGTGCTGCACGAACTCGAACTGCCGGGCCAGGTTGGCGTTGAGGCACACGAAGTAGAGGCCGCGCTCACCGTCGTCGGTGTACGTCCGGCCCCGTCGGACCAGTCGGTGCGTCCGCACACCGCGCAGGGAGGAGTCCGTCCCGGGGCTCGGCGGCAGGGAGTCCCGCGGGTTGGCGCGCCGGACGTGCGCACCCACCGGGCAGCGCTGGCCACCGGCGTCGACGTGGTGGTATCCGAAGTCGTTGGCGTCCGCGAGGGCGGGGTCGTCGGTCGAGGGGGCCAGCACCACGGGCGCCCCGCCGGGCCACCTGCCGACGATGCGCGCCGCGAGGTGCTCGGCCTCGGCCGCGTTCCCGTCGGCCGCCGCGTTCACGTAGCCCCAGAAGCCCTCGACGTCCTGCCGGAGCTGGCGGAACACGAGGTACGTGCCGTTGCGCCCGAGGTCCGGCGCGCCAGAGCGGTCGCGGCTCAGCATCCGCTCGGGGTCCGCGGACGACGGGAGCAAGGGCCGCTCCGACCGCTGGCCGTACTCGTTGCCGTAGCCGAGCACGAACTCGCCCGGCATGAGCGCCTCGGCGGGGTTGTGCCCGCCGGTGACCGAGGCGATCGTCGGCTGCGAGATCCCGTCCCTGAACCCGAAGGGCTCCCGGTCGCTCAGGTCGTCGGCCGGCAGGACCCGCTGCACCCGGACACCGTCCTGCTCGGCCTCGCCGCTGACCTCGGCGACGAGCTCGGCCAGGGTCGGGGCGTCCTGGGCATACAGGAGGAGCAGGAGGTGGATCGGCTCTGCACCCGAGCGCCCCCACAGCCACCCGCGGGGATCGTTCGTCCCGGTGTCGCCGAGGATCCGGTTGCGGTACTCGGTGTCCATCCCCGTGCGGAAGGGCTCGGAGAACCCGTCGGGAAGGTCGTCCCACTCGGTCAGGCTGCGCACCCCGTCGTGCGTCAGGGCGACGTTCATCGCCTGGTCGGTCGGACTCTCGTCGCCGGTGGTGACCCGCGACGCGGCCCATCGGGTCAACCGGCGGAGCCCGTCGGGCGTCGGCGCGTGCAGCAGCAGGTAGGCCGCGGACGGGAGCTTCCCGTAGCCGCGCACCACCAGACCCTGGACGTCCGGCAGGTCGAGGAGCTCGCTCGTCGCCGGGCTCACATCGCCTCGAGCCATCGCGGGTCCTGGGCGCGAAGAGCCCGACGGACGTCCGCGTTCCGGTCGATGTGGATCGCGGCGAGCGTGGGATACGCCGAGTAGAACAGCACGGTCGGCACCAGGTGGCGGCGCAGGTAGTGCTTGTAGGCGATCTCGTCCTTGGCGCCGCCGAAGAACAGCCAGCGCGTCCGCGGGAAGCCGACGCCGTTGCTGAAGACGAGGTTGATGCCCCAGGCCAGCCGGGAGATGAAGTCGTCCATGTAGCTCTCGAGGTTGCCGTCGTAGGCGCTGGCGAAGATGAACCTGCGGCCGCCGTCGACCGGCTGCCACCGGGCGAAGTGGATGGTCCGCACCCCGGACAGGTTGTCGCGGTACATGACGAGACGGAACGCGAGGTCGAGCCCGAGCAGCGCGCCGCGCATGGTGAGACGACGCACCACTCCGGGCTTGACGAACCCGACGCCGGTGAACGGGTTCTGGACCCCGTGGTCTTCGTAGCGGCGGACCGCCTCGACGTGCCCGACGTCGACGGCTCCGCTCTCCTGCGTGTCCCGCAGCTCCAGGAACCGCACGACGAGGACCCACGCGACGAGGAACGGTCCGACGAACGGGAGGGCGAAGAGCAGGCCGACGACGAGGGCGACGAGCGTCGCGATCCGGAGCACCCCGTAGGCGAGCCCCGGGCTCGACGGCCGTCGGATCGCCCACGAGAGGTCGGGGCGCCGCTTCATCGCGCGGTACACGGTGTGCGTGACCTCGTCGACCGAGGTGTGCGTGCCGGCACCCAGCTCGTCGAGGACGACCTCGACCTCCTCGCGCAGGTACGCCTCGCGCTTGATCTGGTCCACCGGGCGATCGGCGGTGTGCCGGTAGTAGGCGGCCGGCCGCAGGGCGTGCTCGTGCAGCCACACGAGGCGCGCTGCGCCGGCCGCGCTCGGGTAGCCCAGGCAGTGCTCGAACAGCGCGTGGATGTCGGACGGCAGGGCTCGGAAGTGCCCGTCTGCCGAACCATCCACGTCGGCCATGTACACGATCGACGACGGGATCGGACGGCCTCCGTTGTCGAGCACCCGGTCGAGGACGAAGGCGCGGGCGAAGTGCACGGTGCCCAGGGCGTCGAAGTCATCGCCGCTGATCTGCTCCAGGTAGTCCCGAGCGGCCTGCTCGCGGTCCGCGTCGAGCTCTGCCTGGACGCACACCGCTACCTGTGCCGGCATGGAACCCCCTCTGCGACCACGTGCCCCACCCGTCGCGAGCCAGCTCGGAGTGCTACTTGGATCCCCGCTGCCGGAGGGTGAACCAGCCGACGCGCCAGCGCCACAAGAACACGACACCGAGGTACAGGCCGGGCCCGACGAGACGGATCTCGTCGCGGACCATGCGGGCGACGAGCGAGGTGCGCGAGTAGTCGATGAGGACGATCGGGTCGCCGTCGACCCAGCTGTCCGCCGTGGACAACGTCGCCTTGATCAACGGCAGCCGGAACGGGCTCACCAGGTTCTTCAGGCTGGCCTGCTGCGCGTCGACGACCTTCCCCTGCCAGAACAACGCTCGAGCAACCCTCGAGACGGGCTTCACCGCGCGGGTGCCGGGAAACGCCAGAACGGTCCCGCGGAGCTTTCCCTTGGGGATGGGGCCCGGTGGACTTGCACGGAAGAGCTCGTCGAGGAGCAGGTTGCCGAGCCGCATCAGGGTGGCCTCGGTGGTCGTCCGCTCACGTGTCGCAGTCCTGCCCCACACGGTCAGGCCTCCCCCCGCCCGCAGGCCGGTGGATCGAGCTCGGCCTGATCGCCTTCCAGACTGGCCCGGCCGCCCAGGCTTGTAAAGGTGTGAACCGGGCGATACCGGACGGCGCCTGAGCGTTGACAGCGACCGGCACCGATGCCAACGTGGCACGGGACTCGATCAGGGGAGACGCAATGGCGACATCGACCGTGGCACGCCGTTCGGGTCAGATCCTGGCGGTGGTCCGCATCGTCAACGGCACCCTCGGCCTCCTGGCTCCCCAGGTGCTCCTGCGGCGGCTGTCCCCGGACGAGCAGGCCGCCCGGGCGGGGATGTACCCGTTCCGCATGTTCGGCATCCGCACGATCCTCATCGGTGTCGAGCTGCTCGCGGCCGACGACGCCTCGCGACGCAGGCTGACCCGCCTGGCCATCCTCATCCACGCCTCGGACACCGTCTCCGCCGTCGTCTCCGGCATCCGCGGCGACCTTCCGCGACGGGCGGCGGTCACCACCGCGCTCATCTCCTCGGGCAACACGACGCTCGCGATCCTCGCCGCCCGCGACTGAGGGCGGCCGCCTCGAGAGGCTCTGATGCGATCCGACGGCCAGGACACACGCTGGGCGGATCTTCGAGGCTGCCGGTCGTGACCCCCCCGACGACGAGCTCCAACGCCAGCCGCCCGCAGCCGCGCGCCGCCACCGGCGTGGCCTGGCGCGACTTCGTCGCCGACACCAGCGGGGCACTGCTCCGGCTGGAACGCCGCTTCGACCCGTTCGTCCGCCCGGCCTTCGACGCGCTCCTGAAGACCCGGCTCGAGCGGCTCACCACCTCGGTCATCAACGTCAAGCGCCGCGACCAGCACCTGAGGATCGCCCAGGAAAGGATGATGGTCGACGAGGAAGCCTTCACCGACTCGATCGTGCGCAGCTTCACGCAACAGATGACCGACCTGTGGAAGCCCGGCGGCGTCGAGCGCGGCGGCAACACCAAGACGCACGGCATCTGCCGGGGCGAGTTCACGGTCCACGACGACCTGCCCGAGCACCTGCGGCGCGGGATCTACGCGAAGCCGCAGACCTTCAAGGCGTGGGTGCGCTTCTCCGGGCCGGGGCCGTACATCACGCCCGACATCGACGACGTCGGTTTCCTGAGCATCAGCATCAAGCTCATGGGCGTGAAGGGGCCGAAGCTGCTCGAGGACGAGCGGCACACGCTCGACATGTTCGGTGTCTCGACCCCGACCTTCGTCACGCCCGACGCGAGGGCGAACGCCGCGCTCCAGCGCTGGAGCGTGCAGAACGCGCAGCTCTTCTACTTCCTGAACCTGCGCGCTCCGCACGTGCTCGACATGGTCATGCAGGGGCTCTACACCAAGACCCAGAGCAGCCCGTTCGAGGCGCCCTACTTCAGCTGCGTGCCGTATCTGATGGGCGAGGGGCAGGCGATGTCCTACTCCGTCTGGCCGACGTCGAGAACGAGGACTCGCGTCCCGCGTCTGCCGTTCCGTCCGCCCGACGACTACCTGCGCGAGGCGATGGTCACGTCGCTGGCGGAGGGGGACGTGGAGCTGGAGGTGCGTATACAGATGCAGACCGACCCGCACCTCATGCCGATCGAGAACGCCGGCGTGCTCTGGCCCGAGAAGCTGTCACCGCGCGTGCCCGTCGCCACGCTCCGCCTGCCGAGGCAGACCTTCGACTCCCCCGCGCAGATGGAGTTCGCGAAGCGGTTGTCGTACAACCCGTGGCACACGATCGCCGAGCACCGTCCGCTGGGCAACCAGAGCCGCGTGAGGAAGCGGATGTACGGGGAGCTGTCGCAGCTGCGGCACAGCATGAACGCGGTGCCGCACTACGAGCCGACGGGCGACGAGCGCTTCCCGTAGAACCCGGTACTCAGGTGCGGCCGAGGAGAGGAGAGCCCTATGGGCAAGGTGGTCATGTACGGCTCGGTGTCCGTGGACGGCTTCATCGCGGACGAGAACGACCAGCCCGGTCCGCTCTTCGAGTGGTTGACCAGCGGCGACGTCCCGCTGGACGAGAGCGGCGCGCTGACGGTGTCGCAGACGTCCTTCGACTACACCCGGCCCTACTGGGACCAGATCGGGGTGACGCTCGTCGGCCGCCACGTCTTCGACCTGACGGACGGCTGGGACGGGAAGCCTCCGAGCGGGATCGACCACGTGGTCGTGGTGACCCACCGGCCGCCGCCCGACGGCTGGGACCCCGAGGCGCCGTTCCACTTCGTCGACGGCGTCGAGTCCGCCATGGCCACCGCGCGAGAGCTTGCGGGTGAGCGCACCGTCGAGGTCGCCGCCGGCGACGTCGGCGGCCAGGTCCTTGCCGCGGGCCTGGTCGACGAGGTGCGCATGGACGTCGCGCCCGTCGTCTTCGGGTCCGGCAAGCGCTACTTCGGGTCGGTGCACGCACAGCAGCTGCTGGAGGATCCCGACGCGGTGATCCAGGGCACCGGCGTGCTTCACGTGCGCTACCAGGTGCGCCGTTGAGCCTGGCGGCCTGGCCCCGCTGATCGCTGTGCCTGCCTCGCACCGGGCCAGCAGGAGAACTCTCGCCGGAGCCGGTCCGCGCACCGAGATGTTCGTGCGCGGGGTCTGAGGCAGGTCGGGCTGACGGCTAGCTGTTCCCAACCGCCGGGTTCGGGTACACCTCCACGGTGTGAAGGTAGGCCTCAAGGAGTTTCCGTGCGCCGCCGTACTGCGCGACATCGGGGTCGGATTCGGGACGCCATACTGCGATCACCTGAGAGTCCTGGAAATTACCGCCGAAGAGGAATGCGGCTGTTCCCTCGTCGAACGGAACGAGCACGGCCGGGTGGCAGTCCCGTCTCTCGATGCACATGGCAACGGCGCGATCCGCAACACCCGTGCACGGCGAGAGGTTCGCGACTTCGCAGTAGTCCTCCGCCCAGGCAACGATCGAGTCCGGTGAATCCGCAACCGGCAGAAGTCCGTACACGTCGGTGTCTATCGTGACGAGTTCGGACCCTTCCACCGTCCCGTCCGGCGTAGGCGAGGGCAACGAACCCGGCTCCGCCGCGGGGATCGCGGTCGTCGATTCCACGGCAGGGGGCGGAGTCGCCGTGCACCCCGCGACAAGAAGGATCGACACCATCACCACTGCGGCCCGTCGAACGATGCCCATCGGGATCGCCTCCGTCTTCAACCTCATGATGGCGAGAGTCCCCCACAAACGGAATAGCACCAGGTCGAGTCGTGCGTCAGCGCCGTGCGGCCACGCGGTGAGCTCGTCGGTCGCGGGTCGGCCTCGCGCGCGGCGCTCCGAGAACACCGACACTGTGCGACGCGCTCGCCCTGGCACGATGACGCGTGTGTCGTCGAACCCCGCTCTGGCGTCCTCCTCGGCCCTGTCACCCTCCGGACTGAGGCGCGTCCAGGTGGGATGGGCCGAGCGGCTCGCCCTGCCCGTTGACGCACTGACCTCAGCGGGGACTCAGTTCTTCCCACGGGAGGCGGCGACCGCCGTCGTGGTCCTCCGACTTGGCCAGTCCTGCGTGGTCGTTGCACCCCGGCGCGTGACGCTCGTGCTCGAAGGTCTCGGAGTTCGGGCTCTCCTCGATGCGCCAGCCGTGGCCGCGAGGCTCGGGGAGTTCGACCCGCATCCCATCGGCACAGCCAGGCTCGCGTTTCGCGATGGGCGTCCAGTCGAGCGGCCGAGCATCCCCATCACGAGTGTTGAGCCAGCGATGGTCGATCAACTCCGATCGAGCATCCACGCCGAGGAGTGGGACGAGAGCGGACTCTCCTCCATGCCGCAGCGATGGGGAGCAGTCACGCCGGCAGGCCCCATCGGCGCGATCGCCGGCTACGAGCAGTGGGGTGCGCACATCGCGCACATCGGCGTTGCTGCCGATGCGGCAGAACGCGGACGCGGCTACGCGGCGGCAGCATCGGTGGCGGCCATGACGGAGGCGCTGAACGCGGATCTCGTCGTGCAGTGGCGCAGCAGAGTAGGGAACACGGCGTCAGACCGACTGGCGGCCCGCCTGGGCTTCACACCGCTCGGGTTCCAAAGCGCCGTTGCACTGGGCTGACCACCGCCTCGGCACCCAGGACGCACGTGAGGGCCGTCCTCGGCCAGGGTGAGGTCTCGCAGACCGAGTCCGCTGCTCTGACCGGCTGAGCCGCCGCCCGCGCCACCGCTGGGACAGCGAGTCACTCGGGATCGTTGTCGGCGTCGCCACCCAGCCGGAAGGGCTCGGTCACCCCCGTGTACGCGACGTGAGCGACGAGACCTTGCTGCGCGTGCGGGAGGTTGTGGCAGTGGTCCATCCAGACCCCGGGGTTGTCGGCGACGAACGCGACCTCGTAGGTCTGGCCGTTCTCGACCTCCAGCGAGTCCACCCACCACGGGCTACCTCTCGACGGCTGGCCGTCGCGGGAGAGGACGAGCAGGTGGTGCCCGTGCAGGTGCATCGGGTGCGGCTGACCGCTCGAGTTGCGGATGGTCATGGCGACCACGTCGCCCTCGCTCACCATGAACATCGGGACGTCGGGATACGTGTGCCCGTTGATCGTCCACTGCAGTCCGGGCAGACCGTCGACGAATCCGGGCCGACGACCGATCGCGTACGTGAATCGTCGATCGGCCGCCTGCGGGTCGAAGCCGACGTCAGCCGGCGTCCCGTAGTCGAGGAGTTCGAGCGTGGCGCGCGGATCCGCGCCGTCCACGGCGTCGCCGCCGCCGACGAGCACCGAGAGCGACCCGAGCCGGACGCGCACCGCCGTGCCGTCGTCCGGGGCTGCGACCTCGACGTCTGCTCGGCCGCCTGCGGCCACGACGACCGCCAGGCCATCGATCGCGCCGGGGCCGTTCACGTCGCGCCCGTCGACCGCGAGCAGACGGTAGCTCGCGCCTGGGACCCAGACGCGCAGGACCCCCGAACCCGTGTTGATCACGCGGACCCGCGCAGTCGCCCCGGGGTCGGCGGGCACCCGCATCGGGCCCGGGTTCCCGCCGACCGTCGGAGTCGCGCCGTACGTGTGCGCGAGCGCCACGACGTCGACGTCGTGATCGGCGGTCGCCACAGGGTGCACGACGAGCGCACCGAACAGTCCCCCGCGGACCTGCGCGTGCGACACCTGGTGCGAGTGGTACCAGAACGTGCCCGCGTCGTCGACGACGAAGCGGTAGACGTGCTGGCCGCCCTCCGGCACGGCGTCCTGCGTCACACCCGCGACGCCGTCCTCCGCGTTGGGCACGTCGACGCCGTGCCAGTGCAACGTCACTCCGTCCGCAACCGACCGGTTCACCAAGGTGACCTGGACCAGGTCCCCGACGGTCGCGTCGATGGTCGGTCCTGGCGACGACCCGTTGACCGTGTAGCCGGGCACGCTGCGCCCGTCGGCGAGCTCGACGTCGCCGCGGTCCGTCGTGAGGGTCACGTCGACGTCCGGGGCGCCGTCGGCCGGTCCTGTCAGGTCGGCGACGCTCACCGTGGGGCCGCGCACGTCGGAGCCTCCGTGCCCGTGCGTCGTCGTGGTCGCCACGCCCAGGTCCTCATAGCCCATGTCCATCACGGAGGCGTGTGCCGGAACGAGGCTGGTCCACCAGAACCACGCGAGCGGAGCGACGACGAGCAGCGCGGCCACGACGCCGGCAACGACCTGTCGCCTGCGTCGAAGGGCCGCCTGCTCCGTCATGCCGTCAAGCGAGGGCGTCAGCCGGCGCGGGCGCCGACTTCACTCGCGGAACCCGCTGCGCGGCGGTGATGCTCAGGCCCAGGATCACGAGCGCGTTCATCCCGTGCAGGGCGCCGACGACCGGGGCGCCGAACGCGACGAACGCCAGGACGACCTGCAGGACGACGAGACCGAGGATGATCGCCGCGAACCGCACGGCGCCGGCAAACTTGGCGAAGAACGAGATGATGAATAAGAGGATCGCAATGAGCGGGATCACCATCATCCCGACCGTGCCGTGCGCCGAGTGCGCAAAGTTGCCCTCATAGCTCGAGTCGATGATCGCTCCGTTGTCGACGTCGTTGATGGCGGTGAACCAGGCCAGGGCGATCAGACCGGCCTGGATGAAGACGCCCGCAGCAACGAGGTAGGCGAGGACCCGATACGCAGTCTTCATGGCGTGTCTCTCTCTCGAACATGGATGCCCAAGGGGTGCGCGGTCGGGATGGCCACGCTGGAGACAAGAATGCTCCGAAAGGCGCCGTCAGACACCCCATTTCCGACAAATCCACCCCCGCGACTGCGGTTTTGGCCCTCGAGCCGTCCGAGAGTCGGCGGTCTTCTTCTGGGATGCGGCCGCCCGCCGCTCGCGTTGTCTGGAGCTCGGGATTTCCGCACGAGCGTCGCGCCGCTTTCTCCTACCCGCGCTACGGGCGACGCTCTCCGTCGCCCGCGGCGACACCGAGGCCTTGGCGGTCGGCTCCGAGCGCGACCTCAACATCACCGGCCCGGGGCACTGACTCCCGGACTGTCTCGCCCAGCAGTGCGAGCTGGCGCTCGAGGGCAGCCGCGCGGTCTGGCAGCGCGACATCGGCGAGGTCGCTCAGTGCAGCGGTGAGGCGCCGGGAGACCTGCGGCGACGTGGCGCCGACGATGCGGATCTCGTCGAAGGCGAGGTGGACGTAGGCCTCCCAGTCCATCACCGGCTCCATCAGTCGAATCTCGCCGTCGGCATCCCGGTACATGCCGTCCGACAACGGCCGCCGGGCGATCTGACGCAGGCAGTCGTGCAGGCGGTCGATCGCCTGCACCGCAGTGGTCGGGTCCTGCAGCGGGGAGTCGGACATCGAGCGTTGCGCGATGTCAACCAGCAGGCGCAACCCGTACGCGGCGTCTCGATCGAGCGTCCGTTCGAGACCCAGGACGACAGCCTCATTGACCTTGCGCTCGTCGAGGTCGACTGGCTCGCCGTGCACGTGGAACAGCGGAGCCCCGGACGGGACGAACTCACCGAGCGCGGGCAGCAGCTCGAGGACACAGCCCGCCTTCGTGGCTTCGTCCACCAGATGCTGGTACCCGATCACCGTGACGACACCCGACTGCGGCGCACGCAGCAGACGCCGGCCGTCCTCCGGGGCGCCTTCTCCCTTGTCTGGGTAGATCTCGTCCAGGAGCTTGCGGGTCTGCTCGCCGACGAGCTCGATCAGGCTCGAGACCCGCAGCGACTGCCCGATGTGGTGCACGTAGACGATCAGGATCGCGATGCTGATGATGACGAGCACGAACGAGGTGAGCACGGCGGTCCCGGGCACATGGCCGGTGCCGTCGCCGTTGGACGTCACCTCGTGCAGCGCGACGATCGCGAAGGCGAATGTCGCGACGAACAGCCCGATGGCGCTTTGGCTGGGCTTGTCCCGCAGCAGTCGCTGCACGATACGGGGAGAGAACTGTCCCATCGCCAGCTGGACAACGACCATCGTGATCGTCAGCACCAATGCCGCCATGCTGACCATGGAGGCCGCGACCACCGAGAGTGTGGCGATCGCGGCTTCCGGGCCGCCCACCACGGAGGTCGGGATCAACGAGTAGTCGAATCGGCGGTCGATGGTGATGGTGACCAGCGCCAGGGCGACGCCACCGAGAACGAACAGCACGGGCACGAGCCACAGGCTGTTGCGGACCGTCAGCCACAGCTTGTGGAGCCACATGCGGTACCGCCCATCGCTGAGGGCGAGCACCCTTGCACGCCCATGAAGAACTGAACGTATGCCCACAATCGATCGCCCGCGACGGCAGCCGCACGGGGGCACACACCGCACTGGGCAGGGAGTCGGTGTCGCCAAGGACCGCGCAGCCCGGGCCGGAGCGGCGACCCCACGCGGATACCGGTTCATCCACCACGCCGTCGACGACCACTCCCGGCTGGCCTACTCCGAGACCCTTCCGACGAGCGCAAGTAGACCGCCGCGGCGTTCTGGATCCGCGCCCGCCCACGGCCTACGCCACGGCCTACGTCCATGACGAAGCCCGTGCAGCTACCTGCGCCGCCTGGCTGCGTCACAGCAACCACCACCGACCCCACACCGGCATCGGCAGCGCCGTCTCTTCAGACCGCGTTCACACGTCACGGCGAGCTACACCTGGCCCTCTACGGGCCGCCGCGCCAGTGGTCGATGCGGCGGTGGTCGGGCAGGAAGCCGTGCTCGACGCCCCACAGCACCGCCTGCGTCCGGCTCTCCACGCCGATCTTCCCGTAGGCGGAGCGGATGTAGGACTTCACCGTGTTCGGGCTCAGGTAGGTGTGCGCGGCGACGTCGGCGTTGCTCAGGCCCTGCGTGATCAGCGCGAGGATCTCGGCCTCGCGGTCGGTCAGCCCCTCCCCGCGCCCGGGCCAGTCCAGCCCGTTCGCCGGACGCGCGCGGCCCGGGACCTCGCTGATCACCACCTCGCCGGCGTGCACTGCCTCCAGGGCCGCGACGAGCTCACGCGCGGGCAGCGCCTTGGACAGGTACCCGCGCACACCCTGCTCTCGGGCACTGGCAACGAGGTCCGGATGGAAGTTCCAGGTGAACACGACCACCCGGCGCGCGTTCGGGTTGCGCACCAGGACGCCSACCTCGTGCTGGTCGGACTCCGGCTGCGCGAACGCGTCGTAGAGCACGACGTCGACCACGTCCTCGACCGGCTTGTTGGTGTCGATCTCCGCCACGACCACGCGATCKCGGTACTGGTCCAGGATCTTGGCCACGCCCAGGACCACCACGTCGTAGTCGTCGACGAGCGCAACCGTGATGGGTCGTCCAGACYGRGKCAYSSCTCGACCGTAKACSCCCCTAGGGGTGTRCYGCACCSRCCCTAGGGGTGGTGARGTCGTGCGGTACGTAYCGACTAGAGAGGCACCACCATGCTGGGACTCATCGTCACCATCATCATCGTCGGGCTCATCGCCGGGCTGCTCGCGCGCCTCATCGTCCCCGGCAAGCAGAACCTGTCCATCGCCATGACGATCGTCATCGGGATCATCGGGTCGTTCGTCGGCGGGTTGCTGGGCTACCTGCTGTTCCACAAGGACGCCGACGACGGCTTCCTGCAGCCCGCCGGCCTCATCGGGTCGATCATCGGCGCGATCATCGTGCTGCTGATCTGGATCCGCGTCGGCGGCCGCCGCTCGGTCACCAACTGACCCCGCGCCGGGTCACCCGCAAGGATGAAGAGTGGCGCGCGCCGCGCCGTCGTCGTCCTGCAGTGCCATTTTCCTGTCATGGGAGATGAGCGCGGACCCGCACCTACGCGGCCCAAACGTGAAAGCGAGTTCTTCTTTGGGGCGGCTGCTCGATGGGCGCCGGGCGACATCCCGAGGACGTGATCTGTGCCGAACCGCAATCCCGGCCTGACGACAGGAGCGGCTAACGATGACGAACGTGCACAACGATGGCTTTGAGTCTCTGGATGAGCTGGCGCCCGCGCTCGACGTCGACGCCCGGCTGACCGAGATCGAGCGCCGCGTGAACCTGCTCGTCAACGTCACGCCACTCAACGCGGCGGAGGCCTGGGCGGACTTCGAACGCAGTGACTTCGGCACGGCCCCCACGCTGCGGCTGCGGCCGTTGGACTTCGACCCGGACCTGGCGCAGCGGGACCTGTACGACCTCGAGGTCGAGAAGGTGGACGACCCGGCGCTGCACACGCTCTTCCGGGCGAAGAGGGACGAGATCGCCCGGCAGATCACCGCGTTGGAGGACCGCGACACGTCACGGTTCCTCTACGGGTCGCTCCAGCTCTACGGAACGGTGGCCCCTCCGCTGGCCGCGGTGGCCCAGGAACTGCTCGAGACCATCCCCCCGCAGGCGCCCAGCACGCAGACCGTCACCGCCGGGGCGTTCGCCGACGCGGCCCGTGCGGAGTTCGAGCGCTACCGCGCCGTGTACCCGGACTTCCCGGTCCGTGTCGAGGTACGGGACGACATCTCCGAGCTGATGGTCTCCTTCGGCCGCTTGCTCATCCCGGAGTCCGCGGCCTTCCGGGCCGACCGGGTCGAGCCGTTGCTGCACCACGAGGTCGGCACCCACGTGGTCACCTACCAGAACGGTGCCCGACAGCCACTGACGCTGCTGACCATCGGCCTGCCCGGCTACGACGAGACGCAGGAGGGCCTCGCCGTGCTCGCCGAGTACCTGACCGGCGGGTTGGACCCGCGGCGACTGCGCGTCCTCGCGGCGCGAGTGGTCGCGGTCGGCAAGCTGCTCGACGGCGCGGGATTCCTGGACATCTTCGAGTCGCTGCGGGCCGACCACCGGATCCCGGCACGGACCGCGTGGTCCATCGCTATCCGTGTCGTCGTCGGGGGCGGTTGGGTCAAGGACGCGATCTACCTGCGCGGGATCTCGCGCATCCTCGACGCACTCGCCGAGGGCAGCAGCCTCGACGTCCTGCTCGTCGGCAAGCTCGCGTTGGACCACATCCCCCTGGTGCAGGACCTGCTCGACCGCGAGGTGCTCCACGCGCCGTGGGTTCGACCACGATGGCTGGACATGCCCGGTACGCACGAGCGTCTGGAGAGGCTGCGCGCGGGGGCGACGGTCACCGACCTCTACGAGGGAGACGTGGCGGCATGAGGATCGCATTTCTGGTCAACGACGTCGAGACCGAGGTGGACGAGTACACGACCACCCGACTCGCCAGAGCCGCAGCCAAGGGCGGGCACGAAACCTGGTATGTCGGCCTCGGGGACCTCGAGCTCGGCAGCAGCGACGGGCTGCTCACTGCCGGGGCTCGCGCCGCGAGATGGAAGAACGACGACACCCTCGCGACCTTCATGCAGGGGATCAAGGCGCGCGACGCCGAGCGGGTCGTCATGGACGACCTGGATGCACTGTTCCTGCGCAACGAGTCGATCGACGACCTCCAGCAGCGCCCGTGGGCCAGCCCGATGGGCGTGGTGTTCGGACAGATGCTCGCGGCCCGAGGTGTGACGGTGGTCAACGACCCGAACACCCTCCATCGAGCGACCAGCAAGCTCTACCTGGAGGAGTTCCCAGAGAAGATCCGGCCACGGTCGTTGGTCACACGAAATCCGGAGGCGATCGAGCAGTTCGTCGCCGAAGTCGGCCATTGCGTCGTCAAACCGCTGTACGGGGCCAAGGGCCGCAATGTCTTCATGATCGAGGGCCCGGGCGAGACCAACCTCGCGCAGATGACGGAGGCGGTGCTGCAGGACGGCTACGCCATCGTCCAGGAGTTCATCGACGGAGCCACGGACGGCGATGCCCGGATCTTCCTGCTGGAGGGCCGCATCCTCGAGCGCGACGGCAGGCCGGCCGCCTTCCGACGCGTGCCCACCGGCAACGACCCGCGCGCCAACATCAGCACCGGCGGTCGGTCGGTGCCCCTCGAGGTCGGTGAGGCCGAGCTCGCCGTCGTCGAGGCGATGGGCGACAAGCTCGTCGCCGACGGCTTGTTCCTCGTGGGCATCGACGTGATCGGCAGCCAGGTGGTCGAGATCAACCCGGAGAGTCCCGGCGGGTTCCAGAGCGTCGAGAGGCTGTACGACATCGACATCGCCGAGACCGTCATCGAAGCCCTCGAGAGCCGCGCAGGCCCGAGGTCCTGACCCGTACCGCCGGTCATCCGGCGACGGGGCATCCGCGGCCGGGTCGCGAAGGACCCTGTGGGCCTTCGGCGAGCGGCCTCTCACCGCACGTGAACCTGCGACTCGCGCTCCCGCGGGCGGTCCGCCGCTGGCCGCTCTACCCCTCCCACCAGGCGCAACGCGCTCCCAGATGCTGCGAGTACCGCGCAAAATGCGTCGACGACAAATTCCCGAAACCGAAGGTGCGTGGCATTGATGACCGTGGCACAGAGCTTGTGGGCCTCCATCCAGGAGGACCCCGTGTTCATGCGCAAGATCAACGGGTGGTTGACGATCTTCTGGCTGCTGAACTTCCCGCCCGTGATCGCGGTCTACATCTGGGCACCCGATGCGTGGAAGCAGGCGTCGATCCTCTACCTAGCCCTGGTGTCCATCTACGCCAATGTCGCAGGTCACCTCGCGGCGTGGCAGGCGTCCCGCATCGAGGTCATCCAGAACGAGGACGCCAACGTCGCCGACGTCCTGGAAAAGGTCGACGAGATCCATGAGCTCACCGTCATCAAGAGCGCCCCCGAAGCATGACCCCAGCGGCACCGGAGAAGTGACACCCCACACCAGCCACCCGGTCACCGCGACCCCGAGGCACAACCAGCGCACCGACCCTTGCCGGCGGCGAACAAGGTCCGCGTGGGGTCTAGGTCCACTGCCCCCGCCGTGCGAATCGCTCACACCGAACGACACGGGACGCCGAGAGTGAAGAGCTTCGACGCGGTCGCTCACGTCAGACCGAGTGCACTGAGGCACGCGGGCCACACAAGCCTCTCCTGCTCGAACCGCACGCCGCCGAGCGCACGGTCTCGGCTCACTCCCCGGCGGCGGAGCGTGACTCCCCGCGTGACTCCCCGAACGAGATCAGGGGCCGTCTCCGTGACTACGGAAACGGCCCCTGACCTGTGCGTTCACCGGTCGGGCTGACAGGATTTGAACCCGCGACCCCTTGAAGAATCCCGGCGCGGACAACCTCTCCCCCGACTTCTCGCACCATCTGGTGAAACCGCAGGTGATCTGCGCATTTACGCGATCCGCGGCGGTCAACATCGCGCATCGTTGACTGTTGTTGAGCGTCGCCGAGCCTTGAATTCGTGGGGTAAACGCGGGGCTTCGCTCCCCGCCGACCGCGCGCTCGCCGACCTCTCAAGCATGCCTCAAAACGAGTGGCCCGCGCGTGATGTACACGAGATGTGGCAGGGACAACCACGTGACGGGTCGTCGTCGGCTATCGCCGCGGACGTTGCAGCGCTCGCCACGAACCTCCGCACCATGACGGACGCGGAGATCGAGACCCACATTCTTCCCGTCTATGAAGGAGTCGAGACGCCCGTCATCGACGCCCCGACACGCTGGCCCGACCCTTCAGCCTGAGCGCCCGCGGGTAGTTCACCGCATCCGTGTGCGGCGTTATGGCGGGAGGCGCTGCGGGCGAGCTCGCCGGTTCGTCACCGCCGGACGGCGGCGCCGATGCGGCTGCCACGTTGACACCCAGGTCTAGCGGGATGGACGTCAGCCCACCACCGGTGTCCGGCCCCAGGACCGCGACCAACACATCTGCTCAAGCTGCCCAGCCCTCATCGCTGCGCACCCCCAAACGGTGGCGACTGAGGCGGCGCCGGACGCACACGGGCTGTGCGCCCATGCTCAGCACGTGCACGCTCCGCCACCGCGCGGGCACCCTCACGGCGGCGTTGCTCCAGGAGCTGCCCCAGCTCGACATACACGGCGTCCTCGAGCATTCCGCCCCGCAGCATCTGCTCCGCGATCGTCGGGACCGTGTCCTGCCCGGGGAACACCACCACTCCTAGATCCGCGAGCGCCTGGTCCAGACGCCGCGTGAGGAACCCGTCCGACTTCTTCAACCCGAGCAGGTCGTCAACCATGTGCCCCACCAGCTTCGCCGACCCGATCGACTGCACCGGACCCGGCCACCCGCACGCCAGCACGCAAAGCGCCGCGACCGTCCGTGCCGGCACCGCGGGGTTGAACACGTCCCGCCGCGACCACCGCGGCGCCGTTCCATCTATCTGCCCGTCAACCCCCGGCGGTCGCACATCACCCAACCCGGTCGTCACCGCGAATTTCGCCAACGACCCCCCATTGACGAGCTCAACCGTGAACACCCCCGACCGGAGCACGTGCTCCCCACCGAACGGCAGACTTGCCTCCTGCCCCCACCGGTGCCGGTCAAGCAGCACCGTCCCGTGCCGCTGCGCAGCCACGACCCGCACCGCACCGTCGGGGCGTCCCTCAAGCCAAACCGCGGACCGCGACAACGTCCGCGGCGCCCCCGGCGCAACACCAGACCCGACCACGACCGGGACGACAACGGCCCCCGCAGCGTCCGCCGGTGCACCCGTCGAGTCACCCGACGGTGCGCTGCCCAGGACCACCCACACACCCGGGCTCAGGTCCGCGATCACAGACCCGCCCGGCTCATCGAGAACAGCGCTCATCCCCCACGTTCTACCTGGTCACACCCCACACGCGTAACCCTCCCGCCACGAGAGCACCCTCCCGTGCGAATCGTCCCCGCGGGAGGAGGCTCTCGCGCGTCCGGTCCACTCACGGGACCTGGACCAATCCACGCTTGAGGGACTCCCACTGAACGCTCACCACCAGCGACAGGACAGGCGACATGACGACCACCACAACGCCGACCGAAACCCGCCCAACGATCGTGCTCGTACAGGGCGCCTGGGCCGACGTATCCAGCTGGGACGCGGTGGTCCCACGCCTCCGCCAGGGACGAGGTCACTGCCGCCGGTCATGACCCACCCCGACCGCTGGCGACTCGACCAACTGCTCGACTGGGAGGAGAAGCGCATCGCGCGGCAGAAGGCTCACTGCAATCCTTGGTCGCTCGGCCCTCCCGTCCGGCGGCGACACGGTGGACGAACCGAAGTCGCAGCAGCGACGCCGGACCGTCCCGGTCGAGACGATCCACCCGGGCGCCGTCGCAGCTCTGCGGGCCAGGCGTGCCGCCCAGGCGGCAGACCGGCTCGACGCCATGGAGCGCGTCGGGGACGGGCCGGAGGGCGAGCAGTAGGCCAGGCGGCGCTCCGATGCGCGAGGTAGCGTGCGGGTTGCCCACGGCGGACGCAGAACAGGCAGGGAGCCCGATGCCCCGCGTCAAGACATGGAAGGCGCCGCTCGCCCTGTTCCTTGTGGGCTTGTTCGTGGCGAAGCCGGTCCTGAGCTTGCTCATCGACGACACCGCGGGGAACTGGGTGGCCGGAGCTTTCGGGTTCGTGGGGATGGTCACCCTCGTCCTGTACCTCTGGGACCGGGAGCACCCCGCTGAAGGCGGCCCTCCGGTGTAGGGCATCGCGCCCCTTCAATGGGTGTAGGCCGCTACACAGGGCGAGGCCCCTCCCTGGCGACCGTCCGGGAGGGGCCCCGCTGTACGACACTCCACGGCCCAAGCTACGGGGCACCACTGACACTCTGAGCCTCCGCCGCCAGGGCTTCCTTCAGGGCCCGCCGCATGGCCGGTGAGCGTGGGATGCCGCCCCAGATGCCGTCCGGCTCGTCGTCGCCCGCAGCTCGGAAGTGCTCCGTGACCGGGCAGGTGCTGCACAGCTGAACAGCGCCCAGGACGCGGGCCGGGTCGAGGAGAGCGGCCTGGTGGCCGTGGACGCGCTCGGGCGGCCTGTCAGCCCCCGGTGCTCGGACCGGTTCAAGGCGATGTGCCGGACAGCTGGCGTGCCGGTGGTTCGCCTGCACGACGCCCGGCACGCCTTCGGCTCCAACCTGATCGACGTTGGGCTATCGATCCCGCTGGTGTCCACGATCATGGGGCACGCCTCGGTGCACATCACGACGCAGGTGTACGCCCGCGCGATGAAGGACGGGCAAGCACGAACGGGTGCGCGACGCGATGCAGCGGGCGGGCCTGTGACACACCCGGCGTAGCTCGTGTCAGTTTCGTGTCATCACGGTTCCGGGCAGCAGCAGAGGCCGATCCCAGAAACTCCGGAAACGGCCTCTGACCTGCAAGTACATCGGTCGGGCTGACAGGATTTGAACCTGCGACCCCTTGACCCCCAGTCAAGTGCGCTACCAAGCTGCGCTACAGCCCGATGGCCCCCGCAGGAGCCTCGGAAACTCTACCTCAGAGTCGGGGGCGTCCCTGCACGCAATCGGCCGATCAGCGCTTGCGCTTCTCGCGGACGCGCACCGAGATCGAGATCGGCGTGCCCTCGAAGCCGAACGTCTCGCGCAGGCGACGCTCGATGTACCGGCGGTAGCCGGGGTCGAGGAAGCCCGTCGCGAAGATCACGAAGCGCGGAGGGCGGGTGGATGCCTGGGTGGCGAACAGGATGCGGGGCTGCTTGCCGCCGCGCAGCGGGTGCGGGTGCGACGCGACGAGCTCGCCGAGGAACGCGTTCAGGCGGCCCGTCGAGATGCGGGTGTCCCAGGACGCCAGGGACTTCTCCAGGGCGGGGACCAGGCGGTCGGTGTGCCAGCCGGTCATCGCGGAGATGTTCACGCGCGGGGCCCAGGTCACCTGGACCAGGTCCTGCTCGATCTCGCGCTCGAGGAACGGACGACGGTCCTCGTCCATGAGGTCCCACTTGTTGTAGGCGATGACCAGGGCGCGGCCGGCCTCGATGACCTGCGAGATCACGCGCGTGTCCTGCTCGGTCATCTTCACGGACGCGTCGACCAGGACGACGGCGACCTCGGCCTTCTCGATCGCGGCCTGGGTGCGCAGCGAGGCGTAGAAGTCGGCACCGGAGGTCTGGTGCACGCGGCGCCGGATGCCGGCGGTGTCGACGAACACCCAGGGCTTGCCCTTGAGCGCGACGAGCTCGTCGACGGGGTCCCGCGTGGTGCCGGCGACGGAGTCGACGACGACGCGCTCGGAGCCGAGCACCTTGTTGAGCAGCGACGACTTGCCGACGTTCGGGCGGCCGATCAGGGCCACGCGGCGCGGGCCGTCGGGGATCGGGGTGCCGTGCGCGGAGACCTCGGGCAGCACGTCGATCGCAGCGTCGAGCAGGTCGCCGGTGCCGCGGCCGTGCAGGGCGGAGACCGGGAACGGCTCCCCCAGGCCCAGGGACCAGAGGTTCGCGGCGTCGGCCTCGCCCGCGGGACCGTCGACCTTGTTGGCGCAGAGCACGACGGGCTTGCCCGAGCGGCGGAGCAGCCGCACGACCTGGGTGTCGGTCTCGGTCACGCCGACGGTCGCGTCGACGACGAAGATCACGGCGTCGGCCAGCGAGATCGCGACCTCGGCCTGCTGGGCGACCCGCGCCTCGATGCCGGCGACGTCGACCTCCCAGCCACCGGTGTCCACGAGCGTGAACCGGCGTCCCGACCAGTCGGCGGGGTAGCTCACGCGGTCGCGGGTGACACCCGGCTTGTCCTCGACGACGGCCTCGCGGCGGCCGAGGATGCGGTTGACGAGGGTCGACTTGCCGACGTTCGGGCGGCCGACCACGGCCAGCACCGGGTAGACGACGACGCGCTCGTCGGCGCCGTCCCCGTCCTCGTCGGAGTGCAGGAGGGCAAGGTCCTCGTCCTCGAGCTCGTACTCGGTCAGGCCGGCGCGCAGAGCCTGCTCGCGTTGGGCGTCGCCTTCTTCGTCGGGCAGCACCAGGGCAGGATCAGTCTCGGTCATGCGCCCATTGTCCCAGGTGCTGGCACCGCGGGACGACCCCGGCGCTCACGGGGTCCAGATCACGAGCTCGACGTCCACCGTGCGCTCCACGAACCGGCCCTCCGGCGAGGCTCGTCCGAGCAGCGCGCGCAGGTCGGACTCGAACGCCGCCAGCCGGTCCTCGAAGAGGTGCGGGGCCGAGCTGGACAGGGAGAGCACGGCCGCGACGACCTCGTCGGTGGACCGCTCCACGAGATCTCCGCGCGCGATCTCGATGCGTCGCGGCCCCCGGTAGCCGGCCGCTCTCATCACGTCCTCCTCGCCACCGGCCGTGCCGTCGGGCAGCACCGACCTGCCCGCGCGGCGCACCGGGCCGAGGTAGCGGACGACGAGCTCGTCGACGAGGTCCCAGGGCGGCGCACCGGCGGTACCGGGCACGCCGCGGTGGGTCATCGCTCTCACGTGCACCCACGCCCCCGCCGGATCGAGCAGCCCGCGGACCTTCTGCGCGACCAGCGGGCGATCCATCCAGTGGAAGGACTGCGCGAAGGCCACCACCCGGAAGATGCCGAGCTCGGCGGACAGGTCCTCAGCCCGCAGGTGACGCCACTCCACGTTCGTGACGCCCGCGCGCGACGCCGCGGCGTCAGCCTCGTGCAGCATGTCGCGGTCCGCGTCGACGCCGACCGCCTGCTCGACCAGCGGTGCGAGCAGCAGCGTGAGCGAGCCCGGCCCGCAGCCCACGTCGAGGAGCCGGCCGGACCCGTCGAGCCCGAGCGCGTCGCGGACGACGTCGGCGAGCTGCGGTGGGTAGGCCATCCGCCCGACGCCGTAGTGGCGGGCGCTCCCGGCGTACAGGGAGTCGTCCATGCCGGGCACCCTACTCGGGCGTGCCGCTCCGCTCGCGCTGAGGGTCGTCGGTGGGCAGCGGGATGCCCGAGCGCGCCACGGCGGCCGCGACGACCTCCGCCAGCGCGATCCGGATCGCCTCGTTCGCCGCCTCGATGGCGACCTTGCCGGACATCCCGGGCGCGCGCTCGATGACCAGCGGCTCGCCGAACTCGATCGCGAGGCGTCGTCGCAACCCCGGGATCTTGTTCACGGACTCCCCCGTCCGTCGCGTGCCGAGCACCGCGACCGGCACGACCGGTGCGTGCCCGTTCAGCGCGAGCCACGCGATGCCGGCCCGCGCGCTCGTCGCGTCACCGCGGCCGCGGTTGCCCTCGGGGAAGACGCCCACGAGTCCGCCGCGCTTCAGCACGCCCAGCGCCTCCGTCAGGGCGGTCCGGCCACCCTCGCGGTCCACGGGGATCTGGCCGGCGGCGTGCAGGATCCACCCGATCGGTCCCCAGAACATCTCTTCCTTGACGAGCACGTGCGACGGCCGCGGCGCGACTCCGTGCAGCAGCGGGCCGTCGAGGATGCCGGTGTGGTTCGCGGCCATGAGCACGGGCCCGGTCGTGGGCACCTTCGAGGCACCCGTGACCGTCGTGTTCCAGACGACGCGCGCGAGGAACCTGCCGATCCACCGGGACCAGCGCGGCCCCCACACCGACGGGGCGCTCACGGCCGAGGGCCGACTTCGGTCTCGACGACCTCCAGCACCGCCTGCACCGTCTCCTCGAAGTTCAGGTGCGACGAGTCGACCGTCACCACGCCGTCGGCGGCGACGTGGAACTGCACGACCGTCGAGTCGTCGCGATCGCGGCGCAGCACCTGGTCCTTGGTGGCCTCGACCGCCGCGGCATCGGCCGTGCCGTGGACGTCGCGAGCGCGGCGGGCCAGCCGGGCCTCCTCGCTCGCGGTCAGCAGCACCCGCACGTCGGCGTCGGGCGCGATCACGGTGGTGATGTCGCGACCTTCCGCGACGATCCCCCGCCCCTGCGAGAACGAGTCGGGCTCTTTCGAGGCCGCGATGGCGTCGCGCTGCAGCCGGGCCAGGAGCGCGCGCACCTCGAGGTTCGTCGCGATCGCGCTGACGACGGCGGTGATCTCGGTCGTCCGAATCGCCTCGTGGACGTCGACGCCGCCCACGTGCACCGTCGGGTGCGCGGGGTCCAGGCCCATGACCAGAGGAAACCCGTCCACCGCGGCGGCGACCGCGGCGTGGTCCGTCAGGTCCAGCCCCTGCTCCACGCACCACCAGGTGGCCGCGCGGTACATCGCGCCGGTGTCCAGATAGGCCAGCTCGAGGGCGCTCGCCACGGCCCGGGACACGCTGGACTTGCCGGAACCCGAGGGCCCGTCGATCGCCACGACAACGGTCGTGCTCAACTCACCAGTCTCCAACCGCGGGCCGTGAGCTCCGCCTCCAGGTGCTCGACGCTGCCGGGCAGCACCGAGATCTCCGCCATGCCGACCGGTCGTCCGGCCGCGTGCTCGAGGTGCAGGTCCTCGAGGTTGACCCCTGCAACGCCCACGTCGGTGAGCAGCCGTGCCAGCTCGCCCGGGGCGTCCGGCACGAGCACGGTGACCACGGCGTACGTGCGCTGCGCCCCACCGTGCTTGCCGGGGATCCGCGCGACGCCGGCGTTGCCCTCGCTGATGGCCCGCGCGATCGCGGAGAGCGCTCCGAGCTCGACCGTCTCGGGTCCGTCCGCCTTCGCGGCGTGCGAGAGGGCGTCGATCACGGCGTCGAGGTCCGTGCGCAGCCCGACGAGAACCTCGTGCACCGCGGCCGCGTTCGCCGCCAGGATCGAGGTCCACAGCGCGGGGTCCGAGGCGGCGAGGCGCGTGACGTCCCGCAGGCCCTGCCCGGCCAGGCCGAGCGCCTCGTCGTCCGCGTCGCGCAGGCGTGCGGCCACCAGGCTCGCGGCGACCTGAGGCACGTGCGAGACGGCCGCGACGGCGGCGTCGTGGGCGTCCGCGTCCATCGCCACCGGCACCGCGCCGAGGTCGACGGCGAGCGAGCGGACCGCCAGCACGGCGTCGGGTCGCGACGAACCCGAGTCGGCGATCACCCACGGTCGTCCGAGGAACAGGTCGGGCACCGCGGCGCTCGGACCGGACCGCTCACGGCCGGCCATCGGGTGCGAGCCGACGTACCGGGTCAGGTCGGCCCCGGCGGCGCGCAGCTCGGCAAGCACGTAGCCCTTCACGCTGGCGACGTCGGTCACGACCGCGTCGGGATACGCCTCGAGCTCGGCGCGCACCACGTCGGCGGTGACGTCCGGCGGGGCGGCGACGACGATGATCGCGGGCGGCAGGTCGCCGGCAGACGCGGGGCGTCCCGCACCGACGTCGCGGGCGAGCGCCAGCGCCGTGCGGGACGGGTCGTGCAGGACGACGTCGACGCCCTGGGTGGTCAGGGCGAGCCCGACCGACGTGCCGAGCAGCCCGGTGCCGACGATGCGCACCGGCCCACGGGTCGCCAGGGTCACATGCCCACCCGAACCATCAGGGAGCCCACCTCGGTCTTCGACAGGACGCGCGTGCGGCCGGTCTTCAGGTCGCCGAGCCGGATCGGGCCGATCTGCGTGCGGACCAGGCCGGTGACCGGGTACCCGGCCTCCTCGAAGATGCGCCGGACGATGCGGTTGCGCCCCTCGTGCAGCTCGACCTCGACCAGGCTGGCCTGCGGGGTCGTCTGCACGATCTGGAACTTGTCCAGCTTGGCCGGCCCGTCCTCGAGCTCGATGCCCTTGAGAAGGCGGCCGCCCAGGGAGTTGGTGACGCGACCCTCGAGCTGGACCAGGTAGACCTTGGGCACCGCGTGGGCCGGGTGCGCCAGCCGGTTGGCCAGCTCGCCGTCGTTGGTCAGCAGGATCAGGCCCTCGGTCTCGGCGTCGAGCCGGCCGACGTGGAACAGGCGCTCGGTGCGGTCCTGGACGTACTGGCCGATCGACGGGCGGCCCTCCGGGTCGTGCATCGTCGAGACGACGCCCTTGGGCTTGTTCAGCGCAATCGTGACGATCGAGGTGTCCAGCTGCACGCGCAGGCCGTCGACGTGGATGACGGCGCTCAGGGGGTCGACTCGCACGCCGAGCTCGCGGACGACGTTGTTGTCGACGGTCACGCGACCGGCCGAGATGAGGTCCTCGCAGGCGCGGCGCGAGCCGAGGCCGGCCGCGGCGAGCACCTTCTGCAGGCGCACGCCGTCGGGGTCGTGGACGTCGATCGTGACCTCGGGGACGCGCTGGCGCGGCGGTCGTGCCGGGGTGCGGGACCGGCTGGCGCCGGCCGGAGCGCTGCTGCGCGGGTAGCCCGACTTCGCGCGCGGAGCACCACCGCGCGACGAGCTCGGAGCACCACCGCGCGACGAGCCACCGGTGCTCGCCCCACCACGCGACGAACCTCCGGTCCCGGCCGCGCCCCGCGAGGCGCCGCCGCCGGTAGAACCGCGCGACGAGCCGCCGCCCGACCCACCGCTGCTGCGGTAGCCGTCGCCGCCGCCCGTGCTCCCCCGGTAGCCCTCGCCGCCGCCCGAGCCGCGGTAGCCGCCGGAGCTTCCGCCGCGCGAGCCGCCGCCGCTGCTGCCGGAGCCGGAGCTGCGCGAGCCGCCGGAGCTGGGCTTCGAGCCGCCGCTGCGGCTCGCGCCCGACCCGCCGCTGCGGCCCTGACCAGAGCTCGAGCCTCCGGACCGTCCGCCGGTCGACCCGGTACCTCCCGAGCGTGGTGCCTGCGGGGTCATCATCTGTCTCCGATCGCCTGGTCGACGCCGTCGAAGGCATCGATGTCCGGCAGGTAGGGCGCGAGCGGAGGCATCTCGTCCAGGCTGGACAGCCCCATCCGCTCCAAGAAGTATCCCGTGGTCGAGTACAGGACCGCACCGCTCGACGGGTCGGTGCCGACCTCGGCCACCAGCCCGCGGGTGGTGAGGGTGCGCACGACGCCGTCGACGTTCACGCCACGCACCGCCGAGACCTGCCCGCGCGTGACGGGCTGTCGGTACGCGATCACCGCGAGGGTCTCCAGCGCGGCCTGCGTGAGCCGCGCGGTCTGGCCGTCGAGCACGAACCGGCCGACCACGTCCGCGTAGACCGGTGCCGAGTAGATCCGCCACCCGTCGCCGGCCCGCCGCACCTCGAAGCCACGGGGACGGCCACCGTGCTCGCCGCGGTACTCGGCGGCGAGCGTCTGGAGCAGCTGCTCGACGCGGTCCGTCGGGAGCGCGAGGACGGTGGCGAGGCGGATGGCCGGGATCGGCTCGTCGGCCACCATGAGGACGGCCTCGAGGGCGGACAGGGCGCCGCCGGGCAGGTCGTCGACGTCGAAGGCGAGCTCGTCGGCGGCAGCGGCGTCGACCCCGGGGTCTGCAGCGGCCACGACGGCCTCGTCGGTGGTCGGCTCTGTCATGCGTCCTCCTGCGGCGCCTCGTCGGGCACGGTCTCGATGGTGGTGTCGAGCTGGTCGAAGTCGTCGGACACCTCGATGTCCCCCTCGGCCGAACCCGTCCAGCGCACGGTCAGCTCGCCCAGGGGCGTGACCTGGTCGAACGCGACGGCACCCTCACGGAACAGCTCCAGCAGCGCGAGGAAGCGGGCCACGACGACGATCGTCGCGTCGGCATCCGCAGTCAGGGCACGGAACGACATCGCGCCGCCGTGCCGCAGCCGGTCGACGAGCACCGCGGCCTGCTCGCGCACGCTGACGGCCGGTGCGTGCAGGTGGCTGATGTCGACGCCGGGCGCGGCTGCCCGCGGCTGCTCCGCCTTCGCGGCGAGCGCGGCGAGCTCCTCGGGACCGATCTGCCAGACGAGCTCGGGCAGCAGGGCGGCGAGGTGCGGCTCGAGCGTCACCAGGCGCGGGAACCGGCGACCCTCGGTGGAGAACCGCTCGGCCAGGTCGGCCGCGACGAGCTTGTAGGCGCGGTACTGCAGCAGTCGGGCGAACAGCAGGTCGCGGGCCTCGAGGAGCTCGATGTCCTCCTGGTCCTCGACGTCGGCCGACGGCAGCAGGCGGGCCGCCTTGAGGTCGAGCAGCGTCGCGGCGATGACCAGGAACTCGCTCGCCTGGCCGAGGTCCCACTCCTTCTCGGCGGCGCGCAGGTACCCGATGAACTCGTCGGTGACCTGCGCGAGCGCGACCTCGGTGATGTCGAGCTTGTGCTTGGCGATCAGGCCCAGCAGCAGGTCGAACGGCCCGCTGAAGTTGCTCAGGTGGACGTTGAAGGCTTGGGTCCCCGCGGGCGCGCTCGCACCCGGGGTCGACTCGGAGAGCGGGGCCGCGCGCTCGTCAGGCGGCGTCGCCACGGGCGACGAGCTCACGTGCCAGCTGCCGGTAGGCCGCCGCACCGGAGTGCGTCGGGGCGTACGTGGTGATGGGCTCGGCGGCCACCGTCGCGTCGGGGAACTTCACCGTGCGGCTGATGACCGTGTGCAGGAGCGCGTCCCCGAACGCCTCGTGCACCCGCGCGACGACCTCGCGGGCGTGCAGCGTGCGGGGGTCGTACATCGTCGCCAGGATGCCGTCGAGCTCGAGACGAGGGTTGAGCCGGTCGCGGATCTTGTCGATCGTCTCGACCAGGAGCGCGACGCCGCGCAGCGCGAAGAACTCGCACTCGAGCGGGATGAGGACGCCGTGCGCGGCGGTCAGGGCGTTCACCGCGAGCAGGCCCAGCGACGGCTGGCAGTCGATGAAGATGACGTCGTAGTCGTCGAGGACCGGTCGCAGCGCGCGCGCCAGCACCGTCTCCCGGGCCACCTCCCCCACCAGCTGCACCTCGGCGGCGGACAGGTCGATGTTCGCGGGCAGCAGGTCCAGGTTCGGCGTGGCGGTCTGCTGGATCAGCGTGTGGATGTCCGCGTCCCGCTCCATGAGCAGGTTGTAGACCGTTCGGTCCAGCTCGTGCGGGCTGATCCCCAGGCCGACCGACGCGGCGCCCTGCGGGTCGAAGTCGACGATCAGCACCTTGCGCCCGTACTCGGCGAGCGCGGCACCCAGGTTGATCGTGGTGGTCGTCTTGCCGACGCCACCCTTCTGGTTGCACAGGGCGATCACACGGGCGGGACCGTGCGAGGCGAGCGGAGCGGGGTCCGGGAACTCAGGCATCGGCCGCCCGACGGCGTCGAGCTGGGGGTCGGTCGTCTGCTGGCTCACCACGCCGCACAACCTACCGGAGCCGATGCCCCCGGCGCCGCGCGACAGACCGTGGGCGCCACAACGCTCATCGGGCGCGGGGGTGGGACGCGGCGTACACCTCGCGCAACGTGTCCGGCGTCACGAGCGTGTAGATCTGCGTGGTCGTCACGGACGCGTGCCCGAGCAGCTCCTGGACCACCCGCACGTCCGCGCCGCCGGCCAGCAGGTGCGTCGCGAACGAGTGCCGCAGCGTGTGCGGGGACACGTGCTCCGCACCGGCGAGCCCGGCCCTCTCGGCGGCGGACCGCAGCACCGCCCAGGCGCTCTGCCGGCTCAGCCGCGCACCGCGCGTGTTCAGGAACAGCCCCGGCGACCCGCCCTTGCTGCCGGTCGCCAGCCCCGGCCGACCGCGGACCAGGTACGCGTCCACGGCCTCCAGCGCGAACGTGCCGACGGGCACGACCCGCTCCTTGCGGCCCTTGCCGAACAGCCTGACCGACGCGAACCCGGGCGTCCGGTCGAGGTCGTCGACGTCGAGGCCGACAGCCTCCGAGATGCGGGCGCCGGTGCCGTAGACGAGCTCGAGCAGCGCCCGGTCGCGCAGCGGGACGGGTCCGTCGCCCAGCCCGGCCGCGTCCAGCAGCCGCTCGACGTCGTCGACGGAGATCGCCTTGGGCAGGCGCTTGGGCTGCGCCGGCGGACGGACCGCGCTGGCGGCATCCGTGCCGGTCACGCCGTCCAGCAGCAGGAACCGGTGCCACCCCCGCACGGCCACGACCGACCGAGCAGCCGACGACGCCGACAATGCGGTCCGTCCATCGGTTCCCGTCCGGACGGCCAGGAGGTAGTCCTCGACGTCGCGCTCACGGATCAGCCCCGGGTCGTCGCAGCCGCGGGAGGCGAGGAACGCGACGTACCGGGAGAGGTCGCGCCGATAGGCGAGCAGCGTGTTGGTGGACAGGCCCCGCTCGACGGTGAGGTGGGCCAGATAGGTCTCGAGGGAGACCTCGATGGTCGTCACGGCGTCAGAGCGGCAGGAACACGTCCACTGCCAGCGCGATCGACAGCAGCGTGAGGTAGGTGATCGACGCGTGGAAGACGGTCATCGCCTTGAGCTTGCCGCGGGTGGGGTCCTCGGCGCGGCGCAGCAGGCTGATGTTGGTCCACAGGAACCAGATGCCGAGCCCGGTCGCGACGACCCCGTAGACCCAGGTCATGCCCTGCACCGGCCAGATCAGCAGGGAGCAGGCGATCATCGCCAGCGTGTAGCCGATCATCTCCCGCGCGACCTTGGTGTCCTTGGCGACGACCGGGAGCATCGGGACGCCCGCGGCGGCGTAGTCCTTCTTGAACTTCATCGACAGCGGCCAGTAGTGCGGCGGCGTCCAGAAGAAGATGACGCCGAACAGCAGCACGGCCGTCCACGAGAGGCCACCGGTCACCGCGGACCAGCCGATCAGCACCGGCATGCACCCCGCGGCGCCGCCCCACACGATGTTCTGCGGGGTACGACGCTTGAGGATCATGGTGTAGCCGACGACGTAGATCAGGATCGCGGCCGCGGTCAGCCAGGCCGACGCGGGATTGACGACGAGCCACAGCCAGGCGAGCGAGAACACGCCGAGCGCGGTCCCGAAGATCAGCGCCGCCCGCGGGCTGACCTCGCCGGTGACCAGCGGACGCCGCTTGGTGCGGTTCATGATCTTGTCGATGTCGCGGTCGAGGTAGCAGTTCAGGACGTTGGCCGACCCGGCAGCCGCGGCACCGCCGACGAGCGTCGCGAGCACGAGCCCGAGCCCCGGCCAGCCACCGGCCGCGAGGATCATCGTCGGGACGGTCGTGACCAGCAGCAGCTCGATCACGCGCGGCTTGGTCAGCGCGACGTAGGGGCCGACGACACGGCGGACCCGGTTCGTCGGGACGGACGTGGTGACCGCCGGCGAGCCGTGCAGCGGGCCGACAGCGGCCTGGTCGTCCGACGCTCCGGCGTCTTCGACTGACAGAGGGCTGCTGAGGCGCACGCGCTGCGGTTTCCGTTCGTGTCCGGCGGGGGTTATGTCGCGCAGCCATGCTACGGCCTGCACCTGGCGCCGGTGCGACAGGCCCGCCCGATTCGTCGCGGACCACGTGTGAGATCGGTCGCTCGGGCGGGTACGTGACCACCGGCACATGCGCGGTCCTGGTCACGCCCGGCGAGCATGGTCACGTGCGCTATAAGGTCGAGATGCACGGTCCGACGACCGCCGCGAAGGCGCGACGCCGACCCTGCCCGGCAGCCCGTTGTGGCTGCTTGATCTCGTCCGACACGTCACCCGGCCGCCTCGGTCAGGGTGGGAATGAGGTGCGGTGAACGCGAAGGCTCCCCTGGCGCAGACGGTCGGTTGGACCGATCTTGACGTGAAGGCGGTGGACACGGTCCGTGTCCTGGCCGCAGACGCCGTCGAGAAGGTCGGCAACGGCCACCCGGGGACGGCGATCAGCCTGGCCCCCGCCGCCTACCTGCTCTACCAGAACGTGCTGCGGCACGACCCTGCCGACCCCCACTGGCTAGGACGGGACCGCTTCATCCTGTCGGCGGGCCACTCCAGCCTCACGCAGTACATCCAGCTCTACCTGGCGGGCTTCGGGCTCGAGCTGTCCGACCTTGAGGCCCTGCGTACGTGGGGCTCCAAGACCCCCGGCCACCCCGAGTACAAGCACACGACCGGCGTCGAGATCACGACCGGCCCGCTCGGTCAGGGCCTCGCGTCCGCGGTCGGCTTCGCGATGGCCGCCCGCCGTGAGCGCGGCCTGCTCGACCCCGAGGCGGCACCGGGCACCAGCCCGTTCGACCACTTCGTGTTCGTCATCGCCTCCGACGGCGACCTGCAGGAGGGCGTCACCAGCGAGGCGTCGTCGATCGCCGGCACCCAGGAGCTGGGCAACCTCATCGTGCTGTGGGACGACAACCACATCTCGATCGAGGGCGACACCGAGATCGCGTTCACCGAGGACGTCGTCGCGCGCTACGAGGCCTACGGCTGGCACACGCAGTTCGTCGACTGGACCGCCGGGCCCGACGGCTATGTCGAGGACGTCGACTCGCTGCACGCCGCGATCGAGGCCGCCAAGGCCGTGACGGACCGCCCGTCGTTCATCGGCCTGCGCACGCTGATCGCGTGGCCGACGCCCGGCAAGACGAACGAGCACTCGGCGCACGGCTCCAAGCTCGGCGGCGACGCCGTGCGCGGCCTGAAGGAGGTCCTCGGGTTCGACCCCGACCGGTCCTTCGACGTGGACCCCGAGGTGCTCGCGCACACGCGTGGGCTGAGCGAGCGCACCGCGCCGGTCAAGGCCGCGTGGCAGGAGTCGTTCGACGCCTGGCGCGCCGCCAACCCGGACAGCGCCGCCCTGCTCGACCGGCTCGTCGCGGGCGGGCTGCCCGACGGCTGGACCGACGCGCTTCCCGTGTTCCCCGCCGGCAAGTCGGTGGCCACCCGTGCGGCTTCGGGCGAGGTCCTCTCGGCGCTCGCCTCGGTGCTGCCCGAGCTGTGGGGCGGCTCGGCCGACCTCGCCGGCTCGAACAACACGACCATGAAGGGCGAGCCGTCCTTCCTCCCGGCCAAGCGCTCCACCACCGAGTTCGCCGGCGACCAGTTCGGCCGCACGCTGCACTTCGGCATCCGCGAGCACGCGATGGGCTCGATCCTGTCGGGCATCCGGCTGCACGGCCTGACCCGGCCGTACGGCGGCACGTTCTTCACGTTCAGCGACTACATGCGCGGGGCCGTTCGGCTCGCCTCGCTCATGGGTGTGCCGGCCGTCTACGTGTGGACGCACGACTCGATCGGTCTCGGCGAGGACGGCCCGACGCACCAGCCGATCGAGCACCTCGCCGCGGTCCGTGCGATCCCCGGCCTCACGGTCGTCCGGCCCGCCGACGCCAACGAGACGTCCGCGGCCTGGAAGGCCACGCTCGAGCACACCACCGGCCCCGTCGCCCTGATCCTCACCCGGCAGAACGTCCCGACGTTCCCCCGCGGCGAGGACGGCTTCGCGTCCGCGGACGGCGTCGCGCGCGGTGCGTACGTGCTCCTCGAGGCGAGCAAGCCCACGCCGTCGGTGATCCTCATCGCCACGGGTTCCGAGGTCCAGCTCGCCGTCGAGGCCCGCACGATCCTCGAGGCCGCCGGTGTGGCCACGCGCGTCGTGTCCGCGCCGTCGCTCGAGTGGTTCGCCGAGCAGGACAACGCGTACCGCGAATCGGTCCTGCCGTCCACGGTGCGCGCCCGCGTCTCCGTCGAGGCCGGCATCGCGCTCTCGTGGCACAAGATCGTCGGCGACGCCGGCCGGTCGGTGTCCATCGAGCACTACGGCGCCTCGGCCGCGGCGGAGAAGCTGTTCGAGGAGTTCGGTTTCACGGCCGAGCACGTCGTCGCGGCCGCGCACGAGTCCATCGCGGCGGCGAACAGCGGCCCCGCCAACACACCCGGGCTGCCGCTCGCGAGCGGCACGGGCGACCAGCAGGTCTGAGTCTGACCGGACGCGCCGGCCCCGGGTCGACCGGGGCCGGCGCTCGGATGAAGGGGATCGACCATGGCACGGAACAGCACCCCTCTGGCACGGCTGGCGGACGCGGGAGTCGCGATCTGGCTGGACGACCTGTCGCGCGAGCGACTGCGCACCGGGAACCTCGCCGAGCTCGTCTCGGACAGCGGCGTGGTCGGTGTGACCACCAACCCGTCGATCTTCGCCGCCGCCCTGTCCAAGGGCGACGCCTACGACGCCCAGCTGCGTGAGCTCGTGGCCGCAGGCGTCAGCGACGTGGACGACGCGGTCTTCACCATCACGACCGACGACGTGCGGCAGGCGGCCGACGTCCTGCGCCCGGTGTACGACCGCACCGACGGCGTCGACGGGCGCGTCTCCATCGAGGTGGACCCGCGGCTCGCCAAGGACACCGATGCCACCATCGCGTCGGCGAAGTCGCTGTGGGCGACCGTCGACCGGCCCAACGTCTTCATCAAGATCCCCGCGACGGTCGAGGGTCTCCCGGCCATCACCGCCGTGCTCGCCGAGGGGATCAGCGTCAACGTCACGCTGATCTTCTCGCTCGACCGGTACCGCGCGGTCCTCAACGCGTTCGAGACCGGCCTAGAGCGCGCAGCGGCCGCCGGGCACGACCTCGCGCCGATCGCGTCCGTGGCCTCGTTCTTCGTCTCCCGCGTCGACACCGCGATCGACCCGCTCCTCGACGAGCTCGGCACCCCCGAGGCCGCGGGCCTGCGCGGGACCGCGGCGATCGCGAACGCCCGGCTCGCCTACGGCGTCTTCGAGGAGGTCGTCGCCTCGGACCGCTGGCGCGCGCTCGCCGCGGCCGGCGCCCATCCGCAGCGCCCGCTGTGGGCGTCCACCGGCGTCAAGGACAAGGCCTACCCCGACACGCTCTACGTGGACGAGCTGGTCGTCGCGGGCGTCGTGAACACCATGCCGGAGGCCACGCTCAAGGCCGTGGCCGACCACGGCGGCGACGGCAGCGACACGGTCACCGGGACACAGGAGGCCGCGCAGTCGGTCATCGACCGGCTCGGCGGCCTGGGCATCGACATCGACCAGGTCACCCAGCAGCTGGAGGACGAGGGCGTCGAGAAGTTCACCACCGCGTGGGGACAGCTGCTCTCGACGGTGTCCGACGGCCTCGCGGCCGCCGCGAAGCAGATCGAGTCGGGAGACGCCAGGTGAGCCCCAGCAAGGTCAGCGCCGGGAACAACCCGCTCCGCGACGCACGGGACCGACGACTCCCGCGGATCGCGGGGCCCTGCGGCCTCGTGATCTTCGGGGTCACCGGTGACCTCGCGCGCAAGAAGCTCATGCCGGCCGTGTACGACCTGACCAACCGCGGGCTGCTCCCGCCCGGGTTCGCGCTCACGGGCTTCGCCCGGCGTGACTGGGCGACGCAGGACTTCGCGAAGATCGTGCACGACTCCGTCCGCGAGCACGCCCGCACGCCGTTCCGCGAGGCGACGTGGCGTCAGATGGCCGAGGGCATCCGGTTCGTGCAGGGCACGTTCGACGACGACGACGCGTTCGACCGGCTGCGGGAGACCGTCGAGGAGCTCGACGTGAACCGCGGCACCGGTGGCAACCACGCGTTCTACCTCTCGGTCCCGCCGAGCTCGTTCCCCGTGGTGTGCAAGCAGCTCGCCCGGTCGGGCCTGTCGCAGCCGGCCGAGGGCACGTGGCGCCGCGTCGTCATCGAGAAGCCGTTCGGTCACGACCTGGCCAGCGCGCGCGAGCTGAACGACATCGTCTCGGACGTCTTCAACCCCGACGACATCTTCCGGATCGACCACTACCTGGGCAAGGAGACGGTGCAGAACCTGCTGGCGCTGCGCTTCGCCAACCAGCTGTTCGAGCCGATCTGGAACGCCAACTACGTCGACCACGTCCAGATCACGATGGCCGAGGACATCGGCATCGGCGGGCGGGCGTCGTACTACGACGGCATCGGCGCGGCGCGCGACGTCATCCAGAACCACCTCATGCAGCTGCTCGCGCTCACGGCGATGGAGGAGCCCGCGTCGTTCGAGGCGGACGGCCTGCGCGCCGAGAAGATCAAGGTCCTCTCGGCGGTCAAGGTCCCCCGCGACATCGGCAAGCACACCTCGCGAGGGCAGTACGCGGCCGGCTGGCAGGGTGGCGAGAAGGTCGTCGGCTACCTCGAGGAGGAGGGCTTCGACAAGGAGTCCACCACCGAGACGTTCGCCGCGATCCGCGTCGACATCGACAACCGCCGCTGGGCCGGGGTGCCGTTCTACCTGCGCACCGGCAAGCGCCTGGGCCGACGCGTCACCGAGATCGCCGTCGTCTTCAAGCGCGCCCCGCACCTGCCCTTCGAGTCCACGGCGACCGAGGAGCTCGGCAAGAACGCGCTGGTCATCCGCGTGCAGCCCGACGAGGGTGTCACCCTCCGGTTCGGCGCCAAGGTGCCGGGGACCGCGATGGAGGTCCGCGACGTCACGATGGACTTCGGGTACGGCCACGCGTTCACCGAGTCCTCCCCCGAGGCCTACGAGCGGCTGATCCTCGACGTCCTGCTCGGCGACCCTCCCCTGTTCCCGCGGCACGAGGAGGTCGAGCTCTCCTGGAAGGTGCTCGACCCGATCACCGCCTACTGGGCGGCGCACGGCAAGCCCGACCAGTACCGCTCGGGCACCTGGGGACCCGAGTCGGCGGACAAGATGATGGCGCGCGACGGACGAGCCTGGAGACGGCCATGATCATCGAGATGCCAGCGACGACCACCCGTGACGTCAACAAGCGGCTGCTCAAGGAGCGTGACGAAGGCGGGGCGATCGCTCTCGGCCGGGTCCTGACGCTCGTCGTGTCCGTCGGCGACCACGACCCGGAGGAGGCGATCGAGGCCGCGAACGACGCCAGCCGCGAGCACCCGTGCCGGGTCATCGTCATCGCGAACGACGTGGCCGACAAGGAGTCGAACCTCGACGTGCAGATCCGGCTCGGCGGCGACGCGGGTGCCAGCGAGGTGCTCGTCCTGCGCCCGTCCGGCGCGCTCGAGCGGCACCTCGACACGCTCCTGATCCCTCTGCTGCTGCCCGACGCCCCGATCGTGGCCTGGTGGCCGTACGAGGTGCCCGCCAACGTGGCCGAGGACCCGATCGGTCGCATGGCGACCCGACGGATCACCGACTCGACGCAGGTGCTGCACCCGTCGGCCACGCTCAAGCAGCTGGCAGAGACCTACGTCGCGGGAGACACCGACCTCGCCTGGACCCGCGCAACCCTCTGGCGCGGCCTCATCGCGGCGACGCTCGACCAGCCGCCGTTCGAGCCGGTGCACAAGGCCGTGGTGGTCGGGCAGTCGAACCACCCGTCGGTCGACCTCATGGCCGCCTGGCTGGCGCAGTCGCTGCGCTGCCCGGTGGAGATCGAGCGCGTCAGCGAGGCGCTCGCCATCACGCAGGTCCGGCTCGAGCGGACCTCCGGTGACATCGTCCTGGACCGGCCCGACGGCAAGACGGCCGCGCTGCACCAGCCCGACCAGCCGGAGCACCGCATCGCCCTGCCCATCCGCCAGCTGCGCGAGTGCCTGGCGGAGGAGCTGCGGCGCCTCGACGCCGACGAGGTCTACGGCGAGGTGCTGCAGAAGGGGCTTGCGAGGCTCCAGGCGTGACCGGCCCGCGCTTCCCCGCGCACGCTCCCCGCGACGTCGTGGTCCACCCCTCCGCCGAGGTCCTCGCGGAGGCGGTGGCCGCACGTCTGCTCACGCGCCTGGTCGACCTCCAGTCGCACCGGTCGCCGCTGCACGTCGTCCTGACCGGCGGCACCGTCGGCATCGCCTCGCTGCGTGCCGTCGCGGCGAGTCCGGTGCGCGACGCCGTCGACTGGTCGGGCGTGCACCTGTGGTGGGGCGACGAGCGGTTCGTGCCGGACGGCCACGCCGACCGCAACGAGACCCAGGCGCGCGAGGCGCTCATCGACGCGCTCGGCGACGCCCTGCCCGCCGAGAACGTGCACCCGATGCCCGCGCTCAGCGACGAGGTCCCGACGCCCGAGGTGTCGGCGTCCCTGTACGCCTCGGAGCTGGCGGCGGCCGGCGACCCCGCGTTCGACGTCCTGCTGCTCGGCATGGGACCCGACGGGCACGTGGCGTCGCTGTTCCCGGGTCACGAGGCGCTCGGTGCCCAGTACTCCACGACCGTCGGCGTGCACGGCTCCCCCAAGCCGCCGCCGCTGCGGGTCTCGTTGACGTTCGACGCGATCCGGGCCGCCCGTGAGGTGTGGGTCGTGGCCGCAGGCGCCGAGAAGGCCGACGCGGTCGCGTCCGCCCTCGGCGGTGCGTCGGTGACCGTGATGCCCGCGGCGGGCGCCGTGGGCACCGAGCGCACCCTCTGGCTGGTCGACGCCGCAGCGACGGCCGCGCTCGCCACGGCCGAGGCCCCGCCCGCCGGGCTGGCCAAGGACCTCTGGACGGCCGTCGACGACTACTTCGGCGTCCTCGTGCCCGAGGACGTCGCGCTCGTGGACACGCGCGCGAGCGCCGTCTCCGCCGGGCTGCCGGACATCGCCGTCGCCCCCAACCAGGGCAAGCTCCTTCACCTCGTGGCCCAGGCCGTCGGCGCGCGCCGGATCCTCGAGATCGGCACGCTCGGCGGGTACAGCACCGTCTGGCTCGCCCGCGCCCTGCCGGCGGACGGGTCGCTGACGACGCTCGAGATCTCCCCGGAGCACGCCGCGGTCGCCGCGGACTCCCTGGAGCGCGCCGGGCTCGGCGATGTCACGCAGGTGCTCGTCGGACCGGCCATCGAGACGCTCGACCGGCTGATCGCCGACGGCACCGAGGCGTTCGACCTGGTCTTCATCGACGCCGACAAGGAGTCGATCCCGCGGTATCTCGGGCAGTCGCTCGAGCTGACGCACCCCGGGTCGCTGATCATCGTCGACAACGTCGTGCGCGGCGGCGGGGTCCTCGACCCCGACCACCCGGACGGGCGGGTCCAAGGCGTGCGCACGATGGTCGACCTGCTCACGGACAACCCCAGCGTCGACTCGACCGTGATCCAGACGGTGGGCGCCAAGGGCTACGACGGGTTCGCCCTGCTGCGCGTCCTCTGACCGCCCTTCCTGTTGCGATGTGGTCCGACCGTGTCGAAAGTCGGTACGGGTGGACGTCGTAGAACGACGCCACTCGTACCGCGACACCGGAGGACAACCATGACGACCACGCCCACCCAGCCGAGTGCCCGCCCGCCCGTCGTCGACCTCGCCACCTGGCAGGCCGCCCGCGACGAGCTCCTCGTCCGCGAGAAGGCGCACACCCACGAGGGCGACGCGATCGCCGCCGCTCGCCGCGGGCTGCCCATGGTCGAGCTCGACGGCACGGCCCAGGTCGTGGGGCCGGATGGTCCGGTGCCGTTCCTCGATCTCTTCCAGGGCCGCGACGAGCTCCTCGTCTACAAGCACATGTGGCACGACGGTGCGCCGCACCAGGGGCAGTGCGAGGGGTGCACGGTGTCGGCCTGGCACCTGCGGGACGCCGTCTACCTCAACGCCCGGGGCGTCTCGTTCGCCATCCTCACCGAGGGCCCGTGGAACGAGGTCGAGCCCTACCTGGCCTTCATGGGCTACACCCAGCCGTGGTTCTCCGTGCGCGGGCTGGACGCGCCCGTCGGCGGTGACATGGGGATGTTCAGCTGCTTCCTGCGCGTCGGCGACCGCGTCTTCATGACGTACGACACCACGGGCCGCGGCACCGAGCCGGCCAGCGGGTCGTTCGCCCTGCTCGACATGACGCCCTACGGCCGCGGCGAGGCGTGGCAGGACACCCCCGACGGCTGGCCCGAGGGCGACGGCCCCTGCTGGTACTGGCGCATCGACGTGGATGGCAACGGAACGTGGGGCGGGACGGGTCGACCTGCGCCGCAGTGGACGCGACCCGGCGCGACGCCCGAGACCACGCTCGGCCGGAACGGGCACCACCACTGACGACGCCGGACATGACGAAGGGCCCGGCGCCATTGCCGGGCCCTTCGTGGTCCGTCGGTCAGCCCCCGCGCTTGGCGCGCAGTGCCGCCAGGGCCTCGTCGAGGATCGCCGCGCCGTCCTCGTCGGAACGCCGCTCCTTCACGTAGGCCAGGTGCGTCTTGTACGGCTCGTTCTTGCTGGGGGACGGCGGGTTCGCCTGGTCCTGGCCGGCGGGGAACCCGCAGCGCGGGCAGTCCCACGTCAGCGGTGCCTCGAGCGCGGCCTCCTCAGCGAAGCTAGGACGCGTCTCGTGCCCGTTGGCACACCAGTAGGACACCCAGATCCGGGGAGCGGTGTCGCCACGCTCCGCCTCGCCCATCGGTCCGGCTCCGACTCGCGACCCCCTGATCGCACTTCCGCTCGCCATTGCCGACCGCCTCAGACCGTGCGCTCGAGAAGACCGAGCAGGATGATGATGACCGTCCAGAGGAGCGCCGTCCCGACCGTGATGCGGTTGAGGTTCCGCTCCGCGACGCCGGAGCTGCCGGCGCTGCTGGAGATGCCGCCGCCGAACATGTCGGACAGGCCACCGCCCTTGCCCTTGTGCAGCAGGACGAGCGGGATGAGCAGGAGGCTGGTGAGCACCAGCAGCACCTGGAGTGAGATACGCAAGGCGTCCACGTCGGTGTCGGTTCCTTACTGGGGAGGGCACGTCACGGGCTGACTGGCCTGCGACGCTGCGGTTGACCGCGGTACAGGGTAGGCGACGAGCGGCCGCAAAGCCACCATGCCACCGGCACGGCCCCCGCCCGGACGAATCGGACCGTCACGGTCCGGAACGAGCGGGGGCCACGCCGCGCGCTCGGATCAGAGACCGACCGCGTGCGACTGGTAGCGCGCGATCGCGGCGAACTCGTCGGGGTCGAGGCTCGCGCCCCCGACCAGCGCACCGTCGACGTCGGGCTTCGCCATGATCGACGCGACGTTCGACGACTTCACCGAACCGCCGTAGAGCACGCGGACCGCGTCGGCCGTCTCGGCGTCGTACAGCTCGGAGATCCGCGTGCGGATCGCCTCGCACAGCTCCTGCGCGTCCTCGGGCGTCGCCGTCTCGCCCGTGCCGATGGCCCAGACGGGCTCGTAGGCGACGACGATCGTCTTGACCTGCTCGGCCGTCAGACCGGCCAGGGCGCCGTCCAGCTGCGCGAGCGTGTGCGGGACGTGCTCGCCCGCCTTGCGGACCTCGAGCGGCTCACCGACGCACAGGATCGGGACGATGCCCGAGCTCAGCGCGTTGAGGACCTTCTTGTTGATGAGCTCGTCGGACTCGTCGTGGTACTGCCGACGCTCCGAGTGGCCGACCGCGACGTAGGTGACGCCGAGCTTGGCCAGGAACACCGGCGAGATCTCACCGGTGTAGGCGCCCGACTGGTACGCCGAGCAGTCCTGCGCGCCGTAGACGAGCTCGAGCTTGTCGGCGTCGACCAGCGTCTGCACGCTGCGCAGGTCGGTGAACGGCGGCAGCACCGCCACCTCGACCTTGGAGAAGTCGTGCTTCCCGTCCCGCAGCGCCCACGCGAGCTTCTGCACGGTGTGCGTGGCCTGGTGGTGGTCCAGGTTCATCTTCCAGTTGCCCGCCATCAGCGGGATGCGAGTCGCCACGATCAGTCCTCCAGAACCGCGATGCCGGGGAGCGTCTTGCCCTCGAGGAACTCGAGGCTCGCGCCACCACCGGTCGAGATGTGTCCGAACCCGGCCTCGTCGAAGCCGAGCGTCCGCACGGCAGCGGCGGAGTCGCCACCGCCGACGATGGTGAAGCCGCCGTTGGCGCCGGCGTCGATCAGGGCCTGCGCCACGGCACGGGTGCCGCCGGAGAACGCCTCGAACTCGAACACGCCGGCAGGACCGTTCCAGACGACCGTCTTGGCGTCCACGATCTTGCTCGCGAACAGCTTGCTCGAGTCGGGGCCGATGTCCAGGCCGATCTTGCCGTCGGGGATCGCGTCGGCGGCCACGACGAGGGCCGGGGAGTCCGCCTTGAACTCGTCGGCGACGACGATGTCCGTGGGCAGGACGATCTCGACACCGGCCGCCTCGGCCTGCGCCAGGTAGCCCTTGACGGTCTCGATCTGGTCCTCCTCGAGGAGCGAGTTGCCCACCGGGTAGCCCTTGGCCGCGAGGAACGTGAACAGCATGCCGCCGCCGATGAGCAGGCGGTCCGCCTTGGTCAGCAGGTTCGCGATGACACCGAGCTTGTCGGAGACCTTCGAGCCGCCCAGGACCACGACGTACGGGCGCGCCGGGTCGTCGGTCGCCTTGCGCAGCGACGCGACCTCCTTGAGCACGAGCGAGCCGACCGCGTGCGGGAGCACGAGCGCGACGTCGTACACCGAGGCCTGCTTGCGGTGTACAACACCGAAGCCGTCGGAGACGTACACGTCGGCCAGCTCGGCGAGCTCGGCGGCCAGGGAGGCGCGCTCCTCGTCGACCTTCGACGTCTCGCGAGGGTCGAACCGGATGTTCTCGAGCAGGGCGATCTCGCCGTCCTGCAGCGCGGCGACCGTCGCCTTGGCGGAGTCTCCGACGACGTCGCTGGCCAGCGCGACCGGCTGGCCGAGCAGCTCGGAGAGGCGGTCGGCGACGGGCTTGAGCGAGTACTTGTCCTCGGGCGCGCCCTTGGGGCGGCCCAGGTGGGCGGTGACGACGACGCGGGCGCCGGCGGACAGCAGTGCCTGGAGCGTCGGGAGGGCGGCGCGCACGCGGCCGTCGTCGGTGATCGTCGTGCCGTCGAGCGGCACGTTGAAGTCGGAACGGACCAGTACGCGCTTGCCGCGCAGGTCTCCGAGGTCCTCGATGGTCTTCATCTGTTCTCCTAGCTCGAGCGGTGGGGCGGCCCAGACACGACAGCGTCCGCGTGCGCCGGGGCCGGTGGGCCGGGGCGCACGCGGACGCTGGACGTCAGTCGTGAAGCTCGTCGTCAGGCATGGACGAGGTCAGAGACGCTCGCCGACGTACGTGGTGAGGGCCACGAGGCTGTTGGAGTAGCCCCACTCGTTGTCGTACCAGGCGATGATCTTGACCAGGTCGCCGCTCACCTTGGTGAGCTTCGAGTCGAAGATGCTCTGGTGCGGGTTGGTGACGATGTCGCTCGAGACGATCTCGTCCTCGACGTACTCGAGGATGCCCTTGAGCGGGCCGTCGGCGGCGGCCTTGACAGCCGCGTTGACCTCGTCGACCGTGACCTCGCGCGAGGCGGTGAAGGTCAGGTCCGTGGCGGAGCCGGTGATGACCGGCACGCGCAGCGCGAAGCCGTCGAGCTTGCCCTTGAGCTCCGGGAGGACGAGCGCCACGGCCTTGGCCGCGCCGGTCGACGTGGGGACGATGTTCTGCGCGGCCGCACGGGCACGACGCAGGTCCTTGTGCGGACCGTCCTGGAGGTTCTGGTCGCCCGTGTAGGCGTGGATCGTGGTCATGAGACCACGCTCGATGCCGATCGAGTCGTTGAGCGCCTTGGCGACGGGCGCCAGGCAGTTCGTGGTGCACGACGCGTTCGAGATGATGTTGTGCGCGGCCGGGTCGTAGTCCGTGTGGTTCACACCGACGACGAACGTCGCGTCCTCGTTGGACGCGGGGGCCGAGATGATGACCTTCTTGGCGCCGGCGGCGAGGTGCGCCTTGGCCTTCTCGGCGTTGGTGAAGAAGCCGGTCGACTCGATGACGATGTCCGCGCCGAGCTCGGCCCAGGGAAGGTTCGCGGGGTCGCGCTCCTCGAGGGCACGGATCTTCTTGCCGTCGACGATGATGTTGTCGTCGTCGTAGCTCACGCTCAGCGGGAAACGACCGAGCACCGTGTCGTACTTCAGCAGGTGCGCGAGCGTCTTGTTGTCCGTCAGGTCGTTGACTCCGACGATCTCGATGTCCGCACCGGACGCCACGATGGCCCGGTAGAAGTTGCGACCGATACGGCCGAAGCCGTTGATGCCGACCTTGATGGTCACTTGCCCTCCTCGGCAGCGCCGACGGGGGGCCGGCGCACACATGTTGACGATGGGTTCCGCACGCCGCTGTGCGTTCCGACCGCTACCCCGCCCACCCGGACCGTGCCTGGCACGTGGCCTGAGCACAGCACGAACGCACGTGTGGCGATCGGATAAGACGACCCTATACCCGTGACGACGGTCACGCGGACACCGTCCGCCGGGACCAAAGACCCTTTCTCGGGGCCCTAGAGATCGAGCAGGTCCGGGCTCAGACCGGCCTCGGTGTCGGGGATGCCCAGGTCGGACGCCCGCTTGTCGGCGGTCGCCAGGAGGCGACGGATCCGGCCGGCCACCGCGTCCTTGGTGAGCGGCGGGACGGCGAGCTTGCCCAGCTCCTCCAGGGAGGCCTCCTTGTGCGCGAGGCGCAGCTCGCCCGCCTCGCGCAGGTGCTCCGGCAGCTCGTCGCCGAGGATCTCGAACGCGCGCTCGACGCGGGCTCCGGCGGCAACCGCCGCCCGGGCCGACCGGCGCAGGTTCGCGTCGTCGAAGTTGGCCAGCCGGTTGGCGGTGCCGCGCACCTCGCGACGGACGCGGCGCTCCTCCCAGAGCAGCATGGTCTCGTGCGCACCGAGCCGCGCCAGCATCGCGCTGATCGCGTCACCGTCGCGGATGACCACGCGGTCCACACCGCGCACCTCGCGAGCCTTGGCGGCGATGCCGAGCCGGCGGGCGGCGCCGACGAGCGCGAGGGCGGCCTCCGGTCCCGGGCACGTGACCTCGAGGGCCGACGAGCGTCCGGGCTCGGTGAGCGAGCCGTGCGCGAGGAACGCGCCACGCCAGGCGGACTCCGCCTCGGCGACGCCCGCGGACACCACCTGCGGCGGCAGACCACGCACCGGGCGTCCGCGGTTGTCGAGCAGACCCGTCTGCCGGGCCAGCGACTCGCCGTCCTTGACGACGCGCACGACGTACCGGCTGCCGCGGCGCAGTCCGCCGCCGGAGACGACGATGATCTCGCTCTCGTGCCCGTAGACCTCCGAGATCGCCTGCCGGAGCCGGCGGGCAGCGATGCCCGTGTCCAGCTCCGCCTCGATGACGATCCGCCCCGAGATGATGTGCAAGCCGCCCGCGAACCTCAGGGTGGCCGAGACCTCGGCCTTCCGTGAGGACGTCTTGTCCACCTTCAGACGGGCGAGCTCGTCCTTCACCTGTGCCGTCAACGCCATGGCTGCATCCTGCCATCCGGGACAGCCGTCCGGGACCGCTCGGGGCAGCTAGTCCGACGGGGTTCCGACGTCCCCGAGGAATCCTTCGACCACGTCGGAGTACGCGCCGGCCAGTCGCAGCGGGTCGTGGCGAGCGGTCCCGTCCCCCCGGCTGACCTGACGGAGCAGCAGACGTGCTCCCAGGTCGGCGGCGCGGGCCGACAGCGCGGAGACGTCCTCGACGGCCGTCGGATCGGCGACGACCGCGTCGACCGACAGCTCGGGGGCGTGCGTGCGCAGGACCTCCAGGTAGTCCTCGGCGCGCATGCCCGCCGTCTCCCCCGATTCACCCGACGCGAGGTTGAGCGTCAGGATCGTGCGTGCCCTCGTTCGGCCCAGCGCCTCGCGCAGACCGGGCACGAGCAGGTGCGGGAGCACGGAGGTGTACCAGGAGCCGGGTCCCAGCACGATCCAGTCGGCCGCGCCGATCGCGTCGACGGCCTCCGGGCAGGCGGGCGGGTCGGCCGGGTCCAGCCGGAGGCTCTCGATGGTCCCGCTGGTGACGGCGACCGCGCTCTGGCCGACGACGAGCGAGCGGTTGCCGGCCGCGTCGACGACGTCGGCCTCGATCCGCAGCGGCACCGACGTCATCGGGAGGACCCGGCCGCGGGCGCCGAGCAGCCTGCCCACCCAGTCCAGACCCTCGACGGTGTCGCCGAGCTGCTCCCACAGGGCGACGATCAGGAGGTTCCCGACGGCGTGCTGGTCGAGGTCGCCCGACGAGCGGAACCGGTGCTGCAGCAGGTCACGCCACGTGCGACCCCACTCGGAGTCGTCGCACAAGGCGGCCAGAGCCATGCGCAGGTCGCCGGGCGGGAGCACGCCGAGCTCCTCGCGCAGCCGGCCCGAGGAGCCACCGTCGTCGGCGACCGTGACCACCGCGGTGATTCGGTCGGTCATCAGGCGCAGCGCGGACAGCGACGCGGACAGGCCGTGGCCCCCGCCGAGCGCGACGACCGCGGGTGACGAGCTGCCTCTCGAGGCCCTCATTCCTTGCCGAGGTCGCGGGCCGAGACGGCGACGTGGTGCCCCTGGTCCCGCAGCCGGGCGGCGATCGCCTCGCTGATGGCTACGGAGCGGTGCTTGCCTCCCGTGCACCCGACGGCGATGGTCACGTACCGCTTCTCCTCGTTCAGGTACCCGGCGAGCACCGGCTCGAGAGCGTCGACGTAGCGGTCGATGAACGTCACCGCTCCGGGCAGCCCGAGCACGTAGTCGCGGACCGGCGCGTCGCGGCCGGTCAGGTGCCGCAGCTCGGTGATCCAGTACGGGTTGGCCAGGAAGCGCACGTCGACCACGTGGTCGGCGTCCAGCGGCAGGCCGTACTTGAAGCCGAACGACAGGACCGACACCTGCAGGACGTCCTCGCCGGCGGTGGTGACGACCGTGCGGACCTCGCGGGCCAGGTCGTGCACGTTGAGCTCGGACGTGTCGATGAGCGTGTCCGCGCGCTCCCGCAGGTCGACCAGGGCCGCACGCTCCGCGGCGATGCCGTCGAGGATCCGTCCCGAGCCCTGGAGCGGGTGCGGCCGGCGCACCTGCTCGAACCGGCGGACGAGGACCTCGTCGGACGCGTCCAGGAAGAGGATCCGGTAGTCGACGCCCGACTCGCGCAGGCCCTCGAGCACCGGGGCGAGGTCGCGGAAGAACTCGCGGCCGCGGACGTCGATCACCGCGGCGAGCCGCTGCGCACGGCCGGCCGCGGCCCCGCTGGTGAGCATGCCGACGAGGTGCGTGAGCATCTGCGCCGGCAGGTTGTCGATCACGTACCAGTCGAGGTCCTCCAGCACCGCGGCCGCGCGCGAACGTCCCGCGCCGGACATGCCGGTGATGATCAGGACCTGCGGCTGGACCAGGTGCGGTGCCTCGGTCGCCGCCTCGAGCGCGGGTATCCCTGCAGGCACCGTGATCGGCGAAGGCTCGTCGCTCATGCGTCCAGCATGCCAGCCGGCGCGCTCACCTGGTCCGACGCGCCCGGCTGGGGCGCGCCCTGTGTCGGGTTGAGGGCCGCGACGACGGCGGCGGCCGTCCGCTCCCCCATCCCCTGCACCGAGGCGATCTCCTCGACCGACGCCGCCCGCAGCCGCTTGACCGAGCCGAACTGCCGCAGCAGCGCGGCCTGCCGGGCGGGACCCAGACCGGGCACGTCGTCGAGCACCGACGTCGTCATGCCCTTGCTCCGCCGCTTGCGGTGCGTCGTGATCGCGAACCGGTGAGCCTCGTCGCGCAGCCGCTGGAGCAGGTACAGGCCCTCCGAGGAGCGCTGCAGGATCACCGGGTACTCCTCGCCGGGCAGCCAGACCTCCTCGAGCCGCTTGGCCAGCCCGCAGAGGGCCACGTCGTCGATCCCGAGCTCCGCCATCGCCGCCGCGGCGGCCGCCACCTGCGGCGGACCGCCGTCGACCACGACGAGGTTGGGCGGGTAGGCGAACCGGACCGGCCTGCCCGTGACCTCGTCGATCGGGCCCGAGCGCACCAGGTGGTCGTCGTCCTCGTCGCCCGTGTCGAGCTCGACGTCGCGGGAGTCCGCGCGGTCGGCGAGGTAGCGCTTGAACCGGCGGGTGATCACCTCGTGCATCGCCGCGGTGTCGTCGCGGGCACCCTGACCCTCGGGGCCACGGATGTTGAACATCCGGTACTCGCTCTTGCGCGCCAGGCCGTCCTCGAACACCACCATCGACGCCGACTGGAACGTCCCCTGGTTGTGCGAGACGTCGTAGCACTCGATGCGCAGCGGTGCCGACGAGAGGTCCAGCGCCTCCTGGATCTCCTGCAGCGCCTGGCTCCGCGTGGTCAGGTCCCCAGCCCGACGGGTGCGGTGCAGCACGAGGGAGTGCTCCGCGTTGCGCAGGACCGTCGCAGCGAGCTCGCGCTTGTCTCCCCGCTGGGGCACGCGGACCGAGACCCTGCTGCCGCGCAGCCCCGCGAGCCACGCCTGCACCTGCTCGACGTCCGGAGGCAGCACGGGCACGAGCACCTCGCGCGGGACCGCCGACGAGCCGGCCCCACCGTCGCCAGACGCCTCGCTGCCGTAGATCTGCTGCAGCAGGTGCTCCACCAGCTCGGCGTCCGTGACGTCCTCGACCTTCTCGACCACCCAGCCCCGCTGACCGCGGATGCGGCCGTCGCGGACGTGGAACACCTGCACCGCGGCCTCGAGCTCGTCGCCGGAGAGGGCGAAGATGTCCGCGTCGGTGCCGTCGGCGAGGACGACCGCGTTCTTCTCGGTCGCCTTCTCGAGCGTCTGGATGTCGTCCCGCAGCCGCGCGGCCTGCTCGTAGTCGAGCTCGTTGGCCGCCTCCTTCATTCGCGTGGTCAGGCGACGCGTGAACTTGGCCGTGTCCCCCGCCATGAAGTCGCAGAAGTCCTGCGCCAGAGCATGGTGGTCGTCCGGCGAGATCCGCCCGACGCACGGCGCCGAGCACTTGTCGATGTACCCGAGCAGGCACGGCCGCCCCTGCTGCTTGGCGCGCCGGAACACGCCCGCCGAGCACGTGCGTACCGGGAAGACACGCAGCAGCAGGTCGACCGTCTCGCGGATCGCCCACGCGTGCGCGTACGGCCCGAAGTAGCGGGTGCCCTTGCGCTTGGCGCCGCGCATGACCTGCACCCTCGGGAAATCGTCGGCCATCGTCACCGCCAGGTACGGGTACGACTTGTCGTCGCGGTACTTGACGTTGAACCGCGGGTCGAACTCCTTGATCCACGAGTACTCGAGGGCCAGCGCCTCGACCTCGGTGCCGACGACCGTCCACTGCACCGACGCCGCCGTCGTCACCATCTGCTGGGTGCGCGAGTGCAGGCCGGACAGGTCCTGGAAGTAGCTGGACAGGCGCTGCCGCAGGCTCTTGGCCTTGCCGACGTAGATGACGCGGCCGTGCTCGTCGCGGAAGCGGTAGACCCCGGGCTCGTCGGGGATCTCCCCCGGCGCGGGACGGTAGGTGGCGGGATCAGCCATGCGTTCGAGCCTAGTTCGGACTACTGACGTCGGTGACCGGACGGGACACCCCGGGCGCGGCTACCGTGGGGCGATGGGCCCCCTGCACACGTACTCGGTCGACGTCACGTGGACCGGCGCCGGCGCCACCGGGACGTCGAGCTACACCGCCTACAGCCGCGACCACGAGGTGCGGATCGGCTCCAAGCCGCCGCTGCTGGGCTCGTCGGACCCCGCGTTCCGAGGCGACCCGTCTCGGTTCAATCCCGAGGAGCTGCTCGTCAGCGCGCTCGCGCAGTGCCACATGCTCTGGTTCCTGCACCTCGCGTCGGCCGCCGGTGTCGTGGTCGTGGGGTATGAGGACAGCGCCGTCGGCACCATGCGCATCGAGGCCGCCGGGCAAGGCCAGTTCCGCGAGGTCGTGCTCCGACCGCGCGTCACCGTGGCGCCCGGCGCGCACCTTCCCGAGGGCGGCGCGGTGACCGACGCCGTCCTCGGCGGGATCCACCACAAGGCGCACGAGCACTGCTTCATCTCGCGTTCGGTGAACTTCCCCGTCCGGCACGAGCCCGTACCCGTGCGGATGGCGCAGGCCGTCCCGCGCTGACGCCGGTCACGCCGAGACGCGCTCCGCGACCGGCTCCAGCACCTCGGCGAGGAAGCGGCCGGTGTGCGAGTCCGGCGACATCGCGATCTGCTCCGGCGTCCCCTCGGCGATCACCAGGCCGCCGCCGCTGCCGCCTTCGGGCCCCATGTCGATGACCCAGTCGGCGTTCTTGATCACGTCGAGGTTGTGCTCGATCACGATGACCGAGTTCCCCTTGTCGACCAGCGACTGGAGCACGCCGAGCAGCTTGCGGATGTCCTCGAAGTGCAGACCGGTCGTCGGCTCGTCGAGCACGTAGATCGTGCGACCGGTCGAGCGTCGCTGGAGCTCCGCGGCGAGCTTGACGCGCTGCGCCTCGCCGCCCGAGAGCGTCGGCGCCGGCTGACCGAGCCGTACGTACCCGAGCCCGACGTCGACCAGCGTCCGCAGGTGTCGCGAGATCGCCGGGACCGCGGCGAAGAAGTCGGCGGCCTCCTCGATCGGCATCGAGAGCACGTCGGCCACCGTCTTGCCCTTGAAGTGCACCTCGAGCGTCTCGCGGTTGTAACGGTCGCCGTGGCAGACCTCGCACGGCACGTAGACGTCGGGCAGGAAGTTCATCTCGATCTTGAGCGTGCCGTCGCCCGAGCACGCCTCGCAGCGGCCTCCCTTGACGTTGAACGAGAACCGGCCGGGCGTGTAGCCGCGGACCTTCGCCTCGGTCGTCTCGGCGAACAGCCGGCGCACGTGGTCCCACACGCCCGTGTAGGTGGCCGGGTTGGACCGCGGCGTGCGCCCGATCGGTCCCTGGTCCACGTGCACGACCTTGTCGAGGTGCTCCAGACCGGTGACGCGCTTGTGCCGTCCGGCCACCTGGCGCGCACCGTTGAGCTCGTTCGCCATCACCGTGTAGAGGATGTGGTTCACGAGCGTCGACTTGCCCGAGCCGGACACCCCCGTCACCGCGGTGAGGGTGCCGAGCGGGAACGACACGTCGATGCCCTGCAGGTTGTGCTCGCGCGCGCCGACGACGGTGACCTGGCGCTTCTTGTCGATCAGGCGCCTGACCTGAGGCATCGGGATGGTCCTGCGGCCCGAGAGGTACGCCCCCGTCACCGACTCGGCCGACGCGAGGAGCCCGTCCAGGTCGCCGGAGTGCACGACGCGACCGCCGTGCTCCCCCGCACCCGGGCCGATGTCGACGATCCAGTCGGCGGTGCGGATGGTGTCCTCGTCGTGCTCGACGACGATCAGGGTGTTGCCCAGGTCGCGCAGGCGCGTGAGGGTCTCGATGAGGCGCCGGTTGTCGCGCTGGTGCAGGCCGATCGACGGCTCGTCCAGGACGTAGAGCACGCCGACCAGGCCGGAGCCGATCTGCGTCGCGAGCCGGATCCGCTGCGCCTCGCCGCCGGAGAGCGTGCCGGCCGGACGCATGAGCGAGAGGTAGTCGAGGCCGACGTCCAGCAGGAACCCGAGCCGTGCCTGGATCTCCTTGAGCACCTGCGTCGCGATCGCGCGCTCGCGCTCGCCGAGCTCGAGGGTGTCGAGGAACTCGCGCGCCTCACGGATGGGCAGGGCGCAGACCTCGGCGATCGACCGACCGCCCACCCGCACCGCGAGCACCTCGGGCTTGAGCCGGGCGCCGCCGCACACGGGGCACGGGACCTCCCGCATGTACGCCTCGTACTTCTCCTTGCTCCAGTCCGAGTCCGTCTCGTTGTGGCGGCGCTCGAGGAACGTGATGACACCCTCGAAGCCCGTCGAGTACTGCCGCTCACGGCCCCAGCGGTTCTTGTAGCGGACCTTCACCTCGTGGTTCTGGCCGTGCAGGACCGCATCCCGGGCACGCTGCGGCAGCGCGCGCCACGGCACGCTCGTCGAGAAGCCCATGTCCGCCGCCAGCGCCGTCAGCACCCGGCCGAAGTACTCGCTAGAGATCTGCGCCCAGGGCGCGACCGCGCCCTCGTCGAGCGACAGGTCCTCGTCGGGGACGACCAGGTCCGGGTCCACCTCGAGCTTCGAGCCGAGGCCCGTGCACTCGGGGCAGGCGCCGTAGGGCGCGTTGAACGAGAACGTGCGCGGCTCGATCTCGTCGAGCGCCAGCACGTGGTCGTTCGGGCAGGCGCGGTGCTCAGAGAATCGCCGCTCGCGATTCAGGTCGTCGATGTCGGCGTCCACCAGCTCGACGACGAGCAGGCCGCCGGCCAGGCCGAGCGCGGTCTCGACCGAGTCGGTGAGCCGCCGCTGGACGCCCTCGCGAGCCACGAGACGGTCGATGACCACCTCGATGTCGTGCTTGAGCTTCTTCTCGAGCGTCGGCGGCTCGGTGAGCTGGACGACCTCGCCGTCGACGCGCGCGCGGGCGAAGCCCTTGCTCTGCAGCTCCTTGAACAGGTCGGCGTACTCGCCCTTGCGGCCACGGACGACCGGCGCGAGCACCTGGTAGCGCGTGCCCTCGGGAAGCTCGAGCAGCCGGTCCACGATCTGCTGCGGCGTCTGCGCGGTGACGCGCTCGCCGCAGATCGGGCAGAACTGCGTGCCGGCGCGGGCGAACAGGAGGCGCAGGTAGTCGTACACCTCGGTGATCGTGCCGACCGTCGACCGCGGGTTCCGGTTGGTCGACTTCTGGTCGATCGACACCGCGGGCGACAGCCCCTCGATGAAGTCGACGTCGGGCTTGTCCATCTGCCCGAGGAACTGGCGCGCGTACGCCGACAGCGACTCGACGTAGCGCCGCTGCCCCTCCGCGAAGATGGTGTCGAACGCCAACGACGACTTGCCCGACCCCGACAGCCCGGTGAACACGATGAGCTTGTCGCGCGGGAGATCGAGGTCGACGTTGCGGAGGTTGTGCTCGCGGGCGCCCTGCACCACCAGACGTTCGTTCACGCCCGGGAGTCTACGTCGCGCCACCGACAATCGCACATCTGTTCGACGTGAGCGAACGCACATCGCGCTCGACGTGCTGGCCGACAACCTCCGGGCCATGCTCACGCCATGGACCGTGACGACGACCCGGCACCGGTGCCGATCGAGGAGTACGCCGTGCTCGGCGACGGCGCGACGGCGGCCCTCGTGAGCCGACGCGGGTCGATCGACTGGATGTGCCTGCCGGCCTTCGACTCGGCCGCGTGCTTCGCGCGCCTGCTGGGCACGCCGGACAACGGGCGCTGGCTGCTGACGGTCCGCGGAGCGACGTCCGTGACGCGCCGCTACCTCGACGACTCGTTCGTCCTGGAGACGACGTACGAGACACCGACCGGGTCGGCGGTCGCGCTGGAGGCGATGCCGCTCAACGACGGCCGGTCGGACATCGTGCGCCGTCTGGAGTGCACGCGCGGGCAGGTCGAGGTCGAGCACGAGTGGATCGTCAGGTTCGGCTACGGCGCGATCGAGCCCTGGGTGCACCACGTCACGGACCCCGACGGTGCCGACACGATCCGGGCCATCGCCGGTCCGGACTCGCTGCTTCTGCGGGGCGACCGGCTCCCCAAGGCCCACGACCACCGCCACTCCGACCGGTTCACGCTGCAGGAGGGTGAGGCCGTCGAGCTGGCGCTGACGTGGACGCGCTCGTGGGACTCCGTCCCGCCGCGGCTCACCATCCCGGACCGGCTCGACGAGACCCGGATCGACTGGGGGCTCTGGGCGCGCAGCTGCGCCTATCAGGGCTCGTACCGCGAGGTCGTCGTCCGCTCGCTCCTCGTCCTTCGCATGCTGACCGACCAGGAGACCGGGGGCATCGTCGCCGCCGCGACGACGTCCCTGCCCGAGGACTTCGGCGGCAGCCGCAACTGGGACTACCGGTACTGCTGGCTGCGCGACGCGGCCATGACGCTCGAGGCCCTCCTCGAGCACGGGTACGAGGACGAGGCCTCGGACTGGCGCGGCTGGCTGCTGCGGGCGGTGGCGGGCAGCTCGGCGGACCTGCAGATCATGTACCGGGTCGACGGGGGCCGGGAGCTGCCCGAGCGCGAGCTCGACCACCTCGCGGGCTATGCGGGGAGCCGACCCGTCCGGGTAGGGAACGCGGCCGTCGGGCAGATGCAGAACGACGTGCTCGGCGAGGTCATGTGCGCCCTCGAGCAGGCTCGGGAGGCCGGGGTCGCGGAGACCGACGACTCCTGGGCCCTGCAGCGGCACCTCGTCGACCATCTGCTGGGCCACTGGCGTGAGCCGGACCGCGGGATCTGGGAGGTCCGCGGCGACCCGCAGCACTTCACGCACTCGAAGGTCATGGCGTGGGCGGCGGTCGACCGGGCCGTGAGGGCCGCCGAGCGCTACGGGCTCGACGCTCCGACGGACCGGTGGCGCACGGAGCGCGACGCGATCCACGCGGACGTGCTCGAGAACGGGTGGGACGCGGAGCGGGAGACCTTCGTGCAGTCGTACGGCTCGTCGCACACCGACGCCGCACTGCTCCAGCTCGCCCAGGTCGGGTTCCTGCCGTCGGACGACCCCCGCATCAGGAGCACCGTCCGCGCCATCCGCGCCGAGCTCGAGATGGCGCCGGGGCTGCTGCGCCGCTACCGCACCGAGCACACCGACGACGGCGTCCCCGGGGACGAGCACGCGTTCCTGGCCTGCTCGTTCTGGCTGGCGGACGCCCTCGCGCGGGTGGACGACGTGGACGCCTCGACCGAGGTGCTCGACATCCTCACGGGCCTCGCGAACGACGTCGGCCTGCTCGCCGAGCAGTACGACCCCGTCGGTCGCAGGATGGCCGGGAACATGCCGCAGGCCCTGTCCCACCTGGCCCTCGTACGCGCGGTGCACAGCCACGACCTGGCGGTCGAACGGAGGGGTTCATGACGTCCGACGACGAGGTCCTCGAGATCCGGTCCGTGTCCGTCGGCCCGATGGACAACAACGCCTACCTCCTGACCGAGCGCAAGGACGGCGCGCAGCTGCTCGTCGACGCCGCCGACGAGCCCGAGCGACTGCTGGAACTGCTGCGCGAGGGCTCGTCGTCGGCCCGGCTGGATGCGGTCGTCACCACCCACCGCCACCCCGACCACCACCGCGCGCTGGCCTCGGTCGTCGCGCTCACCGGCGCACCGTCCTTCACGGGGGCCGACGACGCCGACGCGATCCACGAGGCCACCGACGTCCCGGTGACCCGCCGCCTGCACCACGGCGACGTCGTCACGGTCGGTCACGTGACCCTCGAGGTCATGGCGCTGCGCGGCCACACCCCCGGCTCCGTCGCGCTCGCCTACCGCGAGCCTGCGGGACGGGTCCACCTGTTCACGGGCGACTCGCTGTTCCCGGGCGGTCCCGGCGCGACGAGGTCCCCGGAGGCGTTCGCGTCGCTGATGGCGGACCTCACGGAACGGGTCTTCGACCGGTTCGACGACGACACCGTCGTGCACCCGGGCCACGGCCGCGGCACCACGCTCGGCGACGAGCGCCCGCACCTCGACGAGTGGCGCGCCCGCGGCTGGTGACCTACTGCGCGAGCACCTGCTCGCGCACCTGCCGGCGCAGCACCTTGCCGACCTGCGAGCGGGGCAGCTCGTCGAGGACCTCGAGCCGGCGCGGCAGCGCGTACCGAGCGACACGCTGCTCGCACCATGCGCGGACCGACTCGAGGTCGACGCCCGTCGTACCGGGCTCGAGCACGACGGCGGCCACGACGGTCTCGCCGAGGTCGCCACCCGGGATGCCCACGACGGCGACGTCCGAGACGCCCGGCATCTGTCGCAGGGCGTCCTCGACCTGCGACGGGTAGACCTTGAACCCGCCGCTGACGATGAGCTCCTTGAGGCGGTCGACCAGGACGACCCACCCGGTCTCGTCGATGGTCACCATGTCCCCGGTCCGCAGCCACCCGTCGTCGAGCAGCTGCTCGGCGGTCTCGTCGGGCCGCTGCCAGTAGCCGGCGAAGACCTGAGGCCCGCGGATCAGCAGCTCGCCGCGCTCCCCCGGCGGGACGTCGCGCGAGGCGTCGGTCGGGTCGACGACCCGGATCTGCGTACTCGGGAACGGGAGCCCGAGGGTTCCGGGCCGACGACCGTCGGTCAGCGGGTTGCCGAGGGCCACGGGCGAGGTCTCGGTCATCCCGTACCCCTCGATCACGAGCCCGCCGGTGGCGCGCTCCCACCGCTCGGCCGTCTCGGCGGGGAGGGCCATGGCGCCGGAGATCGCGTACCGGAAGGACCCGAGGTCGCCGGGCTTCGCGGCACCCGCCAGGCGGTCGAGCATCGGCGGGACGGCCGGCAGGAAGGTGCCGGGCAGTCGCTGCTGGGCCTCCAGGACCATCGCCGGGTCGAAGTTCGGGAACACGACGAGCGTGGCCCCGACGCGGATCGCGTAGCTGAGGCAGAGCGTCAGCCCGAACGCGTGGAAGAACGGGAGGCAGCCGTAGACGACCTCCGTGTCCGGCTCGGCGGCCGTCCACGCCTGGCCCTGGACGGCGTTGGCGACGAGGTTGCGGTGCGTGAGCATCGCGCCCTTCGGCGTCCCCGTCGTCCCCCCGGTGTACTGCAGGAGCGCGAGGTCGGTCGACTCCGGACCGGGATGAGCCGGGTCGATCGGCTCGGTCTTCGCGACGAGCCGGTGCCACATCGGGAACGCGGGCGGGACGGGACCGCGCATCGCCGCTCGGACCTTGCGCGCCCGGGGCACGGGCAGCCGCAGCTTCCACCGGCGGGTCAGCGGCAGGTCGGCGGTCAGGTCGACGGCGACGACGGCGCGCAACCGCGTCGTCGTGAGCGAGGAGAGCACGGCCGGGACCGCCTTCTCCCAGACGAGGGCGACGACCGCGCCGGAGTCGGCGAGCTGGTGGGCGAGCTCCCCGGGCGTGTAGGTCGGGTTGTGCTCCACGACGACGGCACCGATGCGCAGCACCGCGTAGAACGCGACGACGTGCGCGGTGCAGTTCGGGATCACCAGCGCGACGCGGTCCCCGGGCTGGACGCCGAGATCGAGGAGCGCCTGAGCACCGCGGGCCACCCGGTCCGCCAGCTCGCCGTAGGACGTCTGGCCGGTGAGGAAGTCGACCGCGACGCGTTCGGGGCACCGCAGCGCCGCGCGGTCCAGCGCCGCACCCAGGGGCTCGTCGGGGATGGTGACCTCGTCCGGAGGATGCGCCGTCGTCATAAGCCCACCCTAACCTACGGTTGCGTAAGTTACGCGCCAGTAACCCAGCGCGTGACGGTCACCCCGTCCGGCTCCACCTCGAGCCCGACGCGGGCGAACGAGGCGCGCTGAAGCACCCGCTCGCTGGCCGTGTTGTCCAGCATCGTCAGGGCGTGCACCTGCGGCGCGCCCGCGGCGAAGGCCCAGGCCGACAGGGCCAGGACGGCCGAGGTGGCCAGCCCTCGTCCGCGCCCCTCGGGAAGCAGCGCGTAGTACAGGTACGGGCCGTCGACTCGCACGGAGAGCCCGATCGTCCCGACGGGCACCCCTGCGGTCTCGACGACGAACCGGCCGCCGCGGCCGTCCCGCCGCAGGTCCACGTTCCGGATGATCCGAGCACGCGCCTCCTGCTCGCTCACGTCCGCGGGGTAGTACGTCCACCGCGTCACGTCGGGGACCCGCGAGAGGGCGTGGTCCAGCGGCCAGTCCGCTTCCGCCACCGGGCGCAGCCGGCCGCCGTCGAGGTCGAGTACGTCGGGCATCTCCATGTCAGGCCTCCGGCGGCCCGAGCACGGAGTTGGCCACGGTCGAGTGGGCGGACTCGTCGTCCGACGGGTGGAAGAGCCCCGCGAGCACGTCGCGGTACAGCCGGCCGAGCTCGTTGCCGCTGAAGTACGAGCCGCCCCCGGACACGCGGATGGCATCGTCGACGACCACCCGGGCCGACTCGGTCGCGCGGACCTTGAGCCCCACGAGCTGGGCGAACCAGCGCGCGCCGTGGTCGGCCTGCTCGTCGACGTCCCGCGCCAGCGCGAAGACCTGCAGCTCGGCTCCGTCCTGCGCCAGCACCGCGTCGGCGATCCGCCAGCGGATGTCGGGGTCCTGCGCGTAGGCACGCCCGTCGTACTTGAGCGACGTCCGGCGCTGCGCCGCGGCCACCCCGAGCTCGATCGCGCGGCGGCCGATCCCCGTGTAGACGGCGGCCAGGAGCACCTCGAACACGGCGAAGAGCGCAAAGATGAACGGGTCGGCGCTCGGGCCGGGCGGCAGCGAGCGGTAGACGCGGTCAGCGGGAGCGAAGGCACCGTCGAGCACGGTGGTGGCGGACTGGGTGGCTCGCATGCCCAGGGTGTCCCAGTCGTCGCGGGTCTGCACCTCACCGTCGCCGCGCGAGACCACCCCGTGCACCAACAGCGGGTTCTGCAGGTCCGACTCGTCCAGGCCGAAGGTCGCCAGGCGAGTCCACACCGGGGAGAGCGACGTGAAGATCTTCGTGCCGAAAAACCGGTACCCGCCGTCGTCCTGCCGCTCCGCACGCGTCCGGGAGCCGAACATCACCAGGTCGTTGCCCGCCTCCGAGTTGCCGAACGCGAAGACCTCCCCCGCCGCGGCGTCCCGCAGGATGAACTCGACCGAGTCGTCGCCGCGGCCGGCGAGGAGTGCAGCCAGCCCGGTCACCACCAGGTGCATGTTGACGGCCAGTGCGGTCGCCGGCGCCGCCGCCGCGAGGCGCACCTGCTCGCGCGCGACCTCCTCGAGGGTCAGGCCCGCGCCGCCCAGCGCTTCGGGGACGAACGCTCTCAGGTAGCCGGCCGCGACCAGGTCGGCCAGATCGTCGTGCGGGAACGTGTTGTCGCGGTCGTGCCCGGGCGCGCGCTCGTGGACGCGGGCCAGGAGGTCGTCGGTGAGCAGGGTGCGCAGCGTGCGTGGCATGCGAAACACTCTGCCACCACGGTCAGGCAGGATGTCCTCCATGCCTACCTACGCCGTCCGCTACACCTACGACCGGACCAAGGACGACACGCGCGACGCGGTCCGCCCGGTGCACCGGGCGTACCTGAGCAGCCTCGGTGAGCTCCTCGGCTCAGGACCGCTCGTCGACGGGGCTCCCGGAGCGCTCCTCGTCCTCCGGACCGCCGACCGGGCGTCGCTGGACAGGATCCTCGCGGMCGACCMGTTCGCCCTCGACGACGTCATCAGCGAGACCGACGTCCGCGAGTGGGACCTCGTCCTCGGCCCCTGGAGCGCCTGACGCCTCGGCGCGGGCGTCCCGCCGGGCCTTCCAGAGGCTCGCGATCGTCGTCACCCCGAGGATGAGGACGATCGAGACCAGCGACGCCCAGGTGGGAATCTCGGGAGCCCACGGCACCGGCTCGCCGCCGTTGATGAAGGGCACCTCGTTCTCGGCCAGCGCGTGGAAGATCAGCTTGAGCCCGATGAAGCCGAGCAGCACCGCGAGGCCGATGTTCAGGTAGACGAGCTTCTTCAGCAGGTCGCCCAGCAGGAAGTACAGCTGCCGCAGGCCCATGAGCGCGAACAGGTTCGCCATCAGCACGAGGTACGGCTCGCTCGTCAGCCCGAAGATCGCCGGGATCGAGTCGAACGCGAAGAGCAGGTCCGTGGCACCGAGGGCGACGAGCACGATGAGCATCGGCGTGATCAGCCGGCGCCCGTTCTCCACGATCGTCAGCTTCACGCCGTGGTACTCGTCCGTCGCCGGGAACCAGCGCTGGACCAGCCGCAGGATCAGCGGCGGCTTGAACTCGTCGTCGTCGGACTCCCCCTCGCGCCCCACCCGGAACGCGGTCCAGACGAGGAACGCGCCGAAGAGGTAGAACACCCAGCTGAACGCGTCGATGACGGCTGCGCCGGCCCAGATGAAGATGCCGCGGAAGATCAGCGCCAGGATGATGCCGACCAGGAGCGCGGTCTGCTGGTACTGCCGTGGAACCGCGAACTTGCCCATGATCAGCAGGAACACGAAGAGGTTGTCCACCGAGAGCGAGTACTCGGTGAGCCAGCCGGCGTAGAACTGCCCCGCGTAGTCGGCGCCGGCGGTGAGCCACACGCCGATGCCGAAGAGCACCGCGAGCCCGATGTAGAACGCCAGGTAGCGCACGCACTCGGCGGTCGTCGGGATGTGGGGCCGACGGGCGACCACCGCGACGTCGACGACGAGCAGAGCGCCGACGAGGCCGAGCGAGACCGCCCAGATCAGGGGTGTGACATCCACGTGCTAGCCGTCAGCTCTCGTTCGAGGGAACGACGCGCACGTCGTTCCGGGTCTTGATCAGGCTCGCGACCGTCGCGACGGCGAGCGTGCCGAGGATGAAGGTCAGCGACACCCAGATGGGGATCTCGGGGGCCCAGTCCACGGGTTCCCCGCCGTTGATGAAGGGCAGCTCGTTCACGTGCAGCGCGTGCAGGACGAGCTTGACGCCGATGAAGCCGAGGATCACGGCGAGCCCCTGCGACAGGTACACCAGGCGGTCCAGCAGCCCGCCGATCAGGAAGTACAGCTGGCGCAGGCCGAGCAGGGCGAACGCGTTCGCGGTGAAGACGATGAACGCCTCGTTGGTCAGGCCGTAGATCGCCGGGATCGAGTCGAGCGCGAAGAGCACGTCGGTCGAGCCGATCGCGACCATGACGACGAGCATCGGCGTGAACAGCCGCTTGCCATCGATCCGGACGCTCAGCCTGTCGCCGTGGTACTCCTCCGTGGTCGGCAGGACCATCTTGAGCATCCGCACCGCGATACCGTCGGGCTGGTCCTTCGGCGCGTGCTCCTTGTCGTGGTGCTCGCGGGCCAGCTTGACGGCCGTGTACACGAGGAACGCGCCGAAGATGTAGAACACCCAGGAGAACTGCTCGATCGCGGCGGCGCCGGCCAGGATGAAGATCGTGCGGAGCACCAGCGCGATGACCACGCCGACGAGCAGCACCTTCTGCTGGTAGATCCGGGGCACCGCGAACTTCGTCATGATGATGAGGAAGACGAAGAGGTTGTCGACCGACAGGCTCTTCTCGGTGATGTACCCGGCGAAGTACTGGGTGCCGAAGTCCCAGCCCCAGACCATGCCGAGCGCGACCCCGAAGACCAGGGCGATGGCGATGTAGAAGATCGACCACTTCACCGACTCGGAGAACGTCGGCTCGTGCGGCGTGCGCACGTGGGCGTAGAAGTCGAAGATGATCAGCCCGACGACGAAGACCGCCGTCCCTGCCCAGACCCAGCCGGACACATCCATGGATACACCTCCGGTACGAGAACATCGTGACCGAAGGTCTCCCCCGCCCGCGCGTGCTGCGTGTCGCGGACCGATCGCGCCGGGCCCCGTGCGGACAGGTCCGTGATGACGACGTGATCGTGACTGGGGTACTCCCCTTCAACGTCGGCAAGCATAGGCCACGCCGCCCGTGCGTCCCATGTGACGCTCACTGCAGGCAGAACTCGTTGCCCTCCGGGTCCGCCATGACGATCCAGAAGCTGTCCGGTCCCTCCTGGCCGTCGAACACCTGGAGCTGGATCGCTCCGAGCGCCTCGAGCTCCGCCGCCCGCGCACGGACGAAGGCCGCCCGCTCCGGCGGGGCGATCTTCGCGGCCACGTTCACGTCGAGGTGCACGCGGTTCTTGGCGGTCTTGCCCTCCGGCACCCCCTGGAACAGCAGACGCGGTCCGACGCCGTCGGGGTCGACCGCCGCGAAGATGTTCTCCTCGGGCGCGCCGACGGACTCCAGGAAGTCGCTCCACGTCGCGTGCCCGTCCGGTGGTGGCTGCTGGACGTAGCCGAGCACCTCGATCCAGAACCGGCCGAGCGCCTCAGCGTCACCGGCGTCGAACGTCACCTGCACCTCGACAGCCATCGCGTCCTCCTCCTAGGCCGTGGCGGCCTGCATCTGGCGCAGCTCCTTCTTCATGCCCGAGATCTCGTCGCGCAGCCGCGCCGCGAGCTCGAACTGCAGCTCCGCGGCCGCCGCGTGCATCTGGTCGGACAGCTGCTGGATCAGGTCCGCGAGCTCGCCGGCCGCCGCACCGGTCAGGCGCGTTCGCTCGTCGCGCGGGGCACCCCTCGAGCCGAACCCCGGGACCGGCGCCTTGCCGCGGCTGGTCTGCCGTCCGCCGCCGCCGAGCAGCTCGGCCGTGTCGGCGTCCTCGCGGGCCAGCAGGTCTGTGATGTCGCCGATCTTCTTGCGCAGGGGCGTCGGGTCGATGCCGTTCTCGAGGTTGTAGGCGATCTGCCGGTCGCGGCGTCGGGTGGTCTCGTCGAGCGCCTGCGCCATGCCGTCAGTGATCCGGTCGGCGTACATGTGCACCTCGCCCGACACGTTGCGTGCCGCGCGGCCGATCGTCTGGATGAGCGAGCGCCCCGAGCGCAGGAAGCCCTCCTTGTCGGCGTCGAGGATGGCCACGAGCGACACCTCGGGCAGGTCGAGACCCTCGCGCAGGAGGTTGATCCCGACCAGCACGTCGTACTCGCCGAGCCGCAGCTCGCGCAGCAGCTCGACGCGCCGCAGCGTGTCCACCTCGGAGTGCAGGTACCGGACGCGGACGCCCTTCTCCAGGAAGTAGTCCGTGAGGTCCTCGGCCATCTTCTTGGTGAGCGTGGTGACGAGCACGCGCTCGTCCTTCTCGACGCGGTCGTGGATCTCGCCGAGCAGGTCGTCGATCTGACCGGTGGTCGGCTTGACGATCACCTGCGGGTCGACCAGTCCGGTGGGCCGGATGATCTGCTCGACGAAGCCGTCGGAGATGGACAGCTCGTAGTTGCCCGGCGTGGCCGAGAGGTAGACCGTCTGCCCGATCCGCTCGACGAACTCCTCCCAGCGCAGCGGACGGTTGTCGGTGGCGCTGGGCAGCCGGAAGCCGTGGTCCACCAGCGCGCGCTTGCGCGACATGTCGCCCTCGAACATCGCGCCGATCTGGGGCACCGTCACGTGCGACTCGTCGATGACCAGCAGGAAGTCCTCGGGGAAGTAGTCGAGCAGCGTGTTGGGCGCCGTCCCCGCCGACCGGCCGTCGATGTGCCGCGAGTAGTTCTCGATGCCGGAGCACGAGCCGATCTGGCGCATCATCTCGATGTCGTACGTGGTGCGCATGCGCAGCCGCTGGGCCTCGAGCAGCTTGTTCTGCCGCTCCAGCTCGCTCAGCCGGTCCTCCAGCTCCACCTCGATGCCCGCGATCGCGCGCTCCATGCGCTCGGGGCCGGCCACGTAGTGCGTGGCCGGGAAGATGTGGATCTGCTGCTCCGCGCGCACCACGTCGCCGGTCAGCGGGTGCAGCGTGGCGATCGCCTCGATCTCGTCGCCGAAGAACTCGATCCGGATGGCGAGCTCCTCGTACACCGGGATGATCTCGACGGTGTCGCCGCGGACGCGGAAGGTGCCGCGCGTGAACGCCATGTCGTTGCGGGTGTACTGCATGGTCACGAACTTGCGCAGCAGCTGGTCGCGGTCCACCCGGTCGCCCACGGACAGGGCGACCATGCGGTCCACGTACTCCTGCGGCGTACCGAGGCCGTAGATGCAGCTCACCGAGGCGACCACGATCACGTCCCGGCGGGTCAGGAGCGAGCTCGTCGCCGAGTGCCGCAGGCGCTCCACCTCGTCGTTGATCGACGAGTCCTTCTCGATGTAGGTGTCCGTCTGCGCGATGTACGCCTCGGGCTGGTAGTAGTCGTAGTACGAGACGAAGTACTCGACCGCGTTGTTGGGCAGCAGCTCCCGGAACTCCGTGGCCAGCTGGGCCGCGAGCGTCTTGTTGGGCGCCATGACCAGCGTGGGCCGTTGCAGCTTCTCGATCAGCCAGGCCGTCGTCGCCGACTTGCCGGTGCCGGTGGCGCCCAGCAGCACGACGTCCTTCTCGCCCGCGGTGATGCGCGCCGCGAGCTCCTTGATCGCCTTGGGCTGGTCGCCCGACGGCGTGTACTCGGAGATGACCTCGAACGGGGCGACGGTCCGCTGCAGATCGGTGACGGGACGCATACGACAACCGTACGGTCCCCCACCGACACCCGCGGGCCCGGGAGCTCAGTCGAGCGTGCCGGCCGTGACGCGCAGGTCGCTCTCGACGCTGGCCGCGGTCTCGACGATCGCGAGCAGCGCCGTCGCCGCGGCCTCCGTCGACAGCCCCGCGCGCGGCACGTGCACGAACCCGCTGCGCACCTCGGGCCGGGACGCGAGCAGGTGCTGGAGCGCGTAGAAGGTCGCGTTGCAGACGTAGGTGCCCGCCGAGTACGAGACCTCGGTGGGCGTCCCGGTCGCCTGCGCCGCAGCGAGGCACGCCTTGACCGGCAGCGTCGTGAAGAACGCCGCCGGCGCACCCGCGATCACGGGGACGTCGACAGGTGCGGAGCCGTCGTTGTCGGGGATCCGCGCGTCGATGAGGTTCACCGCGACCCGCTCGATCCCCACGGCCTCCCGTCGCCCGGCCTCGCCCACGGCGACCACGAGCGTCGGGGACAGCTCGGCGATCGCCGTCCGCAGCACCTGCCGGGCGCCGCGGAACGAGACCGGCAGCTCCCGCACCGCGAGGTCGTCGCCGGTCCACCGGGCCGCGACCTCCTGGACCGCCAGCCACGACGCGTTGACCGGCTGCGCCTCGAACGGCGCGAACCCGGTCAGCAGGATCACGGGGTCTCCGCCGAGAGCTCGTCAGCCCGCTCGACCGCGAGCCGCTCCCAGAGCGCGTCCACCTGGACGCGCAGGTCGTCGTCGCTGCCGGTCCCGTCCAGCACAACGTCCGCGACCGCGAGCCGCTCGGCGTCCGTCGCCTGGGCGCCGACCCGCGCCTCGGCCGCGCCGCGGTCCATGCCGCGCAGTCGGACCAGCCGCTCGACGCGCAGGAGGGCGGGTGCGTCGACGACGACCACCACATGGAAGTCGTCGGCCTGCCCGGTCTCGACGAGCAGCGGGATGTCGTGCACGACGACCGCCCCGTGGTCGACGGCGGCCGCCGCCGCGGAGCGCTCGGCCGAGAGCCGGCGCACGATCGGGTGCACGATCGCGTCGAGCCGCGCGCGGGCCGCGGGATCGGCGAAGACGATCGATGCCAGGGCGCTGCGGTTCAGGGAGCCGTCCGCGGCCTGCACGCCGGTACCGAACTCCTCGACGACCGCGTCCAGGCCGGCCGAGCCCGGCGCGACGGCCTCCCGCGCCAGGAGGTCGGAGTCGATCACCACCGCTCCGAGCTCCGCCAGTCGCCGTGCCGCGACGGACTTGCCGGCCGCGATCCCGCCTGTGAGTCCGATGCGTTGCATCCGTCCATACTGCCGTGCCCGTCGAGCCGCGCGCACGGGCAGGGGAAAAGCCAGCGGGCCGGCCACCCGAAGGTGACCGGCCCGCCGTGGACTGCTGTGATCAGTTGCCCGTGAGCTTCTCGCGCAGAGCGGCGAGCGCCTCGTCGGAAGCCAGCGTGCCCGCGGCCTCCTCGGTGCTCGACGAGTACGAGGAGGGAACCGGACCCGCGGAGGACGAGGACGAGGAGGACGTCGCCGTCGCCCCACCCTCGGCAGCCGTGAGAGCAGCCTCGGCGTCGGCCTTCGCGGCGTCGGCGACCTGCTTGCGGTGCGCCTCCCAGCGCTCGTGGGCCTGCGCGTACTGCGCCTCCCACACCTCGCGCTGTGCCTCGAAGCCCTCGAGCCACTCGTTCGTGGCCGGGTCGAAGCCCTCCGGGTACTTGTAGTTGCCGGCCTCGTCGTACTCCGCCGCCATGCCGTACAGCGCGGGGTCGAAGTCGTCGCTCGTCGGGTCGAAGCCCTCGTTCGCCTGCTTCAGCGAGAGCGAGATGCGGCGACGCTCGAGGTCGATGTCGATGACCTTGACGAAGACGTCGTCGCCCACCTGGACGACCTGCTCCGGGATCTCGACGTGGCGCACGGCCAGCTCCGAGATGTGCACGAGGCCCTCGATGCCGTCCTCGACGCGCACGAACGCACCGAACGGAACCAGCTTGGTGACCTTGCCCGGGACGACCTGGCCGATGGCGTGCGTGCGGGCGAATGCCTGCCACGGGTCCTCCTGCGTCGCCTTCAGCGACAGGGAGACACGCTCGCGGTCGAAGTCGACGTCGAGAACCTCGACGGTGACCTCCTGGCCGACCTCGACGACCTCGGACGGGTGGTCGATGTGCTTCCAGGACAGCTCGGAGACGTGCACGAGCCCGTCCACGCCACCCAGGTCCACGAACGCACCGAAGTTGACGATCGAGGACACGACGCCGGGGCGGACCTGACCCTTCTGCAGCGTCTGCAGGAAGGTGGAGCGCACCTCGGACTGCGTCTGCTCGAGCCAGGCGCGGCGCGACAGGACCACGTTGTTGCGGTTCTTGTCGAGCTCGATGATCTTGGCCTCGATCTCCTTGCCGACGTACGGCTGGAGGTCGCGGACGCGACGCATCTCCACCAGCGACGCGGGCAGGAAGCCGCGCAGACCGATGTCGAGGATGAGGCCGCCCTTGACGACCTCGATGACGGTGCCGGTGACGACGCCGTCCTCTTCCTTGATCTTCTCGATCGTGCCCCAGGCGCGCTCGTACTGTGCGCGCTTCTTGGACAGGATCAGCCGGCCTTCCTTGTCCTCCTTCTGGAGGACGAGGGCCTCGACTGCGTCGCCGACCTTGACAACGTCTCCGGGGTCCACGTCGTGCTTGATGGACAGCTCACGGGACGGGATGACGCCCTCGGTCTTGTAACCGATGTCGAGAAGGACCTCGTCGCGGTCGACCTTGACGATGGTGCCCTCGACGATGTCGCCATCGTTGAAGTACTTGATGGTGGCGTCGATCGCGGCGAGGAAGTCCTCGGCCGAGCCGATGTCGTTGATCGCGACCTGCGGGGAGGCGGGCTTCGCGGGGGTGGTGATGCTCATGTAGGGATGGGCTCCGATGCGGACAGGGAAGTTGTACGGACACGAATGGTGTGCCGGACGGCACGGTGAAAAGCGCTGGTGACCACGTGATGATGGGGCGTCCCCGGTCCGCATCCAGCAGTGCGATGTGAGACCACGTACGAGCAGCACGTTCGGGATGAGCCGCCGCAACAAGGCGCGCGGCACCGCCGTCTACCCTATCTGGGCGACCGAGGGTGGGTCAAAGCGCGGTCATGCTGCTCAGCCGAGCGCGCGCGCGACCGCCAGCAGCTCGTCCGGCACGTACTTGACCTTCCCGGCGACCTCGTCGAGAGAGATCATCTGCACGGTCTCCCCACGCAGCGCCGTCATGACGTTCGACATGCCCTGGCTGGCCGCGTCGATCGCCGCGACGCCGAACCGCGAGCCGAGGATCCGGTCCACGTGGGACGGGATGCCGCCGCGCTGGATGTGCCCGAGCACGACCGTCCGGGTGTCGAAGCCGGTGCGCTTCTCGATCTCGATCTTGAGGCGCTCCCCGATGGCTCCCGCGACGATGTCGCCGAACTTCCCCAGCTGCGTCTCGTAGTGCATCGAGGTGCCCTCCGCGGGGACCGCGCCCTCGGCGACGACGATGATCGAGAAGCTCGCGTGCGCGCGGTGCCGGTGCTTGAGGAAGCGCTCGATCTTGTCGATGTCGAAGGGCTGCTCGGGGGCGAGCACGAGCTCGGCTCCCCCGGCGATGCCCGACGTCGCGGCGATCCAGCCCGCGTGCCGGCCCATGACCTCGACGATCATGACGCGGTTGTGGCTCTCCGCGGTGGTGTGGATGCGGTCGATGGCCTCGGTCGCGATGCCGACGGCGGTGTCGAAGCCGATCGACTGGTCGGTACCCCAGACGTCGTTGTCGATCGTCTTCGGGATCGCGACGATGCGCACGCCCGCCTCGGCCACCTTGCTGGCCGCGTGCAGCGTCCCGTCGCCGCCGATGCAGATGAGGACCTCGATGCGCTCCGACTCGAGGGTGGACAGGACCGCGTCCAGTCCGCCGTCCGAGGAGTGCGGGTGGTACCGCGCGGTCCCGAGCAGCGTGCCGCCGACGGCCAGCTGGTTGCGGATGTGCTGCCGGGTGAGCGGGAGGCTGAAGCCGTCGACGACGCCGCGCCAGCCGTTGCGGAACCCGATGATCGAGTGGCCGTACTCGCCCTCGCCACGCTTCACGACGGCACGGATCGCGGCGTTCAGCCCGGGGACGTCGCCCCCACCGGTGAGCAGTCCGACACGCACGTTGGCACTCCTTCGACCTCAGGAAACTGGTGGCCGGAGCGCATCGTCGGGCTGCCGTCGCTCACACCATAGCCATCCCGTGCGTCACGCAGATGACAGACGTGCTGATCAAGCGCGCGACACTGGTTGCATGACCGACGACCCGCTCGCCGAGGCCGGCTATCTCGACATCCCGCCGTCCGCGGGCGGCGCCGCGGGACGCGGCTGGTGGGACGCCAACGCGACCGAGTACCTCGACGAGCACGGCTCGTTCCTCGGGCCGGCCGACTTCTGCTGGTGCCCTGAGGGCCTGCGCGAGGCGGACGCCCGGCTCCTCGGCGACCTGTCGGGCGCGCGGGTGCTCGAGGTGGGTGCAGGGGCCGCTCAGTGCTCGCGGTGGCTCGTGGCGCAGGGGGTCTCGGTGGTCGCGACGGACCTGTCCGCCGGGATGCTGGCGGCCGGTGCCGGGTACGACGAGTCCGTCGGTCGGACGACGCCGCTCGTACAGGCGGACGCGCGGGAGCTGCCCTTCGCCGACGCGTCCTTCGACGTCGCCTTCACCGCCTTCGGTGCGCTGCCGTTCGTCCCCGACGCCGGCCGTGTCCACGAGTCCGTCGCGCGGGTGCTGCGACCGGGCGGCCGCTGGGTGTTCGCCGTGACGCACCCGGTCCGGTGGGCGTTCCCCGACGACCCCGGCGAGGCCGGCCTGACCGCCACGCGCTCGTACTTCGACCGCACCCCCTACGCGGAGATCAGCGAGTCCGGGTCCGTCCTCTACGCCGAGTACCACCGGACGCTGGGCGACCACGTGACCGAGCTGACGGCCGCGGGCTTCGTGCTCGACCGGCTCGTCGAGCCGGAGTGGCCCGCCGGGCACGAGCGGACCTGGGGCGGCTGGGGACCGGTCCGCGGCGCGCGGCTGCCGGGCACCGCGATCTTCGTGACGCACCTGGGGCGGTGACGACCGGCGTCACCGCCCCGGTGCCTCAGTGCACGACCGCCTTCTCCGAGCCGGCGCCGGTCAGCGACCGGACCTCCATCTCGGCGTACTTGGCCGGGTCGCCCTTCACCCTGCTCACGTAGGTCCCGAAGATGCCGAGCAGGAACCCGAGCGGGATCGAGATCAGGCCGGGGTTCTCCAGCGGGATCAGGTGGAAGTCGATGTCGGTGTTCTTGATCATCGACAGGCTCGCGCCGGTCACGGGGTCGACCTTGCCGGACACCACGGGCGAGAACGTGATGAGCACGAGGCAGGAGATCAGCCCGCCGTAGATGCTCCACAAGGCGCCGGAGGTGTTGAACCGCTTCCAGAACAGCGAGTACAGGATCGTCGGCAGGTTGGCGCTCGCCGCGACCGCGAACGCCAGCGCCACGAGGAACGCGACGTTCTGACCGTTGGCGAAGATGCCGCCGATGATCGCCAGGATCCCGATGACCACCACGGTGATCCGCGCGACCCGCACCTCACCGTCCGGCTTGACCTCGCCGTGCTTGATCACCGACGCGTAGATGTCGTGCGCGAACGACGCCGCCGCCGTGATCGTCAGGCCGGCCACGACCGCGAGGATCGTCGCGAACGCGATGGCGGAGATGAGCCCGAGCAGGATCGTCCCGCCCAGCTCGTACGCCAGCAGCGGTGCGGCGGAGTTGACGCCGCCCGGTGCCGCCTTGATGGCCTCGGGTCCGACGAGGGCCGCCGCGCCGTAGCCGAGCACCAGCGTCAGCAGGTAGAAGATGCCGATGAGCCAGATGGCCCAGACCACCGAACGCCGGGCCTCCTTCGCCGTCGGCACCGTGTAGAAGCGCATCAGGACGTGCGGCAGGCCGGCGGTGCCCAGAACGAGCGCGAGGGCCAGCGAGAGGAAGTTCAGCTGGCTCATCGACGTCGCGCCGTACTGCTTGCCCGGCCCGAGCATCGACTCCCCGCCCTCGCCGGCCGCGTCGACAGCACCCTGCAGCAGGTCGGAGAAGTTGAAGCCGTACTCCGAGAGCACCCAGACGGTCATCACGGCCGCGCCGATGATCAGCAGCACCGCCTTGATGATCTGGACCCACGTGGTGCCCTTCATGCCGCCGATGAGCACGTACAGGATCATCAGCGCACCGACGACGGCGATCACGACGCCCTGCGCGGCCGTTCCCTCGACGCCGAGCAGGAGGGCGACCAGGCCACCGGCACCCGCCATCTGCGCGAGCAGGTAGAAGAAGACGACCGTCAGCGTGGCCAGCGCCGCCGCCATGCGGACCGGACGCTGCTTGAGGCGGAACGACAGGACGTCAGCCATCGTGAACCGGCCGGTGTTGCGCAGCAGCTCGGCGACCAGGAGCAGTGCCACGAGCCAGGCGACCAGGAAGCCGATCGAGTAGAGGAAGCCGTCGTAGCCGTTGATCGCGATCGCACCGCAGATGCCGAGGAACGACGCCGCGGAGAGGTAGTCGCCCGCGATGGCCGTGCCGTTCTGAGGACCGGTGAACGATCGGCCCGCGGCGTAGTAGTCGGCCGCGGTCTTGTTGTTGCGCGACGCCCGGAACACGATGACGAGCGTGATGGCCACGAAGCCGGCGAAGATCGCGATGTTGACCGCGGGGCTGCCGACGTCCTCGGACGTTGCCGAGTGCAGGAGCGAACGCAACGAGTCGATCATGCGCCCTCACCGTCCAGCGACGCGCCCTCCTCGATGTGCCGACGCAGTCGTTCGGCCACCGGGTCCTGACGGTTGTTCGCCCAGCGGGCGTAGATCATCGTGATGGCGAACGTGCTCACGAACTGCCCGAGCCCGAACAGCAGGCCGACCGTGACGTTGCCCCACACCTTCTGGGACATGAAGTCGTGGGCGTAGTCCGCCAGGAGCACGTACAGGAAGTACCAGGCCAGGAAGAAGGCCGTCATCGGGAACACGAAGCGGCGGAACCGCCGCTTGAGCGCCTGGAACTCGGCGCTTCTCTGTACTCGTTCGTAGTCGGTCTCTGGTTGTCCGAGCGTGTCGGTCACGAGCGCCTCCTCGAAGGAAGTCGCGGCTCCTTTGCCGCTGTGTGGCCGACACTGTGGCGCAGTTCACCCGACCCCGCACGGCGAGCCGCAAACAGAAACCCGCTCGAAACACCAGGAACGGACGGTCGCTGACCCGCCCGCTGCCGCGTTCTGCGGCTCAGTGACCCGCGTCGTGCCAGGACCCGCCGACGCCGACCGTGACGTCGAGCGGCACGTCCAGCGGCCCGTCGGTCGCTCCGTCGCCCGCCGCCCCCATCTGCTCGCGGACGAGTGCCTCGACCTCGTCGCGCTCGCCCGGTGCGACCTCGAGCACGAGCTCGTCGTGCACCTGGAGCAGCATGCGCGACGACAGCCCGCGGCGCGTGATCTCCCGGTCGACACCGAGCATCGCGACCTTGATGAGGTCCGCCGCGCTGCCCTGGATCGGCGCGTTGAGGGCCATGCGCTCGGCCATGTCGCGGCGCTGCCGGTTGTCGCTGGTCAGGTCGGGCAGGTAGCGGCGTCGGCCGAGGATCGTGGCCGTGTACCCCGTCGTCCGGGCGACCTTCACGACGCCCTCGAGGTAGTCGCGCACGCCGCCGAACCGCTCGAAGTAGTCCCGCATCAGCGACGACGCCTCGGACACCTCGATGGCCAGCTGCTGCGACAGCCCGTACGCCGACAGCCCGTACGCGAGGCCGTAGCTCATCGCCTTGATCTTGGACCGCATGGCGGGCGTGACCTGGTCGGTGGGGACGTCGAACACGTGCGAGCCCACGTAGCTGTGCAGGTCCTCGCCGGAGTTGAACGCCTCGATCAGGCCCTCGTCGCCCGACAGGTGCGCCATGATCCGCATCTCGATCTGCGAGTAGTCCGCGGTCAGGAGCGTCTCGTACCCCTCGCCGACGACGAACGCGCGGCGGATCTGCCGGCCCGCCTCGGTGCGGATCGGGATGTTCTGCAGGTTCGGGTCCGCCGACGACAGCCGGCCGGTCGCCGCGATCGTCTGCTGGAACGTGGTGTGGATCCGCCCGCCGGGCGCGATCGACCGGAGCAGGCCCTCGACGGTCTGCCGCAGCCGGATGGCGTCGCGGTGCGCGAGGAGGTGCTCGAGGAACGGGTGCTGCGTCCGCGCGAAGAGGTCGGTCAGCGCGTTCGCGTCGGTGGTGTAGCCCGTCTTGTTCTTCTTGGTCTTGGGCATGCCGAGCTGGTCGAACAGGACCTCCTGCAGCTGCTTGGGCGAGCCGAGGTTCACCTCGCGCCCGATCACCGCGTACGCGTCGGCGGCCGCCTCCTGCACCTGGGCGTCGAACGACTTCTCGAGGCTGCTCAGGTACGGCTGGTCGATCGCGATGCCGGTGCTCTCCATGCGCGCGAGCACGTCCACGAGCGGCAGCTCGAGGTCCCTGAGCAGCCCGGTGGCGCCGCGGTCGGCGATCTCGCCGCCGAGCACGTCCGACAGGTCGCGGACCGCCGCGGCGCGCACGGCGGCGCGCCGGCCCTCGTCGGTCCCGTCGATCTCGAGGTCAAGGAGTCCCTGCCCGCCGTCGCCGGCCTCGGTGGCACCGAGCTCACGCCGCAGGTACCCGATGGCGAGGTCGGCAAGGTCGTACGCGCGACGGTCCGGCTGGCACAGGTATGCCGCCAGCTCGGTGTCGAACACGACGCCCGCGAGCGGCAGGCCGCGACCGGCCAGCGCGTGCCACGCCTCCTTGGACGCGTGCACGACCTTCGGCGCGTCCGGGTCCGCGAGCCAGGCGGCGAGGGCCGTCTCGTCGACCGGGTCGATCTGCTGCAGGTCGAACGCGGCCGCGTCGCCGTCCTGGTCCGCCAGGGCGATCCCCCAGGCGTCCCCGCGGGCGGGCGCACCGGACCCGCGGATGTCGAGACCGAGCGGCTGCCCGGCCCGCTCGCCGAGCCAGCCGCCGAGGTGCCCGGCACCGAGCACCGTCATGTTCAGCTCGGCGGCCGCGACGGCGGTCGCGGAGTTCTCGCCCTCGTCGGGGAGCATGGCGAAGAGCCGGTCGCGGATGGCGCGGAACTCGAGCTCCTCGAGGATCGCGTGCAGCGCGTGACGGTCCCACGGACGGGCGGCCAGGTCCTCGGGACCGAGCGGCAGCTCGACGTCCGTCAGGAGCCGGTTGAGCTGGCGGTTCAGGGCGACCTGCTCGAGGTTGTCGCGCAGCGACTCGCCCGCCTTGCCGGGCACCTCGGCGGCGTTCGCGAGGATCCCTGGCAAGCCGTCGTACTGGCCGATCCACTTGGCCGCGGTCTTCGGACCGACCCCGGGGATGCCCGGCAGGTTGTCGCTCGACTCCCCCACCAGCGCCGCGAGGTCGGGGTACCGCTCAGGCGGCACGCCGTACTTCGTCTCGACCGCGGCGGGCGTCATCCGCGCTAGCTCCGAGACCCCCTTCACGGGGTACAGCACCGTGACGTCCTCGTTGACCAGCTGGAGCGCGTCGCGGTCGCCGGTGCAGATGAGCACCTGCATGCCCTGCGCGCGCGCCTGCACCGACAGGGTGGCCAGGATGTCGTCGGCCTCGAACTGGGGCTTGGACAGGTACGGGATGTGCATGGTGTCCAGCACGCGCTGGATCACCTCGACCTGGCCACGGAACGGCGCCGGCGTGGCGTCGCGGTTGCCCTTGTACTCCTCGTAGACCTCGGTCCGGAACGTCGTCCGGCCCGCGTCGAACGCCACCGCGACGTGCGTCGGCTCCTCGTCGCGCAGGAGGTTGGCGATCATCGAGAAGAACCCGAACACCGCGTTGGTCGGCTCTCCGGCCGACGTGGCGAACTTGTCCACGGGGAGCGCGAAGAACGCCCGGTAGGCCATCGAGTGACCGTCGATGAGGAGAAGTCTCGCGGGGGTGGTCGGGGTGGCCGCTGGCAGGACGTCGTTCACGGGTGCCAACCTATCTGCCATGTCCGACACCGACGCCCTCGCCACCGTCCCCTCCGTCGCAGGAACCCTCATCGAGAGGCTGGGCATCGAGATGATCGAGCTCTCGGCCGGTCGCGCCGTGGGGACCATGCCCGTGGAGGGCAACACGCAGCCCTACGGGCTCCTGCACGGAGGCGCGTCCGCGGCGCTGGCCGAGACGCTCGGCTCCTACGCGGCGCAGGTGCACGCCGGTCCCGGACGGGCGGCGGTCGGCATCGAGATCAACGCGACGCACCACCGGTCGGCGCGCTCGGGACTGGTCACCGGGACCGCGACCGCGATCCACCTCGGTGGCCGGCTGGCGACCTACCAGGTCGTCGTCGAGGACGAGGGCGGTCGCTTGCTCTGCACGGCGCGGTTGACCTGCATGGTGATCGACGCGCGCGACTGATCGGCGGCCTTGGCCGCGGCGGTCGGTGCCTCGTCGGGAGTCTGACGGGCCTCGCGCACCTGCCGGCGACGCGCGATGAGGTCCTCGAGCCGGCGCGTCGTGCCCGGCGCGTGGTCCTGCGCGAGCCGGCGCTGCAGGACGGCGGTCGAGACGGCGCGGTGCGAGGCGGCGGGCGCGAACCCGATCCGCGCGAGGAAGCGCTGCATGCCACGGGCGCCCGGGAGCGGCGACGAGTAGAGCTCGGTCACGCCGGCCTCCTCCGCCATCGTCACCGCCGCGATCAGCATGGCGCGGCCCAGACCGCGCCGACGCGCGTCGGGCTGCACGTAGACGGCCTCGATGTCCATCGCCACCACGTCGGTGAACGGACCGGGGCCGACGATCCGCGCGAGCATCAGACCGGCGGGCTCGCCGTCGAGCTGCGCCAGGAGGATGCGTCCGCCGGGTACGCCGAGGAGCGTGCCGAGCTGGTCGTGCAGCCGCGCCGCGTCGTCCGTGCAGAGCTGCGAGCCCACACCCGCCTCCTGGCGGGCGGTGAGGACGAGCGCGACAAGGCTGTCGAGGTCACCCGGTTGGGCTCCGCGGACTTGCACACCGATTCGCACGGCAGTCAGACCTCCGGACGGGACGAGGGGGATCCGGTCGGGGTGACGACATCCCTGCCCGCGATGGCGTCGTCGTCGATCATGGACCACCGTGGACCGCGGTGCCTAGTCCCAGGTGGTCCCTGGCGTCCCCCGTACGGGTGCAATTCTTGGACATTTGACCAGATACTTGGTGTCGATCGGGACACGCCGGAGGTTCGGGAGCCCGATACCTCGCGTTCACGAAACGAAAGCGACACAATCCCTGCCTATCGTCCTCCCACCCGGCGGACGTCACCCGGGGGTCGGGCAACGACGCCCGGCCCTCGTGACAATCGCTTCACACGACACAGACGGACGGAGGTCCCAGGTGCGAGAACTCGCCAACCTGGACCGTGCCCGCACTCCCGACGGTTCGGCCGCCGCACGACGAGGCGCCGGAGCGCTTCTCGTGCTCCTGTTCGCGTCATTGGTCCTGCTCTTCGCACCGTCTCCTGCGCACGCCGCCACCACGGCACCGTGCGTGGCCGACGTCGCGACCGGCTGCATCAACGGCACGATCCGCACCTCGGCAGGCGAACCCGCGACGGGCATCACGCTCACCATCGCCGGACCGGGCACCACCACGACCGCGACCACGGACGCCGAGGGCAAGTGGACCGTCGCCGTGACCACGGCCGGCGACTACACGGTCACCCTCGACACCGCGACGCTCCCCGCCGGCGAGAGCCTGCGCAACCCGGAGGCGAACCCGCGGACGGTCACCGTCACGCTCGGATCGTCGAGCGGCGCGCTGTTCCCGCTCGGCGAGCCGTCGGCCGGGGGCGGCAGCGGCTCGAACCCGAGCTCGACCAGCGCACCGGGCGGCACGGGCGACAACGGTGAGACCGGTGCGCCGACGGGATCGTCGACAGAGGGTGGGTTCAGCTGGCAGCGCCTCGCGCAGCAGGTCACCAGCGGCCTCGTCTTCGGCGTCCTGCTCGCGCTCGCGTCCGTCGGCCTCTCGCTGATCTACGGCACGACGGGGCTGAGCAACTTCGCGCACGGCGAGCAGGTCACGCTCGGCGCGATCATCGCCTACATCGGCGTGCAGACCTTCGGTCTGCCACTGCTCGTCTCCGGCATCATCGCGGTGCTGGTCGGTGCGCTCTCCGGATACGTCCAGGACGCCGGGATCTGGCACCCCCTGCGCAAGCGCCGCGTCGGCACGACCCAGCAGATGATCGTCACGATCGGGCTGGCCATGGCGCTGCAGTACACGTACCAGTTCTTCTTCGGCGCGAGCGCGCTGCGCATCGTCACGGCGAACCCGAACATCGTCCACCTCGGCACCGTCCGGATCTCGGTCGCGTCGATCTGGTCGGTGATCATCGCGTGCGCCGCGCTGGGTGCGGTCGCCTACTTCCTGCTCGCGACCCGCGTCGGTCGGGCCACGCGCGCCGTGTCCGACAACCCCGCTCTCGCGGCGGCCTCGGGCATCACCGTCGAGCGGATCATCCGACTCGTCTGGGTGATCGGTGGCGCGCTCGCCGCGCTCGGCGGCGTGCTCATGGGCCTCTACCTGAACGCGACGAGCTGGAACATGGGCGGCGCACTGCTGCTCCTCATGTTCTCTGCCGTCACGCTCGGCGGGCTCGGTGCCCCGTTCGGCGCACTCGTCGGCTCGATCGTCATCGGTCTCGTCGTCGAGCTCTCCAACCTCGTGCTTCCCAGCGACATGCGGTACGCCGGGGCGCTCCTCATCCTCATCCTCGTGCTTCTGCTACGCCCCCAGGGACTTCTGGGCCGCGCCGAGCGGATCGGTTAAGGAGTAGCCATGGACTGGTCCCGGATCTTCACCAACGTCGTCGCAGAGGCGTTCGCACCCACCACCGCCGCCTACGCTCTCGGCGCCATCGGACTCAACATCCACTTCGGCCTCACCGGGCTGCTCAACATGGGCCAGGCGGGCTTCGTCCTCCTCGGGGCCTACGGTTTCGCCATCGCGACGATCGCCGGCTGGCCCCTGTGGGCCGCCGTGCTCGTCGCGATGGCCGCGGCCGCCGTCTTCGCGCTCGTTCTCGGCATCCCCACCCTGAAGCTGCGCGGCGACTACCTGGCCATCGTCACCATCGCCGCGGCGGAGATCGTCCGGCTCGTCGGCCGTTCGACGGCGCTCACCGAGCTGACGGGCGCGTCGTCCGGCCTTCGCGGCAAGGACTACAAGGAGACGTTCCAGGGAGCCTCTCCGCTGCCGGACGGGACCTGGGACCTCGGACCCTTCAGCTACCAGACGAACGCCTCCAACGGCTGGTGGATCAGGATCGTCGCCTGGGTCGTCGTCGGCCTGGCCTGCTGGCTCGTGTGGCTGCTCATCCGGTCCCCGTGGGGCCGCGTGCTCAAGGGCATCCGCGAGGACGAGGACGCCGTCCGCTCGCTGGGCAAGAACGTCTACTCGTACAAGATGCAGTCGCTGATCCTCGGCGGCGTCATCGGCGCGATCGCCGGCATCATCTACGTGCTCCCCCGAGCCGTGCAGCCCGACTCCATGGGCCGCACCATGACGTTCCTCATGTGGACGATCCTGCTGCTCGGCGGTGCGGCCACCGTGTTCGGACCGGTGCTCGGCTCGATCATCTTCTGGGTCGGTCTCATGTTCATCAAGACGGTGATGCGTGACGGCGTGCCGGAGACCGTGATGCGCGGCGAGCAGATCGAGGCGTTCGGCTGGATCATCGTCGGGATCACGCTCATGCTGCTGGTGATCTTCAGGCCACAAGGCATCCTGGGCGACAAGAAGGAGCTGGCGATCAATGTCCGCTGACCTCCCCCCTGGCGACGTCAAGGTGGCCGCCGAGAGCCGTCGCGCCGCCGTCGCTGCCGAGCTGGCGAACGTGGAGCGGGTCCCCGGCGCGGCCAAGCCCGACTCGATCGTCGTGGCCGACCACGTCACCCGTCACTTCGGTGGCATGACGGCCGTCGACGTCGACCACATCGAGGTCCAGCGCGGTGCGATCACCGCGCTGATCGGCCCGAACGGTGCCGGCAAGACCACGCTGTTCAACCTCCTGACCGGCTTCGACAAGCCGAGCACAGGGACGTGGTCGTTCGAGGGGCGCTCCCTGGCGGGCGTCTCGGCGGCCCGGGTCGCGCAGTCCGGCATGGTCCGCACGTTCCAGCTGACCAAGGCGCTCAGCCGCATGACGGTCATCGAGAACATGCGGCTCGGCGCCACCAAGCAGCCCGGCGAGAACCTGGCCACGGCGCTCGTGCCGGCCCTCTGGCGCAAGCGCGAGGCCGAGATCACCCTGCAGGCCGAGGAGCTGCTCGCGCGGTTCAAGCTCGACACCAAGCGCGACGACTTCGCGGGCAGCCTGTCCGGCGGACAGCGCAAGCTGCTCGAGATGGCCCGTGCGCTGATGAGCAAGCCGACCATGGTCATGCTCGACGAGCCGATGGCCGGGGTGAACCCGGCTCTGACGCAGTCGCTGCTCGGCCACGTCGAGGCCCTGCGCGACGAGGGCACCACGGTGCTGTTCGTCGAGCACGACATGCACATGGTCCGGCACATCTCGGACTGGGTCATCGTCATGGCCGAGGGCCGGATCGTCGCCGAGGGCCCGCCCGAGACCGTCATGCAGGACCAGGCCGTCGTCGACGCCTACCTGGGCAAGCACCACGACACGGACCTGGGCGACGACAGCCTGCTGGACGACGAGACGACCGAGCAGCTCGAGGCCGAGGTCCAGGCCGAGGAAGAGGCTCGCACCCAGCACGAGGAGACCCCGTGACCACCGAGACCACCGACGCCGCCTCCGTCCACCGCGGCGCTCCCACCGGTGAGCCCCTGCTCGACGCGCGCGACGTGTACGCGGGCTACATCCCGGGTGTCGACATCCTCAACGGCTGCAACCTCGTGGTGCACCCCGGCGAGCTCGTCGGCATCATCGGGCCCAACGGCGCCGGCAAGTCGACGCTCCTCAAGGCCCTGTTCGGGCTCGTGACGGTCCGCACCGGCTCGGTCACGCTCAAGGGCGAGGACATCACGCACCTGCGCGCGGACTCTCTCGTCCGTCGCGGCGTCGGCTTCGTGCCGCAGTCCAACAACGTGTTCCCCTCGCTGAGCATCGAGGAGAACCTGCAGATGGGCCTGTTCCAGGCGCCCAAGAAGTACGCCGAGCGGTTCGAGTTCATCGTCAGCCTCTTCCCGACCCTCGGCGACCGCCGCAAGCAGCGTGCGGGGTCCCTGTCGGGCGGCGAGCGGCAGATGGTGGCGATGGCGCGGGCGCTCATGATGGACCCGTCGGTCCTGCTCCTCGACGAGCCGTCGGCCGGCCTGTCCCCCGTCCGCCAGGACGAGACGTTCATCCGGACGCGCAAGATCAACAAGGCCGGCGTCTCGATCGTCATCGTCGAGCAGAACGCGCGCCGGGCGCTGCAGATCTGCGACCGCGCGTACGTGCTCGACCAGGGGCGCAACGCGTACTCCGGGCCTGGTCGCCAGCTCATGAACGACCCGAAGGTCATCGAGCTCTACCTGGGCACCCTGGCCACCGACGTCGAGGCCGCGCACAAGCCGCCGGAGGCCTAGTCCCCGGTGGTCCGTCCCGGCTCCACGTCGGTACCCGGGACGAGGCCGACGTCGGTGATGCCCAGCTCGTCGGCCAGGAACAGGAACGCGCGTCCGTAGGGGTGTTCCCCCACGTCCGTGCGCACCTGGTCCCAGTCGATCTGCTCGCGCAGCGCGCGCACGATGGCCAGTAGGCGCCCGAAGTCGCAGGCGTGCTCGCCCAGCACGCGCAGCTTCGCCGAGACGATGTCCGTGGCGCCCAGGACCGGCATCCGCACCGCCAGGACCTCCAGGACGTCGCTGCGGGCCAGCAGCTCGTCCGTGACGGGCTCCCCGACCATCCGGAACAGCACGTCGACCAGCTGCCCGTGGTGGAACGCCTTGAACAGCCAGTTCTCGGCGGGCTCCGACACCTCGAGGCCCTTGGCCGCGATCGCCTCCTTGGCCCGGTCGATGTCACGCTCGGTGATCGCGAAGTCGGCGTCGTGGCTGGGCTCGGGAGCGCCGCGGGCCCACGCCGCGTAGCCGCCGACGAGGGCGAACGGGATCTCGGCGTCCATGAGGGCGACCGCGGTGAGCCGCAGGCCGTCCTGGAGCGCGGAGCGGTCGTCGATGGCGTCCGTCTGCGTCATGGCACGCAGGTCTACACCCCGACGCGCGCTCCCGCAGGCCGACGGGTTGAATCGTCGGGGTGCGCATCGCGACGTTCAACATCCTGCACGGCAGGTCCCTCGACGACGGCGAGGTGGACCTGGACCGCTTCGCGAAGGCGGTCCACGCCCTCGACGCGGACGTGCTGGCGCTCCAGGAGGTCGACCGGGACCAGCCCCGCTCCCACGGCGCCGACCTGACCGTCGTGGCCGCCGAGGCGATGGGAGCGACGGAGCACCGGTTCGCGGCCGTCCTGCACGGCGAGCCGGGCGTCTGGACCGCTCCCACGGGTGACCGGCAGCCCGCGGCCGCGAGCTACGGCATCGCGCTGCTCAGCCGGTTCCCCGTGGAGACGTGGCAGGTGATCGACCTGCCGCTCCTGCGCCGCCGTGCGCCCGTGCGGTGGCCGGGCAGCCGGTGGCCGACGCTGGTGCGCGACGAGCCCCGTGCGGCGCTCGCGGCCCGCGTACGGACGCCACAGGGGGACGTCACGGTCGTCGCGACCCACCTGACGTACATCCCCGGCCACAACGTCCGGCAGCTGAGGCATCTCGCGGGGCAGGCGCGGGCTCTCCCCCGCCCCGTCGTCCTGCTGGGCGACCTGAACCTCGACCTGGGCACCGCGACGAGCGTGTCGGAGTTCGAGCCGCTGGCGACCGGGCCCACGTACCCCGTCGGCCGTCCGACCCAGCAGCTCGACCACGTCCTGGCGTACGGCCCCGTCTACGCGTCCGGGCCGGCCCGGACGATCGACACCGGCGTCTCCGACCACCGGGCCCTCGTCGTGGACCTCGAGCTCGGCTAGACGCGACGAAGGCCGGCGTGGATCGCTCCGCGCCGGCCTCCGCCGATGTCACGCCGGGTGAGGCGTCAGGTCAGGTCAGTCCTCGACCTTGCCCTCGACGGCCTTGACCCAGACATTCTTGTTGTCGGCCCCGTACTTGTAGACGCCGATGAACGCGCTGGACGGGTCGTTGTCGGCGTTGAACGGTCCGACACCGGCCTGGCCCTTGTACTGGATGTCCTTGCCGTCCTCGATGAGGGCGACGCAGTCCTTGAACGACGAGCACTCCTCGCCACCGTCGGCACCCGAGACCGCAGCCAGGTTCGCCTGGATGGTCTCGCCGTCGGTGCCGCCGCCCTTGACCGCCGCGAGGGCGGCGAGGATGGCCGCGTCGTACGACTCGGGGCCGTACGCGAAGTCCTTGAGGTTCGGGTCGACCGTCTTGAGGGACGCCTGGAACTCGTCGCTCGGGAAGGCGCCCGGGATGGTGCCCTGGGCACCCTCGAGCGTTCCGGGCTGGAAGTCCGCGGAGTAGTCGGCCGTGTTGCCGTCGACCAGGTAGATGTTCGCCGGGGAGACGCCCGCGGCGACCAGCCCGGGGATGATCTGCTTGGTCTGCTCGAACGCCAGGACCGCGACGGAGTCGGGGTTCGTGGCGAGCAGGGCCGTGATGTCGGAGTCGAAGCTGCTCGCAGCCGGGTCGAACTCCTGGCCGGCACCGTTGGCACCGTAGGTGACCGTGCCACCCGCGGCCTCGATCGTCTTCTGCGCCACGTCGCGCAGCGACGTGCCGTAGTCGTCGTTGAAGACGAGGATGCCGACGTTCGCGTGCCCGTCACCGGTGATCAGGTTGCCGAGCGCCGCGCCCTGGACCGTGTCCGGCGGGGCGGTGCGGAAGTAGTACGGCGAGTAGCCGGACAGCTTCGTGGCCGTGTTGGCCGGCGAGATCTGCACGACCTTCGCGGCGGTGATGTCGTCGACGACGTTCAGGGTGACCGACGAGGATGCCGCGCCGATGATGACCTGGACCTTCTTGGAGAGAAGGTCGGTCACCGACTGCGTCGCAACCTCGGCGTGGTCGGCGTCGGACGAGTCCGCGTCCTCCTGGACGACGTCCTTGCCCAGGACGCCACCGGCCTCGTTGATCTCCTTGACGGCCAGGCCGACGCCCGCGATCTCGGGCGGGCCGAGGTAGGCCAGGGATCCCGTCTGCGGAAGGAGCGTGCCGATGATCAGCGCATCGGCGGACGGCGCTGCGGCGGACTCGGACGAGCCGTCACCGCTGTCGTCGCTGCTGCCGCATGCGGCCAGCACGAGCGCCGTAGCGCCTGCCAGGGCCGCGAGCCGGACTGCGTGTGTCGAACGAATCATGCGTGGTACCCCTCTGTGAGTACTGCGATCCGCGGGATCTCGGTAGAGATCCTGCAGTGTGGCGTGAAAGTACTCATAGTTTGTGTCCAGCGTGTGAAACCGGAAGTTACCGGGGCGTGTTGTTGCCGAGTTGTGACACGGAGCGAACCAAACCGGGCGCCACCGCGACGTCGGCGTGACCTGCTGTCTTGCCTGACGAGACTCAGGCCGAGCCGCCACCGACCTGCTCGATGACCGCGTCGGCCACCTCGCGCATGGTCAGGCGACGGTCCATCGAGGTCTTCTGGATCCACCGGAACGACTCCGGCTCGGTCAGGCCCATCTTCGTCATGAGCAGGCCCTTGGCCCGGTCCACGCGCTTGCGGGTCTCGAACCGCTCCGCCAGGTCGGCGACCTCGGACTCGAGCGCGGCGATCTGCGCGTACCGCGAGATGGCGATCTCGACGGCGGGCAGCAGGTCGGCGGGGCTGAACGGCTTGATGACGTACGCCATGGCGCCCGCCTCGTTGGCGCGCTCGACGAGCTCCTTCTGCGAGAAGGCCGTCAGCAGCACCACGGGTGCCAGGTGCGCCTTGCCGATGCGCTCCGCCGCGGAGATCCCGTCGAGGATCGGCATCTTGACGTCCATGACGACGACGTCCGGCTTGAGGTCGGTGACGAGCTGGACGGCGGTCTCGCCGTCGCCGGCCTCGCCGACCACGTCGAAGCCCGCGTCGCGCAGCGTCTCGACGACGTCCATGCGGATGAGCGCCTCGTCCTCGGCCACCACCGCCCGGCGAGCGGCGCGCGCCGGCGTCGGCGTCGACTCCGCCTCGGGAGCGGTCGAGCTCAGGTCGAGGGCGGCCTGCGTGGGATCGGGCTTGGCGTCGGTGCTCACGTGCACAGAGTAGTAGGCGCCACCCGTCCGTTCGCAGCAGGTGCGCCTGTGAGCCCGCCCACCTGCGTCTCGGTCCTGTGCTCGGCCGGTATCCTGCTGCACGGCCCCGATAGCCCAACCGGCAGAGGCGTTCGGCTCAAACCCGATCCAGTGTGGGTTCGAATCCCACTCGGGGCACTTCGACGCGACGCAAAACCGCAGGTCAAGACAAGATTCTGCCTGTGCGACGGGCACATTGTGGGGACGGTGCTAAGTCCCGCAGGGGGCAGCCACGGGCGAACCTGCAGGTCACACGCCCTACCCGAGTGGGATCCGGTCCCCCACCGGTGCGCTTGCCCAGACTGCGCGGCACCGTCTTCCGCACCCACGCGCGAGCCTGGAGCCCCTCGAACGACACCGCCGCCGCCTCTCCGCCCTCGCAGCTGGTTGCTGAAGGAGGCTACGCCGCTCTGCGGTGACGATCCTCCACCCGACACCCACCGACACGTGCGCTGCTAGGTGCCGAACGCGTCGAAGCCCGTGGTTCGAATCAGTCGGGCCGGGACGCCGGCCACGACCGCATTGCCCGGCACGTCCTTGGTGACGACCGCGCCGGCGCCGACGATCGCACCGTCGCCGATCGTCACGCCCGGGACGATCGTGACGCCCGCACCCAGCCAGACCTTGCGCCCGATGACGACCGGTGCCGGGATCATGTCGGCACGGCGGGCGGGGTCGACCGCGTGGTTGAGGGTGACCACCGTGCAGCCGTGACCGATGAGCGTGCCGGCGCCGATGGTGATTCCCCCGGCGTCTTGGAACGTGCAGCCCATGTTGATGAAGACGTCGTCGCCGAGCGTGAGGTTCTTGCCGAACTCGCAGTGGAACGGCGGGAAGACGGTCACCGAGTCCGGCACCGCTCGGCCGGTCAGCCGCGACAGCAGGGCGCGGACCTCCTCCGGCGGGTGGAACCCGGTGTTCAGCTCGGCGGTGATCCGCAGGGCGTCCTGGGCTGCCTGGTGCAGGAAGGCGTGCTCCGCGGACCCGCCCACCAGGACGGCGCCGGTCCGCACGTGGTCGAGGAAGTCGTGGAGGTTCATCTGCTGGCCCTGTGGTCGAGGTGGTGTGGTCACGACGACGCGTCGGCGCGCGCCGGGTCGGCCGCCCAGGAGGCGAGCAGGCGGAGGCGTTCGGCCGACGGGGAGCCGGGCTCGGCGGTGTAGACCATGAGCACCTGGCCGGGCTCGGCGGTGATGGCGAGCTCCTCGTAGGCGAGGGTGAGCTCGCCGACCACGGGGTGGTGGAACCGTTTGGTGCCGGCTCCGTGCGTGCGGACGTCGTGCGCGCCCCAGAGCGTGCGGAAGGTCTCGCTGCGGGTGGAGAGCTCGCCGACGAGGTCCTGCAGCCCCTTGTCGTGCGGGTCGCGGCCCGCCTCGGCGCGCATGATCGCGACGCACATCTCGGCGAACAGGTCCCAGTCGGGGTAGAAGTCGCGGGCGGCGGGATCGAGGAACTGGAACCGCGCGAGGTTCGGTGTCCGGCCGCCGTCGCCGAGGACGGGCGAGTAGAAGGCGCGGCCGAGCGCGTTGGTGGCCAGCAGGTCCTGGCGCTGGTCGCGGACGAACGCGACTCCGTCGGTGATCGCCGAGAGCGTCCAATGCAGGCTCGGTCGGGGTGCCGACGAGCGCGTGCCGCGCCGGCGGGACCGGCCCGACGAGGGGATGCCGTCCGCGGCGCGGGCGAGGTCGAACAGGTGCGCGCGCTCGGAGTCGTCGAGCTGCAGGGCCTGCGCGACGGAGTCCAGGACGGAGGCCGACGCGCCGCCGATCGCCCCGCGCTCGAGCTTGGCGTAGTACTCGACGCTCACGCCCGCCAGGGCCGCGACCTCGCTGCGGCGCAGGCCGGGCACGCGCCGGTTGGTCCCGCCGATGACGCCCGCGGCGTCGGGGGTGACCTTCGCGCGCCGCGACATGAGGAACTCGCGCACGTCCGCTCGGTTGTCCATGCACTCGACCGTAGGCCCGGTCCGTCGGCGGAGGGAGTCCATGGTGAGAGGTGCACCGGCGGTACACCCCTCGTCAGGGACTCCCCGACGCTCGCGGGCGGGGGTGGGGTGGGGGCATACCGACAGAGAGGCACCACCACCATGCGCGCAGTCGTCATGTACGCCCCGGGCGACGTCCGGGTCGACCAGACCGAGCGGCCGACGATCGTCGAGCCCACCGACGCGATCCTCAAGCTCGCGGCCACCTGCATCTGCGGATCCGACCTCTGGCCCTACCGGGGGGCCGACGACGTGGACCACCAACCCATGGGCCACGAATACGTCGGTGTCGTCGAGCAGGTCGGCACAGACGTGGCGAACGTCAAGGTCGGTGACTTCGTCGTCGGATCGTTCTTCGCCTCCGACAACACCTGCGACATCTGCGTGGCCGGCTACCAGACGCACTGCCTGCACCGGCAGCCCGGCGCGCTCCCCGGCGCCCAGGCCGAGTACGCGCGGATCCCGCACGCCGACGGCACGCTCGTCGCCACTCCCGGGACGCCGGACCCCGACCTCATCCCGTCGCTGCTGGCCGCCTCCGACGTGCTGGGCACCGGTTGGTTCGCCGCCGTCGCGGCCGAGGTCGGCCCGGGCAAGACCGTTGTCGTCGTCGGGGACGGCGCGGTCGGCCTGCTCGGCGTCCTCGCCGCCAAGCAGCTCGGCGCCGAGCGGATCATCGCGATGTCGCGTCACGCCGACCGGCAGGCCCTCGCCCGCGAGTTCGGCGCCACCGACATCGTCGAGGAGCGCGGGGACGAGGGTGTGTCACGCATCAAGGAGCTCACCGGTGGCCTCGGCGCGCACAGCACGATCGAGGCCGTCGGCACCCAGGAGTCGATGATGCAGGCCATCCGCGCCACCCGGGCCGGCGGACACGTCGGCTACGTCGGCGTCTCCCACGACGTGTCGTTGCCCGGTCAGGAGCTCTTCTTCTCCGGCGTGCACCTGCACGGCGGGCCCGCACCCGTGCGCCGCTTCCTGCCCGAGCTCATCCAGCTCATCTGGGACCGCGCCATCGACCCCGGCAAGGTCTTCGACCTGATCCTGCCCCTCGAGCAGGCCGCCGACGGCTACCAGGCCATGGACGAGCGGCGCGCCACCAAGGTCCTGCTCACCCTCTGACGAACAGGGTCAGGCCCACACCATCCCGCTGCGTGTGGGCCTGGCTCCGACCCGAAGGAGGTACCCCGTGCGATCAAGCTCGGCCAGAGCCGTCCTGATCCTGACCGCGGCCGCCACCCTGCTCGCGCTGGGCCTGACAGCCTGCTCCGGCTCCGGCACGCGCGAGTCGGTCTCGACTCTCGAGAGGACATCGACCGTGGCCCGCTCTCCGAGCACCACACCGGACTCGACCGCAACCGTGCCAGGAACAGCTGTCACCGTCACGATCGGCGACACCACGCTGCGGGGTCGGTTGTGGGACAACCCTGCCGCACGAGACTTGGCCACACGCCTGCCGCTGACTCTCACCTCCGTCGACTACAACGCGGTCGAGAAGACCGCCTCCATCGACCCGGCCCTCACCATGGACGGCATGCCCGCGGGCGATGACCCCGAACCCGGCGAGATCGGCTGGTACGCGCCCACCTCAGACCTGGTCCTGTACTACGGCGACGTCGGCTACTGGAACGGCATCGCTCGCCTCGGCACCTTCGACGACGCCGGCATCGACCTTCTCGCGGCAGGCCCGCGGGACGTCACCGTCACCATCGCGGCCGACGAAGGCTGAGCCGGGCGCCGTCCCGCGCACGGCCGATCCAACCGCGCGCCACCGAACGGAAGGAGAAGATCCGTGATCTTCACGCAGAGCGGCGGGCAGGCGGCGAGATCCACGAGATCCGTCCCGGCGACGTCGTCGCGGCACCAGACCCACCCGACCATGGCGACGACCCCCACAGCCACTCGCGACTGCACGGCCTCGCAGCATCCTCCCGGCGTGACTCCGGGCTCGTGCGACTGCGCGGCCGCGAGCGGTGCGGAAGGATGGGTGGGTTCCCGCAGCAGTCCCGGCGTGACGAGAGATGAGAGCCCATGCGGTCCGACATCGTGCCCGGCGGCGTCTTTCCCGACTACGAGCTCCCGGATCAGACGGGAGCCCGTCGCCGGCTGAGCGAGATCCAGGGCGAGGACCCGATGATCCTCACGCTCGCCCGCGGCCACTACTGCCCGAAGGAGCACCAGCAGCATCTCGACCTCGCCGCGATGCAGCCCAAGCTGGGGGTGGCGTACACGCGCATCGCCACCATCGCGACGGATGAGCGCCACACGCTCCAGGAGTTTCGCGCCTCGGTGGGCGCGCACTGGCCGTTCCTCTCCGACCCGGGCCGCATCGTGCAGCAGGATCTCGACATCCAGGAGTACACGGACCCGGCGAACGACCCGATGATCCCCCACACGCTCGTGCTGAAGCCGGGGCTCGTGGTCCACAGCGTCTACAACGGCTACTGGTTCTGGGGGCGTCCGTCGGTCGACGAGCTCTGGCGCGACCTGCGTGCCGCCACGAGCGAGGCCCGGCCGGACTGGGACCTCAGCACCCCCGGACTACGCGAGGCGTGGGACGCGGGCGACGTCTCGAGCTTCCACGGCTGGGAGCGGTGGTCGCCCGAGCAGGTCCGGCAGGCCCGCGGCCTGAGCGATCCGGACCTGGCCGGCTGACGCGATGGCCACGCTCCTGTCGGTGAACGTCGGGATGCCCCAGGACGTCCCCTGGCGCGGCCGGACAGTGCACACCGGCGTCTGGAAGAGCGAGGTGCACGGCCCGCGGATGGTCCGCCGCCTCAACATCGACGGCGACGGGCAGGGCGACCTGGCCGGCCACGGCGGCGAGCAGCGCGCCGTCCTCGTCTACCAGATCGAGTCCTACCGCCACTGGCAGGAGGTCTTCGGGCGCGACGACCTCGAGCACGGAGCGTTCGGCGAGAACTTCACGGTCGACGGGCTCGGCGACGACGAGGTCTGCATCGGCGACCGCTATCGCATCGGCGAGGCGGAGTTCGAGGTCACGCAACCGCGCGTCACCTGTTTCCGCGTGGGGATGCGCCTGGGACAGCCGCAGCTCCCGTCCTTGCTCGTCGCCCACCACCGCCCGGGCTTCTACATGCGTGTGCTGACCGAGGGCCGTGTCCGCGCCGGCGACCCGATCGAACGCACCGGGCGCGGACCGCACGAGCTGACCGTGGCGGACGTCGACGCGCTGCTGTACCTGCCGGGGCACGACGCGACGCGGCTCGAGACCGCGCTCGACATCCCGGCTCTGAGCCCCGGTTGGCGCCAGTCGTTCCGGAGCATGCTCGACGGCGGCGCCCAACCCGCCGGCGTCGCGGTCGCGACGAAGCCGTCGTGGCCGGGCTTCCGCGCGCTGACCGTGACGGACGTCGTCGCCGAGTCCGCCACCGTGACGTCGTTCCGGCTGACGGCCGACGACGCCCTGCCCGCGTTCGAGGCCGGCCAGTTCGTCAGCGTGCGCGTGCGGGGGGCCGGCGACCCGGCGCCCGTGCGGACGTACTCGCTCTCGGGCGACCCGGGCGGCGGCGAGTACCGGATCAGCGTGAAGGCCGAGCCCGACGGCGGGATCAGCGGTCGCCTGCGTGCGCTCCTGCACCCCGGGGACCGGATCGAGGTCGCGGCGCCGCGCGGCGGCTTCGTGCTCGACGACGGCGACGGCCCGGTCGTGCTCGTCTCCGCGGGCATCGGGGTGACGCCCGTGCTCGCGATGCTGCACCGGCTCGCGAGCACGCGCAGCACGCGCGAGGTGTGGTGGATCCACACGACCCACGACGAGCAGACGCAGGTCCTCGGCTCCGAGGCGGCCGACCTGGTGGCACACCTCCCGCGGGCTCGTTCGCTCGTCGTCTACACGACGCCGAGCCGCCCGCTGCCGGCGGGAGCCCGGGCTGGGCGGCTCACCGCGGCAGTGATCACCGGGCTCGAGCTTCCCATCGACGCGATCGCCTACGTCTGCGGCCCGGAGCCGTTCATGGACGACATCGTGGCCGCCCTCACCGCCGTCGGCCTCGACCCGAGCCGGGTCCGCACCGAGCAGTTCGGCTCGCGCTCCCCGATCAACCCCGGCGTCGTCGCGGCGGACGCGCCGCCGCCCCACCAGCCACCGGTTCCGCCGGGGACCGGCCCGGCCGTGACGTTCGCCCGTTCCGGGCTCTCGACCGGGTGGTCCGACACGTACGACTCCGTGCTCGAGCTCGCCGAAGCCTGCGACGTCCCGACGCAGTGGTCGTGCCGCACGGGCGTGTGCCACACGTGCGTGACCGCCGTGCTGGCAGGCTCGGCGTCGTACGGGACCCCGCCGCTCGAGCCGCCCGGGGACGACGAGCTGCTCATCTGCTCGGCCCGGCCGACCACGGACCTTGTGATCGACCTCTGACGGATCTACCCGCGGAGGACCTGCTGGCCGCCGTCGACGTCGAACGTCGCCCCGGTCAGGGCCGTGTTCGCCATGACGTGAACCGCCAGCGCCGCGACGTCGTCGGGCCCGACGACGCGACCGATGGGCAACGTGGCGCGCAGCTGGTCGCGCCGTGCGTCGAGCCCGTCCCCCAGCAGCGACGCGGACAGCGGGGTGTCGACGAAACCGGCGGCGACGAGGTTGACGCGCACCGGGGCGAGCTCGAGCGCGAGGTTGGCCGCCAGCACTGGCAGGGCCGCGGTCAGGGCCGCGGTGATCGACAGACCCACGGCCGGCTGGCGCGCGCCCGTGCCGCCCATGAACAGCAGCGTCCCGCCCTGACGGATCCGGCCCACGGTGAAGCGGGCCACGCCGAGCATCACCATCGGGTGCTCGGCGAGGGCGCGGCGCGCGTCCTCGAGGTCCATGTCGAGCAGCGGCGCGTAGAACGGCGTACCGGCGGTGACCATGACGTGGTCGATCGGGGCGGCGAGCCCGGCGAAGAAGCTCTCCAGGGCGGCGAGGTCGTTCGCGTCGAACGCGGCGGTGCTCCGCGCGCCGACCTCGTCGGCCGCACGGCGGAGCCGGTCGGGGTCGCGAGCCGTCAGCACCACGTCGGCGCCCTCGGACCGCGCCAGCCGTGCGGTCGCCAGCCCGATGCCCGCGCTCCCGCCGATCACGACGACCGTCTGGCCCGCCAGCGCGGGCTCACGCGCAGCCCGGCTCATCGGGCGATCTCGCCGCGCAGGGCCTTCAGCGCGGGGACGTAGATCTCCGAGAAGGTCGGGAAGGGCTGGATCGTGTCGGCCAGGACGTCGATCGGCACGTGGGCGCGTATGGCCAGCGTGGCCTGCTGCAGCCACTCGCCCGCCTCCGGTCCGAGCGCGTAGGCGCCGGTCAGCCGCTCGCCGTCGCTGACGAGCGTGAGGAACCCGTTGCTCTCGGCGTAGGCGCGCGTGTAGGTCGACGTCTTCGCCACGCCGGACACCGGGACGGTCGCCTGATAGCGGTCGTCCGCGATGCCCACGGCCGCCGCCTGCGGGTCGGTGTACGTCACCCGCGGGACGGCCTCGTAGCTGGCGGCCCGTCGCTCCCCCAGGATGTTCGCCGCGACCACGTCGCCCTGGTACTTGCCGACGTGCGTCAGCGGCCAGAGCCCGGTCACGTCGCCGATCGCCCACAGGCCGTCGGTGACGCGCAGGCGCTCGTCGACGGGCACGCCCTTGTCGTCGGGCTCGATGCCGACGGTCTCGAGGCCGAGGTCGTGCACGCGCGGCCGGCGTCCCGTGGCGACGAGCAGCTTGTCGCCGCGCAGCTCGCGCCCGTCGTCGAGCTCCAGGACGTAGTCGTCCGCGTCGCGCCGCGCTCGGGCCACACCGGCCGACAGGACGAGCTCGACGCCCTCGCCGCGCAGCACCTCGCCGAGCGCCTCGCCGAGCGGCGCGGGCTCCCGCCCGAGCACGTGCGCGGACCGGTCGACCAAGGCCACCTCGCCCCCGAGCCGGCGGACGACCTGTGCGATCTCCACCCCGACCGGTCCGCCGCCCATGATGAGCAGGCGACGCGGGACCGCCGTCATCGAGGTGGCCTCGCGGCTGGTCCAGAGGCCGTCCAGCTCACGTAGTCCGGGCACCGGGGGAACGATCGGCGAGGCGCCGTTGGCGAGCACGACGTGGTCGGCCGTGTGCCGCACGCCGTCGACCTCCACGGCACCGGGTCCGGCGAGCCGTCCGTCCCCCCGCAGCAGGTCGATGCCGTTGTCCGCGAGCCACGTCACCTGACCGGCGTCGGAGTAGTCCGAGACCTGGAAGTTGCGCCAGGCGAACACGGCCTCGAGGTCGACCTCGGCCGTCGCAGCGGCCTCGCGAGCGGCGTGCACGGCCTCGCCCGGCCGCAGCAGGGTCTTCGACGGGATGCACGCCCAGTACGAGCACTCCCCGCCGACCAGCTCCCGCTCGACGACGGCGACGCGCAGCCCACCCTCGGCCAGGGCGCCTGCGCAGTGCTCACCGGGCGAACCCCCGCCGAGCACGATCACGTCGTAGTCGGCGGTCACGTCGGCAGCTCGTCGCCGGCGCGCTCGCGGACCATGTAGAGCGCGTACCAGTCGGGCCAGTCCGGGTCGTCCTGGCCCGTCCGCGCCTCGTGCTCGCCGTGGGCCGCGGCGGCGCGGCGCAGGGCGGCGGCCAGATCGCTCACGGACTCGTAGCTCGTGTCCATCGGGTCATCCCCCTCATCGACCGGGCAGGCGCGTCTTGATCTCCTGGAGCAGCCAGCCGTTGCCGTCCGGATCGTTGAACGCGACGAACGAGCCGTAGTCGGCGTGACCGGGTGCGGCGCCGTCGACCCGTCCCGCGGTACCGGCGTGATGGAAGATGCCGGTCTCGTCGTGGAACGGCTCGCTCACCTCGACGCCCCGCCCGACCAGGTCGGCGCGCGCAGCGTCGATGTCGTAGACAGAGAGCTGCAGGCCCTCGAACGAGCCGGGCGCCGCCGCCGTCAGGCCCGTGCCGAAGATGATGGAGCACGCCGACCCCGGCGGCGTCAGCTGCACCACCCGGTAGCCCTCGTCGACCGCGAGGTCGGCGTCGAGCCGCCAGCCCAGCGACTCGTAGAAGACCTTGGCGCGGTCGACGTCGGAAACCGGGATGACCACCACCTCGAGCCTCACCTGCCCCGGCTCCACCGGCGGGCTCGCGGCGGAGCTCGCACTGTTCATGTCGGTGCTGGTCATCCCCTGCTCCTTCGCGTAGCTGTCTCCGCGAGAGAAACCCCCACGGCGACGTGGTCCGGTGCTCGTGTCACAACATGCTCTCGGCAACAGGCGTCGTCAAGGGTTCACCGCCCCCTGTCGCCGGCGTCGGCGAGGGTGCATTGTGACGGGATGCCGTGGTTCCCGGAGTTCGTCTCCGCCGCCGAGCTGGCCCGCAAGCAGGCGCGCGAGCAGGTGCATGCCGACCCGGTCGCGCAGTACCTGAGGGCTCTGGACACGGGCGACTCCCGCGACCTGGAGTACGTGTGGCCCGGCCACGTGGTGGTCCACGACCCGCGCGTCGGCGAGGTGCACGGCCACTCGCAGCTCCGGCAGTTCGTCAAGCGCAACACGGCCTGGCTGGCCGGCCACCACGCCCGCGTCGAGACCGTCGCCTCCACCACCGATGGGCGACGCGCCGTAGTGGAGCTGCTGGCCCGCGTCGACGACGACGAGGGGAACGCCACGGACTGGCCCGTCGCCGTCGTCGCCGAGTCTCCGGACGACCGGTCGATCGTCTTCCGCACCTACTGCAGCCAGTGGCCGGTCGACGGCCGGCGGCACGTCCGGCCACCCGTCCTGCCGGCGAGCCACCACGCCCTCGACGGCGTCGTCGGGCGCTTCCAGACGGCGCTGGCAGGCGCCGACCTCGACGCCGTCATGACGGTGTTCGCCGACGACGCGTACCTGCGCGAGTCCTTCGGTCCGCACGCGGCGCACCGCGGGAGCGAGCAGCTGCGTGCCTACTTCACGACGAGCTTCAGCGCGGGGGGCGGCATCGAGCTGCAGCCTTGCACCGTGACCGACGACGGTGCTCGGTCCGCGGTCGAGTACAACTGCGTCCGCTGGGGCGACGGGGAGTTCCCGCCCCAGGCAGGCGTGGCCGTCTACGAGCGGGATGCGGACGACCGGCTGACGGCGGTGCGCATCTATGACGACGTCGAGCCTCCGGTCGAGCGGTTCTCGCGTGCGGCTCAGCCGAGCTGACCTGGACTCGTACCGTGGCCAGGGCCTTCCCGACCTCCTCGGGAGCCCGACGCGGCTGCTCTTCGTCGGCATCAACCCCCGGGCTGCGGGCCGTCGCGGTCCAGGCGCACTTCGGCGGAGGCGGGCTGCGGGGACTCTCGTTCAAGGACAACGTGTTCGGCCGCAACACCAGGGTCGCCGACTGCGCGATCATCGCGCCGGGCACCACGGCCCCGCTGCTCGCGCTGACCAACAACGTGTACACCGACGGTGTGACGGTCACCGTCCACCGCGGCTGACGCACGCAGAACCGCACGGGCTTCACCGGCACCCGCATCGGTGCCCTGCCCCTCAGCAGACACACCTCACGTGACGGCACGGGCGTTCAACGCACGATCGACAGCACCTCGCAGGCCGCGGCCGCCAGAGCCGGGTCGCCGGCGACGGCGGCCCTCGCCAGCGCCTCGGCCGGTTCGATGCCGCGCACGCACAAGCGCCACGCGGACTCCGGATCGAGCTCTACCGATGCTGCGGGCACGCCCTGGTACGGGACAGCCAGCGACCAGCCCGTCGTAGCGCGAGTCACGGTCCACGCCCAGGGGCCGACCCGGACCTGGACCTGCGTCCCGACGTCGGCCGGGGTCGAGCTCAGGGTGTGGGGCAACGCCCGCATGAATGTGTCGAGCACGAACGCCAGCCTGTGTGCGTCCGGGTCGGTGCCCTGCCCGACCGCGTGGCGGATCTGCTGGCGGTGCGTCCAGAGCTCGGTGTACTCACGAGCCGCGTCCAGCCACATCGGCGCAGGATCGATCCCTGCCCAGGAGACACCGATCGACGGCCTGTCGAGATCGGCAGTCTCGAAGAACTCGACCGCCTGACCACCGATGAGCTCGAGCGTGTCGATCAGCACACCTGGGCTGACCCGGGCGAACGCGGTCACCCACTGCTGGTTCATGCGGTCGATGTACCGCGGCAGGGGCTCGTCGGCAGCTGGCGCGGGGCCGTCGCGATACCCGTCGCGACCTCCGCTCAGCCGCCCGTAGCAGTCGCCGAGCAGGTGTGCGGTGACGTCGTGCACGGTCCACCCAGGAACAGCTGGTCGCTGCCAGTCCTGCGGACCCAGGGCGCGCAGGGTCCGCAGCAGCTCGGCGAGCTCGGGGGCGAAGTGTGGCCGTGCGTCGAGCCGCGGGCCAAGGTGCGCACCATCCATGGAGACCGACTATCGCAGGCCCGCGCCAGCCCTTTTGGCGCGGGCACGGGCACGGGAGCCACCGCACAGCAGGAGCGCGGACAGCTGACCGGGTCAGGGCGCAGGGCGGCCCTCAGCCAGGTGGGCGAGTCGCTGGAGGGCCTCGGTGTTGCGACGAGTGAGCACCGCCGCGCGCAGCACCCGGGGCACCAGCAGGCCGGGTCCGCGCACGGCATCCTCGTCCATCCGCACCGAGCAGCCGTCCTTGTCGGGACGCACGTCGATGCGGACCCGCGCCTCTCCTGCCGGCCAGCCGCGGGCCTGCAGCTCGATGCCGCGGTCCGGACGCCACGCCCGCACGATCGTCTCGTCGTCGATCACCGCGGGCCACACACCGAACGAGTGGGCGATCACGGACCCGGGCGCCGGGAAGTCCGCGTCGACGGTGCGCAGCCGCGACGTCCCGACCACCCACGTGGCGTAGGTCCAGCCGTCGGCCAGCACGTCCAGGACGGCCTGCGACGAACAGCCCATCACCCTGGTGACCGTCGCCATCAGCTCGCCGGCTCCGCCGGGTCCAGGACGACCTTGATGCAGCCGTCCTCCTTGGCCTGGAACATCGCATAGGCCTCAGGAGCCTGCTCCAGCGGGAGCCGGTGCGTGCGCAGGTCGAGCACGCCGAGCGGGTCGTCGTCCCCCGAGACCAGGGGCAGGAGGTCGTCGACCCAGCGACGGACGTTCGCCTGCCCCATCCGCAGGGTCAGCTGGCGGTCGAAGAGGTCCATCATGGGCATGGGGTCCACCGCACCGCCGTAGACGCCGGAGATCGACACCGTGCCGCCGCGCCGCGCCAGCCGGATGGCCGTCTGCAAGGCGGCCAGGCGGTCGATCCCGGCCTTCTCGATCATCGGTCGCGCCAGGACGTCCGGCAGGAGGCCGGCGACCTTCTGGGCGCCCGTCGCTGCGGGCGACCCGTGCGCCTCCATCCCGACGGCGTCGATCGTGGCGTCGGCACCGCGCCCGTCCGTGAGGTCGCGCACGGCGGACTCGAGGTCGTCGACCTCCGTCACGTCGAGCACGTCGATGCCGTGCCGGCGGGCCATGGCCAGACGTTCCGGAACGAGGTCCAGGCCGATCACCCGCCCGGCTCCGCGGTGCGCAGCGATGCGCGCCGCCATCTGCCCGATCGGCCCCAGCCCCACGACGACGACCGAGCCGCCCGGCCGCACCTGCGCGTACTCGACCGCCTGCCACGCGGTCGGCAGGACGTCCGAGAGGTACAGGTAGCGCTCGTCGGGCGAGCCGTCGTCCGGAATGACCACGGGTCCGAACTGTGCCTGCGGGACCCGCAGGTACTGCGCCTGCCCGCCCGGGACCTGGCCGTACAGCTTGGTGTACCCGAAGAGGGCGGCACCCTTGTCCTGGTCGCGCACCTGCGTCGTCTCGCACTGCGAGGTGAGGCCGTGCGTGCACATCCAACAGGTCCCGCACGCGATCCCGAACGGCACGACGACCCGGTCGCCGGGCTTGAGCCGTGACGCCTGTGGCCCGACCTCCTCGACGACACCCATCGTCTCGTGCCCGAGGATGTCGCCCTTGTCGAGGTACATCCCCAGCACGCTGTACAGGTGCAGGTCCGATCCGCAGATCGCGGTCGACGTGACCCGCACGATCGCGTCGGTCGGCTCCTCGATACGGGGGTCGGGGACGGTCTCGACCCGGACGTCCTCGCGTCCTTGCCAGGTGAGTGCTCGCACGTCGGTCCTCCTGGTCGTCAGGCCGGCGACGTCTCTGCACCTGACAGGCATCGTGCGCTCCCCCGTCGGCCATCGCGACTCGAGCCGGGACCGCACGCCGCTCGGCGCCGTCGGAAGGTCCGGACAGGCGTACCTCAGGCGAGCGCGTCGATCCGGGCCATCTCCGAGGCTGTGAGCTCGAACCCGAGCACGTCGAGGTTGGCGGCGATCCGGTCCCGGTCGGTCGACTTGGGGATCACGACCACCTCGTGCTGCAGATGCCAGCGGATCACCACCTGAGCGGGCGTGACGTCGTGCGCAGTGGCCGTCTCGGCCAGGGCCGGGGCCCGCAGGTCGGAGCGCTTCAGCGGGCTGTAGCCCTCGACGACGATCCCCCGCTCGCGGTGCGCGGCGAGCAGCTCCGGGTAATGGTCCGCCGGGCTGTACGGGATCTGGTTCACGGCGGGCGTCTCGCCGGTCGCGTCGATCAGCTCGTCGATCTGCGCGATCGAGTAGTTCGAGACGCCGATCGAGCGGACCAGTCCCTCGTCCCGGGCTGCGCGGAACGCGTCCCACGTCCGCGGCGCCGCAGCACCGCCTGGCGGCCAGTGGATGAGCCAGAGGTCCAGGTGGTCGAGGTGGAGCGCGGCCAGCGACTCGATGAGCGTCCGCCGTTCGCGCCCGACGCGTTCGGGCGGGAGCTTGCTGGTGACGAAGACGTCGTCGCGCTCGATGCCGACCGTCGCGAGCGCGCGTCCCACCTCGGCCTCGTTGCGGTACATGGTGGCGGTGTCGATGTGGCGGTAGCCCAGCTGCAGAGCGGCGCTGACGGCCCGCTCGGCCGCGCCACCGCCCGCCTGCCAGGTACCGAGACCGACGACGGGGATCGCCCCGCCCGGCAGAGCGAGGGTGGGCACGTGGACGTGGATCATCGATCCAGGATGCGTGGCGTTCCACCGGCGCGCGAGCGAACCCGCGAAGGATCTGCGGCCGGTTGCGCCGGCCGGTCGGCCGGATACCGTGAAATCCCGGTCGAGCAGCGGGCCGGCACCGGGGCTCGGCGCAACGCGCGGGCCGCTGTGCGAGCTCACGACGGACGGCACCGGAGCGCATCGATGACCGCAGGACAGCAACGCGACGAGAACAGGCCACCCGAACCGCTGGTCGAGGAGCGCGGTGACGGCCCGTCGCCCACCATCGCCCAGGCCGGAGACGACGTGGCGGAGCTGGTGGTCGGTGACCGGCGCGCGCACGCCGACCCCGGTGACGACCGGCCGATCACCGACGAACCGGCTGACTCGCCGTGAGGGCGCCCGATCGGACCCGCAGCGGTGCACGGGAGCTGATCCTCGTCCGCCACGGTGAGAGCGTCGGCAACGTCGCGGCGACACGCGCTGAGCGGGCAGGGCACGAGGAGCTCGAGCTCGAGACCCGGGACGCGGACACCCCGCTGTCGTCGCTCGGCGAGCAGCAGGCAGCGGCGTTCGGGGCCTGGCTCGCCGAGCAGGCCGCGGACGCCGGCCCCGAGGTGGTCTGGTGCTCGCCGTACGTGCGGGCCGTGCAGACCGCGACGATCGCGCTGCGGGCTGCCGGCTCCGACCTGTCCCTGCGTCAGGACGAGCGCCTGCGCGATCGCGAGCTGGGCATCCTCGATCGACTCACGGCGACCGGTGTGGACGCCCGGTTCCCGGCGGAGAGCGCACGGCGACGGCAGCTCGGCAAGTTCTACTACCGGCCACCGGGCGGGGAGTCCTGGGCGGACCTCGTGCTCCGGGTTCGGGCGTTCCTGGGGGACCTGGCCCGGATCGAGGACGGGCGCCGTGTGCTCGTGGTGGCCCACGACGCGGTGATCATGTGCATCCGCTACGCATGCGAGGGCCTGTCCGAGCGAGAGGTGCTCGATCTCGCTCGCCACGCCCCGGTGCGCAACGCCGCCGTCACTCGCCTCGTCCGGGGAGCGGACGGCTGGGAGGCACGCGAGGAGAACGAGGACGAGCACCTGGTCCGGCAGGACACGCCCGTCACCCAGCACGCCGGAGACCGCGATGCCCTCCCGCACTGAGCCGCTCACGGTGGCGGTGCTGCGCGACTGGCCGCTGCCCGCGCCAGGTGGCTCCAAGTACTCCCGGGGGGAGGTCGTGGTCGTCGGCGGTGCTCGGTCCGCGCCCGGTGCGGCCCTGCTGGCGGGCAGGTCCGCACTCCGAGCGGGAGCCGGTCGACTGACGGTCGCCGTGGCACGGACGGTCGCCGTCCAGCTGGCGGTCGCACTCCCCGAGGCGGGCGTCCACGGTCTTCCCGAGACGGAGTCCGGCGCCCCGGACGGCACCGGGACGGAGATCCTCGACGAGGATCTCGCCGCGGCGGATGCCGTGCTCGTCGGGCCCGGGCTCGACGACGCCGACCGGACGGTCGACCTCTTGCGTGCGATCACCCCCAGGATCGGCAAGACGACTCCCGTGCTGGTGGACGCCTACGCCCTCGGCGTCCTGCCCCGGGTCACCGAGGTGGCCGAGTCCCTTGCCGGCCGCCTCGTGCTCACGCCCAACGAGACCGAGGCGGCGATCCTGCTCGGGGTCGACGACGTCACGGACGACGCTCCCCGACGTATCGCGGAGAAGTACGGCGCCGTCGTGTCCTGCCGTGGCACCGTCGCCGCAGCGGACGGGCGCTCGTGGCAGATGACGACGGGGTCGCCCGGGCTGGCCACCTCGGGCAGCGGGGACGTCCTCGCCGGCATCCTCGTCGGTCTGCTGGCCCGGGGTGCCGACGCCGAGCAGGCGGCATGCTGGGCCACGCACCTGCATGCCGCCGCCGGCGATCGGCTGGCCGTCCGCGTCGGCCGGGTCGGATACCTGGCCGGCGAGCTCGTCGACGAGGTCCCGGGTCTTCTGACCGAGCTGTCTGCCTAGGTCTCGTCAGCGAGGCCGGCGGGGTGACGACGCCGTCGCAGCTGCGCAGCCCTCGCAGACGCGATCGACGATGCCTAGGCTTGCGGGCGGGTCGAGAACGTGGCCGCCCGTCGCTCCCGAGGCCGTGACGATGACAGATTCCCCGACCCAGACCCCCACCGTCGAGGTGCCCGACCCCACGCAGGGGCGCGGTCCCCGCCGCGTGCTCGTCACGGGCGCGGACTCGGGCATCGGCAAGGCGATCGCGGTGACGCTCGCCGACGAGGCCGACCATGTCGCGATCACCTGGCACGGCGACGAGGACGGGGCGCGCCGGACCGCCGACGAGATCGCGGCGCACGGCGCCACCGCGCACGTGCTGCACCTCGATCTCACGGACCCGACGCGCGCGCCGACCGCGGTCGACGCCGCAGTCACCGCCATGGGGGGCCTCGACGCCGTCGTGCTCAACGCCGGCACGGGTACGGCTACACCGTTGCTCGACGTCACCTGGCAGCAGTGGCGCGACGTCGTGGCCGTCGACCTGGACGGCGCGTTCCTGTGCCTGCAGCGCAGCGCCCGGCACATGGTCGACCAGGGCACGGGTGGACGGATCGTCGCCATCACGAGCGTCCACGAGCACGCGCCGCGCGTCGGCAGTGCTCCCTACTGCGCGGCCAAGGGCGGGCTGGGCCTGCTCGTGAAGGTTGCCGCCCTCGAGCTCGCCGAGCACGGGATCACCGTGAACGCCGTCGCACCCGGCGAGATCGCGACGCCCATGACCGGCCAGGAGGACGAGTCGGTCCTGGAGGGCAAGGCACGCCCGGGCATCCCCCTCGGGCGTCCGGGTGACGCACGCGAGATCGCCGCGGTCGTGCGGCTCCTGTGCCGGCCCGACGGCGGCTACGTCACGGGCGCATCATGGGCCGTTGACGGCGGCATGCTCACGATGGGCCCGATGGCGGGCTCGCACCTGCGATCCGACGACTGGCGCCACGCCTGACGGCTGCGCCTCACGCCTGGATGAGGGGACCGTGCGCGTCCGGGTCAGCCGGGTCCTCCGTCGCCGGCGGCGAGTCGGCGGGCTCCCTGTCCGGCAGCCCGTCGAGCGCGTCGGGCAGTTCCGGGACGTCTGTCCGGTCGGGTGTGTTCTCGCTCATCATCGACCTCCTCATTCTTCGTGCACGGCTCCAGCGCTTACGGCTCGCACAGACCTCCGCCGTCCGGACCGACGGCCGAGCGTCGCCCCGGGCGGGGCTCGCTAGTGCGCTCGCAGCAGCGACCGAGCCTTCGTCGCCGACGACTCGACCACGTGGAGGCCGCGCGATCCGAGCGTCGGGCCCTCCTGATGACGCTCGACCCTGAGCGCGAGCCGCCGGGCGATGGTCGCGACGAGGGGAAGGAGGACGACGACGACGAGCAGCAGGCGTACCCGCCGAAGGAGCAGAAACCACATGGGTGCCTCCAGTGATCCGGTGAACCACCGACGCGCCCTGTTCGACGTCGACCTCCATCGTCGGTCGGCGAGCGCATGCTCGCACCCCGGCGCTGCCGGCATCAGTCCTCGCAGACGGCAGCGAGCGCGGTAGGGGCGCGCAGGTCCGGCTCGTCCGCACAGGACGTCCCTCGCCTCGTCGGCGGCGCTCTCGCAGTCCGCGCCGCGCGCCCCCACCGATCACTCTGCTATGCGGTGGCGTCCGCCGCCGCGGTGATCTCGGCTGCCTCGCTGCCGTGCTGGACCGTGATCCGGCGCGGCTTGGCTTCCTCCGCGACCGGGATGCTGAGCGTCAGGACACCGTCGGCGTACGTGGCGGAGATGTCGTCCAGAGCCAGGCCGCGGCCTACCGTCAGCTGCCTCGCGTAGGTTCCGACGGCGCGCTCCTTGGCCAGCCACTGCACGCCCTCGTCCGGCCTCGCCGTGCGCTGCGCCCTGATCGTCAGGGTCCGGTCCTCGACGTTCACGTCGATGGTCCCGGGGTCGGCGCCCGGCAGGTCCATGTGGAGGACGTAGTGGTCGCCGGCTCGGTACAGGTCCATCGGCATCGTCGCCGAGGATCGCTCGGCGGTGACCAGCTGGCCGAAGATCCGGTCGAGCTCCTGGAACGGGTCGAATCGCGTAGCCATGATCCTCACCTCCCTCTCGGTGGGCGTCGGACGGTCCGGCGCCCGGATGCTCTCCGGCCTCGGCCGGAGCGGCTACAGCAGAAGAATTAGCACTCGACCACCGCGAGTGCCAGCGGAGATCGGTCACTGTTCGCGCTCGGCGAACCTCCGCGCCCAGACCGACCTCGGCGCGCGCACGACGAGCACGGCGGCGAGCACGCTGCCCAGGACTCCTGCGGCCAGGTCCCCCATCGTGTCCTCGTATCCCACCTGGATCCGGCCGTCGAGATACGTGTGCCCGAACCACTCCCCCAGCTCCCAGAGGATGGCGAGCGCGGCGCCTGCGCCCACCACCAGCACGGACGTGCCGAGACTGCCGAACATCCCGGCCTCGGGGTCCCGACGCGCCACCAGCAGCCACGCCACGATCGCCAGGAGCCCGGTCGCCGCCGCGTGCACGACGACGTCCAGCCAGCTCACCGCCACGTACCAGTCGAGCTGAGCCGCCCAGGCGGCGAAGAGCAGGGTGCTGCAGCACGCGACGTCCAGCGCGTCCGGCGCGCCGAGCACCCGCGGCAGGATCGTCCCGCCGAGGACGAGGAGGAACAGAGCTGCGCCGACGAGGCCCCACTGCGTCGCCGCGACCAGCAGGCTCGATGCGGCGAGACCTCGCACGACGTCCCCGACGACTAGCCGAGAACGTCGGTCTGGGGCACGGGAGCGACCCATTCGCGTCCTTCGGCTCGGATGTGGCGTGCAGGATGGGCAGCTCTCGGACCCGCCGGCACGTCGGCAGGGCACAGGCGGCGTCACCTCCTCGTGCGGGCAGCTCCGAGACGCGAACAACCACTGGTCCGGCGGCTCGACGGACCGTCCGGGACCCTGCCAGGGTCGGGAACCGGGCTGCTCATGGCGTCCTCCGCGCAGGAGCAGGTGACATGGCACCGACGAGAGGTCGACGGTCGACGCGGCCCCGCCGTCGGCTCCAGCGCCTCCAGGGTGCCTCGTCGGGCCAGTGCGTCAGGACGGATCGCACGCCCCTGCGCCAGCGCAGCACGAGACCTCGGGCCGATCGTAGGGGTCGCGCCGAGATGCCGACGCGCAACGACCGGTCGTACCGGACGACGCTCAGGTCACCGAGGTGGTAGCTCAGGTCGATGTCGTCGTGGAGGTGCGCTCCGTTGTGGACCTCGTCGCGCACGGTGAGCCAGAGCGAGCGTCGGAACGCGACGTTCGAGCCGAACAGGGCCGGGTGCCCGAGCGTCACCCGCATGATGGCGAAGTACGCGCGCATGTAGAAGACGTCGCCGACGCACCGTGCCAGCCAGGGAGCGCCGTAGAACGTGCCTGGCCCCGTCACGGCGCCCCGCTCGTCGCTCTCGACGAACGAGAGGGCGATCCGGTCGATCCAGTCCACCGGCAGGAGGCTGTCGGCGTCGCATCGGGCGACGACCTCGCCGCGGGCGGCGTCGTACCCGGTCGACGCCGCGTACCCGATCCCCGTCCGGCGCTCGGCGATGACCGTCGCGCCGTGCGCACGAGCCACCAGGACTGTGTGGTCGGAGCTCCCGTTGTCCACCACGATCACCTCGTGCGGCATCATCCGCTGCGCCGCGAGCGTCTCCAGGCATCGCTCGAGCATCTCCGCGTCGTCGAGTGCTGGGATGACGACGGAGACCGTCACGGGCTGCTGAACACCGTCACCGGACACCAAGGGTTCCCGTCTGTGGCAGGAGCACCGGGCTCTCGATGCACGGCCGATCGTCGGATGGATGGCGCGACTCGGCAATCCGAGCGGGCACATCGGTCCAGACTCACGCTCGCTCGATGCTGACCGGCCGCAGCCGGTGGCGCGCGATCACACGGGGAAGTACCTACGCTCGTGCCAGGTCAAGGAGCGGCTGTCGAGACCGGCGGGCTTGCCACGCCGGAGAACGAGAGGCCGGCCCATGCCCCAGCGACATCCAGGTCCGAGCGCCGGGAACGGTTGCGGGCCGTCGATGACCACGCTCGACCTCGTCCACACCCCGCGGTCCCGTTGAGCACGACCATGCGGCCGGCGGCGCCGGCAGGCGTCGGCCCGGTGGGCGTTCGCATCGGGCCCGGCCCGGCCCGCCCCCTCTCGGGACTCCCCGGCAGCGTCGACGAGGCCTTGCGGGACGTCCCGGACTGGCCCGACGACCTGCTGCCCGGGCACGGCGACACGATGCGACTGTGGGAGCTGCTGGCGTCGCTCGCAGCCTCGGACCTGGCCGTGGCCCGCGCGGTCGAGCCGCACCTCGACGCGCGAGCGATCCTGGACCAGGCCCAGCCCGCCGAGATCACCAGCGGTCCGCTGGGGACGTGGGGCGTGTTCGCCGCCCAGACGCCCACCCAGCGGTTGCGCGCGACGCGAGCACCGGGCGAGCCGTGGCGGCTCCATGGGGTCAAGCCCTGGTGCTCGCTCGCGGACCGACTGGACGGCGCGCTCGTCACCGCGCAGCTGCCCGGCGAGGCCGACGACCACGGCTTGTTCGTCGTGGACCTGCGCGACCCGGGTCTCACCGTCATGAGCGACGCGTGGGTGTCGCGTGGACTGCGCGAGATCCCGAGCACCGCCGTCCAGTTCTCCGACGTGCGTGCGGAGTTCGTCCGCGACAGCGACTGGTACGTGCGACGACCGGGCTTCTGGTGGGGTGGGATCGGCGTCGCCGCATGCTGGTACGGAGGCGCGGTCGGCATCGCCCGACGAGTCCTGAACGAGGTGCGCCGACGGCCCGACGACCGCCTGCTCGCCATGCACGTCGGCCAGATCGACGAACGGCTCGCGGCGGCGCGCTACGCCCTCGCCCACGCCGCACGCGCCGTCGATGCCTCCGGGCGCGCGACCGACGGCGGACGCGCGATGGCTTCCGACAGCGAACGGGAGGCCGGTCGGCTGCTGGCCCGCCGCGTGCGCGCGGTCGTCGCGCGGGCCTGCGAGGACGTCCTGCAGAGCTCGGCTCACGCCCTGGGCCCGGCACCGCTGACGCAGGAGGAGGACCACGCCAAGCGCGTGGTGGACCTGCAGGTCTACGTCCGACAGCACCACGCCGAGCGCGACGACGCGTCACTGGGCGTGGCGTTGGCAGCGTCGTCGGACGAGCCATGGTGACGTTCGACGGACGCGCGCCCGGCACGTCGGCGGACGACTGGTCGACGGACTGCCGGCTCGCGGACCTCGACCCGATCACCCTGCCCGGACGTGGCCGCGTGGTCGTCGTGGCGGCACACCCGGACGACGAGACGTTGGGCGCGGGTGGCCTGATCGCCGAGCTCGCCGCGGCCGGGCGTCCCCCGCAGATCGTCGTCGCGACCGACGGGAGCGCCTCTCACCCGGGTTCGGCGACCCTGCCGCCGGACAGGCTCGCCGCGCTCCGGGCAGACGAGGTCCGGCGGGCCGTCGCACTCCTGTCACCCGACTCGCCGGTGACGCTTCTCGGCCATCGGGACGGCAGCGTCCTGGAGGAGCGTGAGCCCATCGCCGCCGAGCTGGCCGAGATCTGCGGCGCCTCGGTCGCGACCCTGGTGGCGCCGTGGCGGGGCGATGGCCACCGGGACCACCGGGTGCTGGGTGAGATCTGCGCCGAGCTCGCCGCCCAGACCGGCGCACTGCTGCTCGAGTACCCGATCTGGCTCTGGCACTGGGCGACGCCGGCGGACCCGGACGTGCCGTGGTCGCACATGCGGGCGCTGCCGCTGTCCGACCGCTCGATCGTGCTGAAGAACCGGGCGGTCCGCGCGCACATCACGCAGGTCCGCGCGGCGTCGCCGGCAGCTGCGGACGAGGCCCCGCTGCACCCCGAGTTCCTTCGCGCGTTCGACCGGGACGTCGAGGTCTTCGTCACCGCCGGGGAGCCGTCGAACGATCTGCCCTCGGCGTTCTTCGACGCGAGCTACGCCCGCCGCGGCGACCCGTGGTACCTGGCGACGCGGTGGTACGAGCGCCGAAAGCGGGCAGCAACGCTCGCCGCGATCCCCGACGACGAGCTCGGGAGCGTCCTCGAGATCGGTTGCTCGATCGGCACGCTCACCGTCGAGCTCGCTCGGCGCTGCGACCGGCTGGTGGCGACAGACGTCTCGTCGGCAGCGTTGGCACAGGCGAAGGAACGACTCGGCCACCTGTCGAACGTCGACCTCGTCCAGCACGACATGGCGGAGGGTGTCCCGGGTGGTCCCTACGACCTGATCGTCCTCTCAGAGGTCGGGTACTACCTGACCGCGCCACATCTGCGGCGACTGGCGTCCGAGCTGACGGGCGCGCTCACCGAGACGGGCACCCTGGTGGCGTGCCACTGGCGACACCCCGTGGCGGAGTACCCGCTGGGCGGCGACGCGGTGCACCACGTCCTGCGCCGCTCGATCGATGCGCGACGGCTCCTGGTGCACGTCGAGGACGACTTCGTCCTCGAGGCGTGGAGCCGCGATCCGCGCTCGGTCGCGAGCCGGGCGGGGCTGGCGTGACGGCGCCGATCGAGCACGTGGTCGTCGTCGTGCCTGCGCGCAACGAGGAGGTCCTCATCGCCCGCTGCCTGCAGTCGGTGACCCAGGCGGCTGCGGCGACCGTCGGTCCCAGCGTGCACGTCGTCGTCGTGCTCGACGACTGCGACGACGCGACCGAGGCGATCGCCGTCCGGTTCCCCGTGGACGTGCAGACGATCGCCTCGCGGTCGGTCGGTGCCGCCCGGGCGTTCGGGGTGTCCCACGGGCTGTCGGCTGCGCGCTCGGACCTGGCCCGCACGTGGATCGCCAGCACGGACGCCGACTCGCAGGTGCCCACCCACTGGTTGACCCGGCAGCTCGCGCACGCCGACCTGGGCGCCGACGTGGTCGTCGGCACGGTGCGCCCTGATCCTCGCGACCTGGACGAGCAGCAGCTCGCGAGGTGGGCCGCGACACGCATCCCCGGTCGGCCGAACGGTCACGTGCACGGGGCGAACCTGGGCGTCCGGGCGGACGCCTACCTCCGCGCAGGGGGGTTCGACCACGAGCCGGAGCACGAGGACGTCCACCTCGTGCAGCGGATCGCGTCGACCGGGTCCGCGGTCCTCGTCGCCTGCGACGACGGGGACGTGCTCACGTCCGGCCGCACGACGGGTCGCACGCCGGGCGGCTACGCCCGGTACCTGCGCTCGGCCCTGTCGGGCTGACCTCTCCCGACCGGCGGACGCGGTAGTCCGTCTATACGCTCGGACGGCAGCAAGCTCGAGCAGCAGGGCTGGCACGCCGAGCAAGGGGTGAACGATGAGCATCAACGACGACGACATCACGACCGAGCAGCCGTCCGAGGGCGAAGGACCTGCCGACGGCGGGGCGAACCTCACAGGTCACGACGGTGGAGCGGACGGCTCGGCGGGCGAGGGCCCGGCGGACGGCGGCGCCAACCCGAGCGGGCACGACGGCGGAGCCGACGGCTCGGCGGGCGAGGGTCCCGCGGACGGCGGGGCCAACGCCGAGGGCCACGACGGCGGCGCCGACGGCTCGGCGTAGTGGTCGGGCTCACGACCGGCCCAGGCTCGGTCCTGGGCCGGTGTCTCGGCATCCCCACCGAGCAGTTCGCGCGCGAGTTCTGGGCGCAGGCGCCGCTGCTCTCGCGCGCTGACACGCTCGGGGACGGCGGCTTCAAGGACCTCTTCTCGGTCGACGCGGTGGACGAGCTCGTCGCCCGCCGAGGGGTCCGGACGCCGTTCGTGCGGCTCGCTCACGAAGGCACGGTCCTGCCTCCGGGCCGGTTCACCGCGCCCGGCGGCTACGGTGCCGAGGTCGGCGACCAGCTCTCGTCCGACAAGGTCCTGACCGAGTTCGGCGCGGGAGCGACCATCGTGCTCCAGGGCCTGCACCGCCTGTGGCCGCCCCTGATCGACTTCACACGACGGCTCGTCGCGGAGATCGGCCATCCGGCCCAGGTCAACGCCTACGTCACGCCGCCCTCCTCGCAGGGCTTCGACCCGCACTACGACACGCACGACGTGTTCGTCCTGCAGATCGCCGGGGAGAAGCACTGGACCATCCACGCGCCCGTCCACCCTGACCCGCTCGCGGACCAGCCGTGGACCGAGCACCGCGACGAGGTCGTACTCGCCGCGCAGGGCGCTCCGGTGATCGACGAGGTCCTGCGGCCGGGCGACGCCCTCTACCTGCCGCGCGGATGGATCCACTCGGCGAAGGCGCTGGGCGATACCTCCGTGCACCTGACGGTCGGCATGTCGGCCTATACCCGAGCCGACATCGTCGATGCACTGGTCAGCACGATCGGGGACAGCGCCGGCCTGCGGTCCTCGCTGCCGCTCGGCGTGGACGTCAGCGACCCCGAGCAGCTGCGCCCGCTCGTCGACGAGGTCGCCGACCTGCTCGTCGACGCGCTCACCGGCAGCGCCGACGACTCTCCAGCCCTCGTCGCCGACCGGCTGGGCGCGCGATTCCGACGCGACACCCGGCCGGAGCCTGTCGGGCCCGTCGGCACGCTGTCCCGGGCTGCATCGATGACTGCGACGACACGAGTCCGGCTCCGCGAGGCGCTCGATCCGGAGCTGCGCACGGTCGGCGGCCGAGTCAGGCTCGCAGCCCGAGGCAAGGTGGTGACGCTGCCCGCGGAGGCGGAGCCCGCGCTACGTCGGATCCTGACGGGCGAACCGGTCGCGGTGGGTGCGCTCCCTGGGCTCGACCCGGCCAGCGGCGTGGTCGTCGGCCGACGCCTGCTGCGCGAGGGGTACGTGGTGACCGCGGAGTGAGCGACTGGGCACCGTGCAGCGACCGTGCCCGCGAACGCGTCGATCCGCTCGCCGGCACGGCGTCCCGGGGGGACACGTGGTTCCTGGTCGAGAGCCCGGCCGGCTGGGGAGCCCACGCGTTCCTGGACCCGCCGTACGACGTGCGCCTCGGCCGCGAGCTCGTTCGACGGGTGGAAGACGCCGGCGTCCGTCCGCTCGCGATCCGTCGGGTCGACCGGCGACGGGCCCCCTCCACCGTGCGCTGGGCCTGGGTCGACTCCCGGCCCGGGACGGAGACCGTCGTCTGGGGCGAGGTCGACCACCCCGGCGAGCTCCTCGAGGTGCCTCTCGACGGCTCGAGCGGGAGGTCGTCCGACGAGCCCGTCTTCGCGGTGTGCACGCACGGTCGCCATGACCAGTGCTGCGCCGTCCGGGGCAGGCCCGTCGCGCTGCGGCTCGCCGAGCGCTACCCCGAGCAGACCTGGGAGTGCTCCCACCTCGGCGGCGACCGGTTCGCGGGCACCATGGTCGTGCTGCCGCACGGGCTGTACTACGGGCGGGTGGACGACGCAGACGCCGTGGACGTCGCCGACGCCTACCTGGACGCACGGGTCGTGCCGGCTCTGCTGCGCGGCCGCAGCTGCTTCTCGCACGCCGTCCAGTCGGCCCAGGACGCCGCTCGGCGACTGCTGGGAGACCTGCGCATCGGCGCGTTCCCCCCGGTGCTGGAGGAGCGTCGCGAGGACGGTTGGTACGTCGAGCTGGCGACCGCGGAGGGCCTCGTCGCCGTGACGTTGGCGCAGGTCACGTCAGATCCGCTCCTCTCGACGTGCCGTGCCACCCGCGCGGTCTCGGTGCCCGGCCTCGTCGCCGTCGACGTCCGTGTCCGACGACCGTGACCGGCGTAGCGTTCAGAGTGCAGACACGCGGGACGGGCGTGCTCCGAGAGCCGCCCCGGTGGGACGCAAGGAGATGCGCTGAGATGAACGAGGCCGAGCAGGTCACCGCCTACAGGGAGCTCCAGGACGTCCTGCTGACGACCACGACGGTGGAGGACTTCCTCGACGGCGTCGCCGAAGCGGCTGCGCGCCACGTGGGCGCCGCGACCTCCGCGACCATCACCCTGCGCCGCAACGGCCGCCCGACGCTCGTCGCCGCGAGCGACCCCATGGCAGCGGTGTGCGACGAGGTCGAGTACTCCGCCGATGACGGCCCGTGCCTGACCTCCATCGACATCGGAGAGATCGTGCATGTCCCCGACATCGCCGCAGAGACCCGCTGGCCAGCCTGGAGGGCCGCGGCCGAGGGCACCTTCAGGTCGGCTGCTGCCCTCCCCCGGCAGGTACGCGACGGAGCCCACATCGCACTGAACCTCTACGCCGTCGAGGCGAACGCGTGGGACGAGGCCGCGATCCGCGTGGCCGACATGTACGCCGATGAGATCGCCCGCGCCGTCTCCCTGTGCCTGAAGAGCGCGGAGCAGGTCGAGATGAACGCCGACCTTCGCGCCGCGCTCGCCTCGCGCGCCGTGATCGACCAGGCCCTCGGTGTCGTGATGGCAGAGAACCGCTGCTCAACCGATGAGGCGATGGCCATCCTGCGCGCGGCGTCGCAGCATCGCAAGGTCAAGCTGCGCGAGGTCGCGGCGACGATCGTCGAGGCCGTGACCGGCAGGGCACCGCAGCTCACGGACACCTTCCGCCAGCGCAGCTGAGCCCGGGGACCAGCCTCTCGCGCGCCAGGAGCGACCTTCCGGTGGCGAGACGCCGGCATCAGGCTTAGCGTCCGAGGACCGGACGGGAACTCTCCGTCCGTCGACCGTCGCCCGGGACAGGACATGTCGCCGGACATGGGTAGGTGTGCCGGCTCTCGCGCACACCGTGATGCACCACCGAGCGCGTAGCGCGCTCCCACCCCCATGCGGACGGTCGCTCCTCGCGACCAGGCCCGGCGCCCGGTCGTCCCTCGACGTCCGGTCCTCGGGCCCCGCTCGACACGAGACGAGGCCACCATGACGGACCAGTACGCAAGCCCCTATCCCGGCACGACCGGCGCAAGGCACGACTCGCCGACCACCACCGCCGAGGCAGTGCGGGACGAAGGGGCCTCCCTCAAGGACTCGGCGGTCGAGGCAGGACATCAGCTCCTCGACGACGCCAAGAGCGAGGCCGGTGCGGTGACCGACGAGGCGAAGCGCCAGATCGGTGACCTGTGGGGACAGGCACGGGCCGAGTTCGCCGACCAGACGGGCGCGCAGCAGAGCCGGATCGCCTCGGGCCTGTCGTCCGTCGGCGACCAGCTGAACCAGATGGCGACGTCCGCGGCCGGTCCCGGCGTGGGCGCCGAGGTGGTGCGGGAGCTCGGCGACCGCATCGGCCGCGCCGGGCGCTGGCTCGAGAGCCGGGGACCCGACGAGGTCCTCGACGAGATCGTCGCCTTCGCGCGACGCCGCCCCGGCACGTTCCTGATCGCGTCTGCTGCGGCCGGCGTGGTTCTCGGACGCCTCACCCGGGGGCTCCGCGACGCGTCGCCTGCGGCGCCGGAGGCTGCACGCACGGGCGGGACGCACCGCCTCGACGGTGACCCGGTCGAGGAGCGTCCGCGCTTCAGCGACGACCTCGCCACACCCGTGCCGAGCACGGTGGGTTGGGACCAGACATGACCGACCCGCTGGATGCGCCGCCCCGTCAGTCCGTCGGCGACCTCCTGGGCGATGTGACCCGAGACCTGTCGACGCTGCTCCGCCAGGAGGTCGAGCTCGCCAAGGCCGAGGTCCGACAGTCCGCGAAGCAGGCCGCCAAGGGCGGGTCGATGTTCGCCGGCGCCGCCGTCGCCGCTCACATGGTGCTGCTGTTCCTCTCGGTCGCCCTCTGGTGGGGACTCGGCGAGTCCCTCGGCTGGGGCTGGTCGGCCCTCGTCGTCGCCGGCGTCTGGGCGGTCGTGGGCGCCGTTCTTGCCGTGCGCGGTCGTGCCGAGACGCGCCGCGTCCGCGGTCTGCAGCAGACCGCCTCGTCCGTCAAGAAGATCCCCCACGCACTGCAAGGTCACGAGGAGAAGAACCGATGAGCACCGACCCGGACCAGATTCGCCAGGACATCGAGCGCACGCGTGCCGAGCTCAGCTCGGACGTCGACGCGCTCACCGACAAGGTCAGCCCCACCCAGGCCGCGCAGCGGCAGGCCGAACGGCTGCGGGGTGCCGCCGCCGGGGTGAAGGACCGGCTCATGGGAGGTGTCTCCGACGGGACGGACGCCGCGGGCTCCGCCGCGAAGGGCCTCGGCGAGGCCGCCTCCGGTCTGCCCGGTGCGGCCAAGGAGCGGACGCGAGGGAACCCGCTCGCTGCAGGCTTGATCGCCTTCGGAGCGGGTTGGCTGGTGTCGTCGCTGCTTCCCAGCACCCGTCAGGAGCAGCGTCTTGCGCAGTCCGCGAAGGAGCAGGCTGCGCCGCTGGTCGAGGAGGCGAAGGATGCCGCTCAGGATCTCGCGGAGAACCTGCGGCAGCCGGCGCAGGACGCCGCGGCCGCGGTGAAGGATCGCGCGAGCGAGGCGGGCAGCACGCTCGCCGACGAGGGCCGGTCCGCCGCCTCGGGCCTGCGGTCGGACGCGTCCGAGGCGGCGGACTCGGTGCGCGGCGTGCACACCCAGACGGGGAACGGCCCGGCCGTATGACCACGCACGACACCGCGAGCACCCGCAGCACCGAGAAGGAGCGCGCGCCCGCTCCTGAGGACCCACGCAAGCCCGACTCGCCCGACGACATCACGCGCCCGTCGTGGACCTACGTGGTCCGCAAGACGCTGCGCGAGTTCGCCAAGGACGAGTGCACGGACCTGGCGGCGGCGCTCACGTACTACGCCGTCCTGGCGATCGCCCCCGCGCTGCTGGCCCTCGTCTCGATCCTGGGCCTGCTCGGTGACCCGCAGAAGATGGTCGACGACGTCCTCGAGATCGTGGGCGACCTGGGATCGGCGTCCGCGGTCGAGAGCCTCGAGCCGATCCTCGATCAGCTGACCAAGGCACCGGCGGCGGGATTCGCGCTCGTCCTGGGGCTCGTCGTGGCCCTGTGGTCCGCGTCCGGGTACGTCGCGGCGTTCAGCCGGGGCATGAACCGCGTCTACGAGATCGACGAGGGGCGGCCGATCTGGAAGCTGCGTCCCGTCCTGCTGCTGGTCACGCTGGTCCTCGTCGTCATCGCGGTGGTCGTCGTCGCCGCGCTCGTGCTCTCGGGCGACGTCGCACGGTCGGTCGGCTCGACCGTCGGCCTCAGCGACGCGACGGTGACCGTCTGGAACATCGTGAAGTGGCCGGTCGTCCTCGTGCTCGTCGTGGCCGCCGTCGCGATCCTGTTCCACTTCACGCCGAACGTGCGCCAGCCGAAGTTCCGCTGGACCAGCATCGGCGCCGTCGTCGCGATCGTCGTGTGGGTCCTGGCGTCGGTCGGGTTCGGCCTCTACGTGTCGAACTTCTCCAGCTACGACAAGACCTACGGGTCGCTGGCCGGCGTGATCGTGCTGCTGCTGTGGCTGTGGATCACGAACCTGGCGCTGCTGTTCGGGGCCGAGCTCGACGCCGAGGTCGAGCGCGGGCGCGAGCTTCAGGGCGGGATCGCCGCCGAGAAGACCATCCAGCTCCCGCCGCGAGACACGACGGCGAGCGAGAAGAAGCAGGCCAAGCAGGACGACGACGAGCGACGGGGTCGCGCCTTGCGACAGTCGCGCGGCAAGGACGACGACACCGACCAGCGATAGACCCCCGATCGAAGGAGATCCGATGTACCTGCACGTGCAGCGCCTGATCAACGACATCGAGGCCGACGAGCCGGACCCGGCCGCCGCCAATGCCCTGCAGGAGGGGCTCGGCGGTCAGTTCGGCGAGATGCGCACGATGATGCAGTACCTCTTCCAGAGCATCAACTTCCGAGGACCGAAGGCCAAGCCGTACCGCGACCTGCTCCAAGGCATCGGCACCGAGGAGATCAGCCACGTCGAGCTCATCGGCACCACCATCGCGCGACTGCTCGACGGCTCCCCCGCCTACAACGGCAAGAAGTCCGACCCGCTCGACAAGCCGGGTGCAGGGGGTGCCACGCCGCTGGAGTCCGCGCTCGACCAGGGCAACATCCACCACTACCTCGTCGCCTCGCAGGGAGCACTCCCCGTGGACGCCGCCGGCAACCCCTGGAGCGGCTCCTACGTCTACAACTCCGGCAACCTCGTGCTCGACCTGCTCTACAACCTGATGCTCGAGTCCACCGGTCGTCTGCAGAAGTGCCGGATCTACGAGATGACCGCCAACAAGACGGCGCGGTCGACGATCGCCTACCTCATCGTGCGCGACCAGGCGCACGAGAACGCCTACGCGCGCGCCCTCGAGACGCTGGGCGTCGACTGGGCCAAGGTGCTGCCCATCCCCAAGACCAACGCGGAGCGGTTCCCCGAGGTCAAGAAGCTGGTCGACCTCGGGCTCCAGAGCAAGCAGTACAGCTTCGACCTGACCGCGGCCTCGGAGGCCGGGAAGATCTTCCAGGGCATGTCGCCGTCGAAGGACGGCACCCAGCTGGACGCGACCGAGCAGGCACCCGCAGGCGTCCCTTCGACGATCGCCGAGGAGCGCTACGAGGAGTTCTCCCCGGGGCTGGACACCGATCTCCTGGCTCTCATCCAGGCCACCGCCGACCTGGAGATGGCCGAGGTCCAGCCGCTCTACGGGCCAATCACCACCGACAAGGCGAAAGGAAAGGCGTCATGACGGACCCTGATCTCACGGACCGGTCGGTCCTCGCTCTCGTGACCAACTACGGCGTCGAGCAGGACGAGCTCGTCGTGCCCGTCGACCGGCTCCGCGCACAAGGAGCGACCGTCGTCGTCGCCGCCGTGTCGAACGATCCGGTCCAGACGCTCGTCGGTGACAAGGATCCGGGACGGACCGTCGACGCCGACGCCGCGCTGTCCGACGTCTCGCCCGACGACTTCGACCTGCTCCTGCTCCCGGGCGGCACCCTGAACGCCGACTCCCTGCGGCTCGAGACCGCGGCCGTCGACATCGTCCGCTCGTTCGCGACTGCCGGGAAGCCGATCGCCGCCATCTGCCACGGACCGTGGTCGCTCGTCGAGGCCGACGTGGTCCGCGGCAAGACGCTGACGTCGTACGCCTCGCTGCAGACCGACCTGCGCAACGCCGGCGCCACCTGGGTCGACGAACCGGTCGCCGTGGACGACGACCGTGGTTACCGGCTCATCACCTCGAGGAACCCCGACGACCTCCACCGCTTCGTGCCCGCGGTCGCCGACGCGCTCGTCGCCCGAGCCCGCGCGGCATCCTGACAAGGAAGGAAAGGCCCATGACGACAGACGACCCGACGCTGCGCCCGGCCGTTGACGAGCCCGCCCTGCCGGAGTCCAAGCCCGAACAGGGAGAACCCGAGCAGGGCGACAACCAGGACGTGCCCGTGGAGAAGATCTACCCCGACGACCCGACGGGCGCCGATCCTGCTCGACCTGCCGACGCGGACTGACACCCGGCGGCGCAGGCGCCGATCTCCTCGGCGCCTGCGCCCGCTGAGCGGGATGCACCCCGGCTCGTCCCGGTGCCACGAAGGACGTGCAGCGCTGTCAGCGCTCGTCGGCCGCCGCGACCAGCGCGGAGAGCACCGGGCTGTCGATGTCGTCGGCCAGCAGGGCGGCCAGCTCGGCGTCCCCGCGGACGCGCAATGCGGCCTGGTGGAGCATCGCTCGCACGGTCAGCTCCCGCATGCCGGTGCGCGACGACCGGTCGAGCATCGCGTCGGCCCACGACGCGGTCAGCGGATGTCCGTGACGTCGTCCGATCTCGCACAGCGCGTCGAGGATGTGGACGTCGAGCCAGACGTACGGGTCGGCCAGTCGGTTGGTGCGCGCCCGCGCGTCCAGGAGCACCTCGAACGCCTGGTCCACCTCACCCTGAGCCTCCCCCAGCAGGGCCAGCCCGCGGGCCGAGATCCCCTCCCAGCAGGGGTCACCGATCTGGCACGCCCGGGCGAACGACTGGTGGAGCGCGCGCTCGGCGGCGTCGAGGTCGCCGAGCGACAGCCAGGTCTGGCCCAGCAGCGCCTGCGGCCACGGCAGGAACGAGAGCCAGTGGTCGCGTTCGGCGAGGTCGCTCGCGGACGCAAGGATCTCGGTGGCTCCGGCCAGGTCCCCCCGGAGCAGGCTGACCCGGCCCAGCATCGACAGAGCGAAGGCCTCTCGCCGGGGCTCGTCGACCTCGCGCGAGGCGTGAACTGCGCCCTGCAGCAGGGCGACGGCGCGTGGATACTCCGCGCGGTCGCTGGCCACGCACCCGAGGTAGGTCAGCGCCTTGGCCCGGACGGACGGCGACGTCGCCTCCTCGGCGAGCACCTGGGACAGCGATCGTTCAGCTCGGTCGTACCGTGCGCGCAGGAAGTCGACGTACCCCACCTCGGCCTGCACCCGGGTCGTGGCCTCGCGGTCACCGTTCGCGACGGCGATGCGCTCGGCCTCGGTCAGGATCGTCAGACCCGCCTCGTCGAGGCCGCCCAACGTATGGATGAGAGCCTCGGCGAGCACCAGGCGGGTCGAGATCCGCGCGCTGTCGACGCCGCTGCGGTCGGCGAGTCCGACCGCGTTCTCGAACGAGGACACGCCGGCGGCCAGAGCACCCGCGGAGACGGCCGCGACCCCGGCCTCGGTCACCGCCTGGATCGAGACGGCCCCCGCACCGCCTGCCGGCCTGGGTCCCTCCCGCATCGCGAGCAGCACCGGAGCGCCGGGAGGCGCGCCGAGCTCCTGCTCCGCGACCGCCGCCCAGGCGTCGAACTGGCGCCGGGCGGCCTCGTCGTCGCCTGCCAGACGGTAGAGCCTGATCAGCAGGGCCTGGTGGTTCTCGTCCAGAGGACTCAGCACGGCCGCCCGGACGGCCAGGTCGCGCGCGCGGTCGAGATCCCCACGGGCGAGATGCCCGAGCGCCGCCTCGTGCAGAATCGACTCCGTGGCGGCCGTGAGCCGACGGCGCTCGGAGAGCAACCACGACTCGAAGGCATCGGCATGCTGGATCACCAGGCCGTCGAGCAGGTCCTGGCCGAGACCCGGGAGCTCGACCGCCGCGCTCCAGTGACCGCGGACCAGCACGTCCACGTCCACGGTGGTACCGACGGGCAGGGAGATCGTGACGGGGTCGCCGTCGAGGACGACACCGTGGCCGAGCGCGCGTCGGATCTCCGCCAGGCACCACCGCAGGGCCCCGAGGGGGTCGTCCGCCTCGGCGAAGAGCAGCGAGGCCAGCTGGGTGCGTGTGGGCGGCCTCTCGCCGAGCAGCAGGAAGGCCAGGAGCGCCCAGCTCTTGCGGCTGCGCAACCGGTACCCGGGTGCGCCGTCGACGTCGGTGCGGGGCCGGCCGAGCAGCTGGACGACCAGCCTCGACGGCGGGGTCCGCGCCGGCTCCTGCGGGCTCGCGCTCACGTCGAGCAGCCTTGCACAACACCCGGGGACGCGGCCGGTCGGTGACGTCGGAGGCGTCCCATCACGCCGGGACGGCAGAACGCTCGAGGCCGCCCGTCTCGCCCTCGAGGAGGTCGAGCAACCAGGCGTGCTCGCGCGGACCGAGCGACTCCAGCAGATGGGTGTGCGCCAGGCCGAACGCGCGCAGCCGAGAGATCTCCGTACCGTCCGGGTCCGTCAGTGCCGCTGCGACACCCGGCGCGGACTGGGCCGCCACCTCGGCCATGGCCTCGAACAGGCGGCGTTCAACAGACGTGCCCTTCTCGGCGATGCGGTGCGCGGCCTGGTCGAGTACCTGCGCCAGCTCGACCGTCCCTGAGCGGAACGGCTCCGCCGATCGCCGGAGGCCGGTGCCCGGCGGCTGCGCGGAACGGCCGTGCGCGACGGCGGCGCGGCGCTCTCCCGCCGCGAGCCTGGTGTGCTCGACCGCCCGCCGCGACGAGGTTCGCGCGTGAGACGTCGACCCTGCGGGCAACGTGCCCTTCGGATCCATGGTGCTGCACCTTCTGTCTGGAGGTCCGTACGCCCGATCTGGGCGCGGCAAGGATGTGGGTGTGCGGCACGGGTCGGGCAGCGACGCAGAACGAGGCCGCGTCGCTGCCGACCCGCTGGGTCAGGCACCCTCGGCGACGGAGTAGATTTCGTCGGCGACGAGGCCATGGGCCTCGCGGTGCACGGTGGAGGCGGTCTCGGCGTCCGGCGCCTCGACGAGGCAGAAGATCTTGCCTGCCGCTTCGTCGACCCAGTACCGCATGTAGTTGACGCCGTACGCGTCCTGCGTCGCCACGTCCGCCTGGTGGGCGGATGCGACGGCGGCTGCCGAGACTCCGCCCGCGACGGTGTGGGCGTCCATGAAGAGTGCCATTGCGTCTACCTTCCGGTGCTCAGCCCGGCGACGTCCGTCGGGCTCGAGGCACCAGGAGACTGCGCACCCGTGTGACAGGGCGTGTGACCCGACGCGCGGGTCGGGCGGAAGGCATGAACGAGGGGTCGCACACGGCGACGTCGCCGCCCGAGTGCAGAACCTCAGGCTCTACCCGACCCGCTGCTCGTCGCGGTGCGGAAGCTGCCAGCCCGGCCGCACGTAGTGGCACGTGTAACCGTGCGGGAGCTTCTCCAGGTAGTCCTGGTGCTCCTCCTCGGCCTCCCAGAACTCACCGGCCGGCTCGACCTCGGTCACGACCGCGCCGGGCCACAGTCCGGACGCGTCGACGTCCGCGATCGTGTCGAGCGCAACGCGACGCTGCTCCTCAGAGGTGTAGAAGATCGCCGACCGGTAGCTGCGGCCGATGTCGTTGCCCTGCCGGTTCTTCGTCGACGGGTCGTGGATCTGGAAGAAGAACTCCAGCAGGGTCCGGTAGGAGATCTCCTCAGGATCGAAGACGATCTCGACCGCCTCGGCGTGGTCGCCATGGTTGCGATACGTGGCGTTCGGCGTGGCACCGCCGGAGTAGCCGACGCGCGTGGAGATCACTCCCGGGCGGCGTCGCAGCAGCTGCTGCGCACCCCAGAAGCATCCGCCGGCGAGGATCGCTGTCTCGGTCGTGGCCATGCGCCGACCTCCTTCGTGGGGACGGCTGGAGCCGTCCGCCGATCTTGACCCCGCAGCGCTCCGGGGCGCAAGCGGTGCGAACGTCAGTAGGGGCCCGACGAGGTAGGCAGCTCGAACGGCAGGGTGAGCCCGTCCAGGGCGTGACGGCACGAGCACTCGTCCTCGACGGGCAGTGCGGCGACGACGTCGGCGAGCACCGTGCGCAGGTGGGAGACGCTGTGCGCGAACTGCTCGAGCACGGCCTGGTGGCTCACAGCACCGGCCGCCTCGACTCCGGCGTCGGCGTCCGTGACGACGGCCAGGCCGGTGTAGCAGAGCGCGAGCTCGCGGGCCAGCACCGCCTCCGGCATGCCGGTCATGCCCACGACGTCGCCGCCCGCGACCGAGTTGCGCCGGGACTCGGCACGCGTCGAGAACCGTGGCCCCTGGATGACGACGAGCGTGCCGCCGTCGACGACCGGCATCCCGCCCGAGCGGACCGCCGTGCGCCCCTGCGGGCAGTACGGGTCCGCGAAGCCGACGTGCACGACGGCGCCCGGCGCGTCGTAGTACGTCGATTCCCGACCCCAGGTCGAGTCGATGATCTGGTCGGGAACGACGAGCGTGCCCGGTGCGAGGTCGGGGCGCAGCGCACCGACCGCGCTGGGTGCCAGGACGCGCCGGACACCGAGAGAACGCAAGGCCCACAGGTTGGCTCGGTACGGCACCCGGTGAGGCGGGAAGCGGTGGTCGGCGCCGTGCCGCGGCAGGAACGCGACGTTCCGCCCGCCGAGCCGTCCGAGGTGCACAGGATCGCTGGGATCGCCGTACGGGGTCTGCACCCGCACCTGCGACGCATCCTCCAACAGCTCGTAGAGACCTGATCCGCCGATGATCCCGATGGGCGATGCGTCCATGCGGCGACCGTAGCCCGAGGTCGGAGCCTGGACCCATCGCGCCGGCGATCCGTCAGGATCCCGTCATCACCGCCGCCCTGCCGTCGAGGGCGTGCCGCGCAGATGCTGGTGGAATGCGCGTCCTCGTCACCGGCGGAGCCGGCTTCATCGGCCGTCCGACCGTCCGCGCCCTGGCGAGGGCCGGTCACGACATCACCGTGCTCGACTCCCTGCGGCCCGACGTGCACCCGGCCGCGCCGGAGGCATCCGGTGGCCGACTCGTGCGCGGCGACATCCGCGACGAGGATCTCGTCGGGACGCTCACCCAGGACGCCGAGGTCGTGGTCCACCTCGCCGCGAAGGTCGGCCTCGGGGTGGACCTCGGCGACATCGTCGACTACGTGTCCTCGAACGACCTCGGCACGGCCTGCATCCTGAGAGCCGCCGCGACCGAGAACGTCGCACGGGTCGTGTTCGCCAGCTCGATGGTCGTGTACGGCGAGGGCGCCTACGACTGCGCGGAGCACGGACGGGTCGCGCCCGGACCGCGCAGGCCGGCGGACCTGGACGCGGGCATCTTCGACCCGCGCTGCCCCCGCTGCGACGCCGTCCTGGTACCGACGCTCGTGGCGGAGGACGCCCCGCTCGATCCCCGCAACGTCTACGCAGCGACCAAGGTGCACGGCGAGCACCTGCTGTCCGCCTGGGTGCGGGAGACCGGTGGAAGCGCGGTCGCCCTCCGGTTCCACAACGTCTACGGCGCGGGATCTCCGCGGGACACGCCCTACGCCGGCGTCGCGTCGCTCTTCCGCTCCGAGCTCGCTGCKGGGCGACCACCGCGCGTGTTCGAGGACGGCGGGCAGCGGCGCGACTTCGTGCACGTGCACGACGTCGCGGCAGCCGTCGGTGCCGCAGTCCGCGCGGACACCGACGGCTTCGTCGCGCTCAACGTGGGATCGGGGACCGTCACCACGGTCGGTGGCCTCGCCGAGGCGCTCGCGCACGCGGTCGGTGGGCCCGAGCCCGTCGTGACGGGGCAGTACCGCCTCGGCGACGTCCGGCACGTCACCGCGTCGTCGGACATGGCGCGCGAGGTGCTCGGCTGGCACGCGACGACGTCGCTGTCCGACGGGCTGTCGCAGAGCTAGCTCGCCGGCAGCAGGACCTCGAACAGACAGCCCCCGTCGGTCGCCTCGACCCCCACGCGACCGCCGTGCGCCGCGACGACGGTGCCGACGATGGCCAGGCCGAGACCCGACGCTCCCACGCCGGCGGATACGCCGTGGCCCTGGAAGCCCTCGTCGAACACGTGCGCCCGGTCGTCGTCGGGGATGCCACCGCACGTGTCCTCGACCGCGACGCGCACCTGGCCGTCGGCGCGTCGCCCGGCGACACGCACCGTCCCGCCCGTGCCGCTGCTGCGCACCGCGTTGCCGACCAGGTTGTCGAGCACCCGGGCCAGCTCCTCGGAGACGCCTCGTACCCGCAGGCCCGGCTGCACGTCGATCTCGAGGGCCACCGATCGAGCGGCTGCGCCGGCCGCCGAGTGGGCCAGGACCTCGTGCAGGACCTCGCTCAGCGGAACGTCGGTCGGCGAGGGCTCGGTGGGCACGGCCTCGGTCCGGGACAGCTCGGCAAGGTCGTCGATCATGCGACCCAGCCGGTCGGTGGCCGCCTCGATCCCGGCGTAGGCCGAGCCCGTGTCGACCAGCACCCCGTCACGAAGCCCGTCGACGGTTGCGCGGATCCCCGACAACGGTGACCGCAGGTCGTGGCTGACGAACGCCAGCACCTGCCGCCGCGCGGACTCCAGCGCCTGCTCGCGAGCCCGCGACGCCTCGAGGCTCGACCGGGTCCGCGCGAGCTCGGCCCCGAGCTCGGCCAGCTCGGCGGTCACCGGTCCCGCGGCGGGCGCGGTCGACCCGGCGGCCAGCGCGCGGGCCTGCTCCCCCACCGACCGCACGTCGGCGAGGAGCATCCGCCCGAGCAGCACGGCCAGCACGACCGCCGGCACGGACGACAGGACGAGGACCAGCCGGGCGACGGCCGCGTCGTGGTCCGACAAGAACATCGCGCCGACGTTGATCCACAGGGCCAGCCCGATCACCGCGGCCGGCACGAGCGCGGTCACGACCAGTGCGGCGACGAGCGAGGCACGGCGGACCCGGCTCACGACGAGCGCGCCCACGAGCCCGACGCCGAGCGCGCACAGCGCGGTCATGCCGGTCATGAACCACAGGTCCCTGCTCATCGGGCCGCTCCGACGGCCACGGCCAGCTCGTCCGCGGTCGCCAGCCGGTAGCCGGTCCCGCGGACGGTGGTGAGAAGGACCGGCGCGGCCGGGTCCGGCTCGAACTTGCGGCGCAGACGTCGGACGTGGACGACGACGGTCGAGTCGTCGCCGAAGTCCCACCCCCACACGCGACGAAGCAGCTCGCGCGTTCCGAACGTCGACCCGGCGTGCCGCGCGAGGAACAGCAGGAGGTCGAACTCGCGCGGCGCGAGCGTCTGGACGTCGCCGCCGAACGTCGCCGTGCGGACCGTCGGGTCGAGCGTCAGCGGACCGACCGTGAACGGACGCGAGCCGTCTCCCGGCTGGATGTCGCCGCGTCGCAGAAGGGCATGCAGCCGGAGCACGAGCTCGCGCGGGCTGAACGGCTTCGTCAGGTAGTCGTCGGCACCGAACTCCAGGCCCACGATCCGGTCGTCCACCGTGTCGAGACCGGACAGGAGCACCACCGGGGTCCGGTCGGCGTCGAGCCGCATCTTGCGCAGCAGGTCGAGTCCCGACGCACCCGGCAGGCGGACGTCCAGCACCACGGCGTCGGGGCGCAGCTCGCGCCACAGACGTTCGCCCGCACGCGCGTCGCCCGCCACCTCGGCGTGCACGCCGTCGGCCTCGAGGTAGGCGGCGATGCTGCGCACCACGAGCTCCTCGTCGTCCACCACCAGAACCGTCGGCATAGGGCCACGCTAGCCCGCACCCGATGACGAGGGACCCGCCGCGAGCGTGCGTCGCGGCGATCCGTCAGGCAACCGTCATCGGGCGCGACGGACCCGGTCGGTGCCCCCGACCTAGCGTGGAGAGATGACCGTGGATGTGGTCCTCCCCTGCCTCGACGAGGCGCCTGCCCTGCGTTGGCTGCTCCCCCGGTTGCCCACCGGCTGTCGCGCGGTCGTCGTCGACAACGGCTCGACGGACGGGAGCGACGCGGTTGCCGCCGAGCACGGCGCCCTCGTCGTGCACGAGGACCGGCGCGGGTTCGGTTCGGCCTGCCATGCCGGCCTGCTGGCGTCGACGGCGGACGTCGTCGCGTTCATGGACGCTGACGGCAGCCTCGACCCGGCCCAGCTGCCCCGGGTGCTCGGACCGGTCCTGGACGGCGCGGCCGACCTGGTGCTCGGACGGCGCCGCCCCACGAGCACGCGGGCGTGGCCGTGGCACCTGCGCTACGCCAACCGCGTGCTCCTTGGTCGCCTCGAACGACGTACAGGCCTGCGGCTGCACGACCTGGGTCCCATGCGAGCGGCGCGGCGGTCCGCGCTGCTCGACCTGCGGCTGACGGACCGACGCTCGGGCTACCCGCTCGAGATGGTCGTGAAGGCTGCCGACGAGCAGTGGTCCGTCGCCGAGGTGGACGTGGACTACGCCCCCCGGACGGGCCGCTCGAAGGTGACCGGCACGCCGCTGGGGGTCGTGCGGGCGGTGCGCGACATGTCCGGGGTGCTCGCCTCGTGACGACCGCAGACAGGGCACGGACCCTGGTCCTGCTCGCCAAGGAGCCGGTACCTGGCCGGGTCAAGACCCGGTTGCACAGCGCCTTCTCTTCGACCGAGGCCGCCGAGCTCGCGTCGGCGGCGATCGAGGACACCGTGACCGCCATGGCGGCGGCAGAGGCCGAGCACCTGCTCGTCGCGCTCGACGGGCGGCCAGGGCCGTGGCTGCCGCCCGGCTTCGAGGTGGTCGGACAGCCGTCGGGCGATCTCGGGGCACGCCTGACCGCCGCCGTCGACGCCGGTCTCGACCGCGGCGGGCCCGTGCTCCTCGTCGGGATGGACACGCCCCAGCTCTCGCTCGACGTCTCGTTCCGGGGGGCGGACGCCGTTCTCGGGCCGACGGATGACGGCGGTTTCTGGGCCGTCGGCCTGCGCGAGCCCTGCCCCGGCGCCTTCGACGGAGTCCCGATGTCGACGGCCCGCACCGGAGCCGACCAGCTGGCCCGGCTCCACGAGCTCGGCCTGAGCGTGCGGATGTTGCCCCGGCTGCGCGACGTCGACGAGCCTGCCGACGCCCGGGCCGTGGCGCTCGCTCACCCCGACACCCGTTTCGCTGCCGCCTGGCGGCGCCTGACCGGGGTCGACGCCTGATGCGCCCGCACCCGCTCGCGGTCTACGAGTCGGCGCTGGAGGGCGCCTCCGTGGTCGCGGTGGGCTCGGCCGGGGCGGTGACCCTCGCGGTCGCCCGCTGGAGCGACGAGCCCGACGACGTCGACCACCTGATGCTCGCGCGGTGCGAGGCTCCGGTGCTCGACGTCGGGTGCGGCCCCGGCCGGCTGGTGGGGGCGCTCAACGCCCGCGGCGTACCGGCGCTCGGGATCGACGTGTCACCGCGCGCGGTCGAGCAGACCCGCCGCCGCGGGGCGATGGCGCTGCGTCGCGCCGTCGAGCAGCCCGTGCCGGCCGAGGGGCGCTGGGGTACGGTCCTGCTCGCGGACGGCAACATCGGCATCGGTGGCGACCCGGCGGCCCTGTTGCGTCGGTGCCGGCTGCTCGTCGGACCCCGAGGCCTGGTGCTCGTCGAGACGGACGCCGACCCGGACGCCGACGACACCGAGCCGCTCACGCTGCGGTCCGCCGACGGGCACGTGAGCCGGCCCATGCCGTGGGCGCGTGTCGGTGCCCGGACGATGGCCGTCCTGGCGCCGACCTGCGGTTTCGCCGTGCTCGAGCAGTGGCAGCTGAAGGGCCGGACCGTCGTGGCGCTCCGGGCCACCTAGTCGGTCTCGCGCGGCAGCAGGTCGGGATCCGCGGGCGCGCGACGCCCCCGGGTCCACGAGCCCACCCCGGCGCCGACGAGCACCGCGATCACGAGCACGGCGCCCGCGGTCACCAGGGATGTCGTCGGCGCCACCGGTACCACAGAGTCGTTGCGCCGACGGCTCGCGGCACCGACGATCACCACCGCGAAGATCGCGAGCACCGCGGCCCCCAGCGCGCCGGCCCGCAGCGCCGGCCGCCATCTCGGCTCGACCCGGGGCAGGACGACGAGCCCGAGAAGCACCGCGGCGGGCGCGAGGATCGCGTCGTGCAGCGCGACGCCGCCGGCCATCCAGAGCACGATGCCGGGCCACTGCCTCTGCGGGATCGACGTCAGACCGACCACCGCGCCGACGCCGACGAGCGCGACGCCGACCCCGAGCAGGGCGAGCCGACCGACCGACCACCTCATGCGAGAACCTCGATCCGGTCCACCCACTTGGTCTGCAGGACGCCGGGTCGGTCCGGCGCGATCAGCCGCGCGGGGTATCCGTGATCGAGGTCGAGGTCCTCACCGCCCAGGCGCAGCGCGAGCAGGCTGTCGGGGTGCTGCACGAACGAGGCCGGCAGCACCGACTCCCTGTACGACCCACCCTGCTGCAGGCTGACGAAGCGGACGTCGTCGTCGACCGACCCGTCCGCGAGCGCCACGAGATCCCGAACGCGCACGCCCTCCCACGTCGCCGTCGTGCTCCACCCCTCCACGCAGGCGATCGGCAGCACGACCGTGACCTGCGGCAACGCCTCGAGGTCGGCGCGAGAGAGGAGAACGGTCCGTGCGGGCCCGACGAGGGAGAGCTGCCACGCCGGGTCGGTCGCCGTCACCTCGACGCCTGCGGCTCGGGCCGTCCGGTTCACGGGTAGACCCTGCGGCCCGTTCCCGGCCTGTCTCGGCGAGAGGATGGCGGCTCCCGACAGCGCCGGGACCGTCTGGCCGACCGTCAGGGCGGTCAACCCCAGCACCGTGACGGCGACGCCTGCCAGGAACCCACGGCGCGTCGTCCCCACCTCAGAGGGCTCCGACGGCTCCGCGACGGGTCGCCGGAACGCGTCGATGATGACCGGCAGCTTCACGGCGACGTGCACCATGATCGAGCCGACGAGCACCCAGGCGACCGCGAAGTGCACGCGGACGAACGAGAACGACCACGGGTACCACTGGAAGATGTTCAGCAGCCCGGTCGCCACCTGGAAGATCGCGCTCGCCACGAGCACGGCCACCGACGCTCGCTCGACCGCGTGCAGCGGGCTGCGCAGCCTCGGCCGGGCGAAGAGGGCGGGATAGGCGGCGTACAGCTTGGCCAGCAGCAGCGGGATCGCGGCCAGGCCGGCGGCGACGTGCAGCCCCTGGGTGATCCGGTAGCCCCACACAGGCACGGGCGGGAGCGGGAGCAGCGGGGTCGGGTTCTGGTGCAGGTGGGAGAGCAGGCCGGTGAGGAACGCGACGACGATCGCGGTCGCGAGCAGCACGCCGACCCGCGCGACGACGCGGGGGTCGTGGATCGGCGACGCGAAGTCGTCCTGGTCGGGAGGCTTCGCCAGGCGCCGGAGCTCGGACAGGCGGCTCATGCTCTCGACGGTATTTCGGACCACGGCCCACGAACCCGGCCGGGCGATGACGGCTACGTGACGATGCCGTTCACCAGGCCGAGGCGAGGACGACCTGGAGCACGACGGTGGTGGCCGCCTGGGCGACCAGCCAGCGTCGGCTCGGCGCGAGGACCGCCGCAGCCGGCACGACCCAGCAGGCCAGAGGCAGCCAGATCCTCTCGACCTCGCCGCGTTCCACACCCGACAGCGCGCCGACGAGGGCGGCGGCGAGAGCGACGAGGACGAGGAGCCGCACGGCCCGCGGCAGGTTCCGCAGGCCCGTCAGCCCGCCCACCCCGGCGGGACCTACGAGCAGGCCGAGGAGCACGAGGTCCGCGACGACGAAGTACGCGTACGGCCGGTCGGCGGCCCGCCCGAGCGACGAGGCGAGGTGGGTCACCGCGATGCCGTCGGGCAGCCAGAACCCTGCGGCCGCCCACGCGCCGGCGCTCGCCAGGACGACGCACCCCGCGATGATCGTCGGCAGCCAGCGCCTCGTGGCGACGCCGACGACGAGCGCGAGCGCACCCACGGGGAGCAGGCCGTAGGACAGGAACGGGCACAGCCCGAGCACGAGCCCGGAGGCCAGCGCCCACGGCCAGCCCCGTTCCCGCGTCGAGGCCAGTGCCAGCAGGGCGATGCCCCAGGCGAGCACGCCGGCGAAGAACGCGTCGGCGGTCGTCGCGAGCCAGAGGGCCGCCGGCGCCACGACCACCGCAGGCAGCGCGCGCCGCACGACGTCCTGCCCCGGTCCGCCTGCGAGCGCCCGGACGGTGACCGCGACGGCGACGACCGCGCTCGCCCCCACCCCGATCACGAGAGCGGCCGCCCAGCCGGCGCCCCCGAGCCCGACCCTGTCCATTCCGGCGAGCAGCAGCGGGAACCCGGGCGGGTGCCCGCGCACATGGATCGGGTAGTCCAACGCGCGGTCGGTGAACGTCCGCAGGAACGCCCCGGGGTCGTCCCGGACCAGCGGCACGACACCGAGGTAGTCGTGCTCGCCCCGCAGCGGCGCCGTCACGGCGGACCAGCCGTCGGTGGTCGCGAGCGCGACCGCGAACGCGGCGGTCGCGACCCAGCCCAGCAGCAGGAGCACGCCCCAACGCGCCGACCGCGCGAACGCCGGACCGCAGACGACCACCAAGGTTGCGACGAGCACGGCGACGACCGTCCCGACCGAGACGCGCAGACGAAGATGCCCGACGAACGGCGGCGCGTCGTTGTACGTGATCACGGCACCGGCGTGCTCGAGCAGGAGGCCGCCGACCCAGACCACGACGAGGCACACAGCCCAGGTCGCGGCGGCCACGACTGCGCGCCTGGACGCTCGGGAGGGCACGATCGCCAGCGTAGGTGCGGGGTCGCCCCGGGATCGGACGACTGGGATGAACGTTGCCGAACATCGCAGCTCGGTGCCGCCCTGGCCGCTCGTCGTCGTTCACGGGTTCGGCAGCCCGGCGCGGCGACGCCTCAGGCGACGTAGGCCAGCAGGACCGGCGCCTCAAGACCCGACCACGTGCCCGTGAGGGTGGCCGCACGGTCGGCCGTGGGTGCGTGCCGGTCGAGACGGCGGCAGATGACGATCTGCGGAGCACCCGGCATCTCCATGACCGTCGTCGAGCCGTCGGACGACGAGCTCACGTCGCTGATGGCCGGGACCTCCCGCGAGCGGGACCCGCTCCCGGTGACGCGCACGCTCGGTTCGCGCGGTCCGTCGGCGCCCTCGACCAGCTCCTCGGCCTGGTCGACGCCCGCCAGCAGCACGGACGCAAGCACGCGGGCATAGACGGGGTCCCCGGTCGCGTCGTAGATCCAGCGCCGCCCGAGCACCGAGTGCTCCATGGTGCAGACCAGGAACTGCTCCGTCTCGGGCATCGGGGCGCCGCGATAGGTCAGCGGAACCTGGAGCAGGTGCCCGTCGGGAGTCGACAGGACGTGCGTCTCGATACCGACCTCGCCGTCCGGGTCGTCGAACCGGTACGCACCGACCAGCTCGAACTCCGGCTCCCCCCACGGCTGAGCGGGTACCCAGTCGGCGAGCAGCTCCGCCTTGGTCGGACGGATGGAGGCGCGGTGGATCAGGGCCATCGGCCGACCCTAACGTGCGACCCGTGGACCCACGTCGCTCTGGTCAGCCGAGCAACACCGGTCGCTACAGTCGGCCCATGAGTGTCGTCGACCACCTCGCTCCCCTGTCCGGCAGCTGGCAGGGCACGAACCTCCTGCGCCTGATGCCCACCGACGACTACCAGTCCTCGCCGGCCACCGCGACGGTCGGCGTCACGGCCCTCCGCTTCGTCTCCGTCGCCTACACGTGGGCGGACGGTGACGCCCCGCAGGACGGGCTGATCCTGATCGGCGGCACGGCCGACGAGGCCTCGGCCGTCTGGGTGGACTCCTGGCACACCGGTCCGACCTGGATGAGCTTCACGGGCGGCGTCGAGGACGACGAGCTGCGGCTGAACGGGACCTATCCCGCCGAGGAGGGGCCGGACTGGGGCTGGCAGATCCACGTCCGGCCACGCGATGCCGTCCTCACGATGCACAACGTCGTGCCGGGGCAGGACCCCTACCAGGTGGTCGAGCTCGCGCTGGAACGGGTGGGCACGACGCCCTGAGCGCACCTCACTCGCTCGTCACCGACGCGCCGGCGCCCGACTCGCCCGCCACGCGCTGACGCCCCTCGTTCACCACACCGACGAGCGCGCGGATCCCCAGGCCCACCAGCAGCAGATCGAGCACCATCTGGATCGTCACGATGACGCGCGCGCCCTGGCTCACCGGGCTCAGGTCACCGAAGCCGACGGTCGAGAAGACGGTGACCGTGAAGTAAAGCGCGTCCGTGCGGGTCATCGAGGGCAGGTCGAAACTCCCCTCGTCCACGCGCGACAGGACGGCGTAGCAGCTGGCGAACAGCAGCAGGAACAGCGTCACCGTCACGGTGAGCGCCTCGATCGCGCGCAGAGCTGGGGTCGACGACCGGAGGACCGACCGCATCTGCAACGCGGCCACCGCCGTGAGCACGAGGATGCCGACCGGCAGCAGGAGCCAGAGCGGGACGTCGGCGATGCGGTCGAACGGGAGGAGGGCGTAGACGGCTGTCAGCAGCGCGACGACGCCGACGCAACGGACGACCATCCCGGTGAGGATGCGGCGTCGCTCCCGCCGCGTCCCGAGCTGGCCTGCGCGCACACCGGACACGGCGACCCGGCCTACTGCCGAGCCATGGCGATCCGCAAGCGTTCGTCGGGATCGATGAAGTGGTCGTTGTCGTCGGTGCCGACGTCGAGCTGCACCCAGTGGATCTTGCCGGTGAAGCGGCTGGTCCGTGCGGTGTAGCCCGAGCTGACGGTGGTGCCGGACTCGTAGCCGATGTCCGTCGTCTCGTCGGCGGAGAAGATCATCGGCTGCGTCGCTCCGACGCGCCCGCTGCCCACCGGCGTCCCGTCGTGGAAGAGCGTCACGTCGCCCCCCTTGGCCAGCCCGCCGCCGTCGTAGGCGAACTCCATGCGCACCTGGTGCTTGCCCGGCGGCACGGGTTCGTCGGCCGTCACCGTGAACTCCTGGATGCCAAGCATGTTGTAGGTGTACGTCAGGCGACCTGAGCTGACCCACACGCTCCATCCTCCGAACTTGCCTCCCTGTGCGATGAGGACGCCGTGCGCCCCCTCCTCGCGGACGTCGATCTCGGCCGTGACGGAGTACGAGCGGTTCTTGATGCTCACCACGCTGTTCTCCGAGAGCCGGCCCATCCCGGCGAAGAACAGCTGGGACGTCCCCCGGATCAACGTCGGCCGCCCGGCTGTCGGGGGGTCGAACCGCTCGGCCGTGCGGTCGTCGATGGGGAGAACGTTGTACTTGGTCGCCTCGATCAACCAGAGGCGCTGGAGCTTGGCGAGGAGGTCGGGTCGCTCCGCGGCCAGGTTGTGCGCCTGGCTGAAGTCCACGGAGCCGTCGTAGAGCTCCCAGACGTCGTCGTCGAACGCCGGGACGGTGCCGCCGACCATGATCCAGGGCGTGCGGTGCTTGGTGACCGCGCTCCACCCGCGGTGGTAGATCCCGCGGTTGCCGAACATCTCGAAGTACTGCAGGTCGTGACGCTCGGGGCTGTCCGCCTGGTCGAACGTGTACAGCATGCTGGTGCCCTCCATGGGCGACTGCTGCACGCCGTTGACCATCGCCGGCTCGGGGAGCCTGGCCGCCTCCAGGATCGTCGGGGCGACGTCGATCACGTGCGTGAACTGCGAGCGGAGCCCGCCCTTCTCCGCGATGCCGCTCGGCCAGTGCACGATGGTCCCGTTACGGGTGCCGCCCCAGTGCGACGCGATCTGCTTGGTCCACTGCAAGGGCGAGTTCATGGCCCAGGCCCAGCCGACCGCGTAGTGGTTGTACGAGGTGGGCGAACCGAGCTCGTCCATCCGGCTCCGCAGGTACTCCGGCGTCTCCAAGGCAGCCATGCCGTTGAAGTTCGCCATCTCGTTGAACGCGCCGTTCGGCGTGCCCTCGGCCGATGCACCGTTGTCGCCGACGATGTAGTAGATCAGGGTGTCGTCCAGCACCCCGAGGTCCTCGATGGCGTCGATGACGCGCCCGACGTGATGGTCCGTGTGCTCCAGGAACGCCGCGTACACCTCCATCTGGCGCGCCAGCACCGGCTTGAGCTCGTCCGGCATGTCGTCCCACGCCGGGATCTCGTCGTGCCGCGCGGTCAGCACGGTCTCGGCGGGGACGACCCCGAGCTCCTTCTGGCGGACGAACGTGCGCTCGCGCTGGACGTCCCAACCCTCGTCGAACCGCCCTCGATACTTCTCGATCCACTCCTTCGGCACGTGGTGCGGCGCATGCGTGGCGCCCGGAGCGAAGTACATGAAGAACGGCTTGTCCGGCATGAGTGCCTTCTGCTGGCGCACCCACGCCACCGCGTGGTCCGCGAGGTCCTCGGTGAGGTGGTACCCCTCTTCCGCTGTGGCCGGTGGCTCGACGGGCGTCGTCCCCTCGTACAGCGCCGGGTCGTACTGGTTGTTCTCGCCACCGATGAACCCGTAGAAGGTCTCGAACCCTCCTCCTCCGGACGGCCATGCGTCGAAGGGGCCCATGGGCGAGGTCTGCCACACAGGCACCTCGTGGCACTTGCCGAACTGCGCGGTCGAGTACCCGTTGAGCTTGAGCGTCATCGCCAGCGGCGCCTTGGTGTTCGGGCGGACGGAGCTGTTCCCGGGCGCCGACGTCGCGGTCTCGGTGATGCTTCCCATGCCCACCGAGTGGTGATTGCGCCCGGTGAGCATCGCCTGCCGGGTCGGTGCGCACAGCGCCGTGGTGTGGAACCGGTTGTACCGCAGACCACCCTCCGCCAGCCGTTCCGCGGTCGGGGTGCTGCACGGACCGCCGAACGCGCTCGACGCCCCGAAGCCCACATCGTCGAGCAGGATCACCAGCACGTTCGGAGAGCCCTCAGGCGGCAGGAGCGGCTCGATCGGCGGAAACGCCGTGTCCGGGTCCTTCGCGTCGTACGTCGTCAGCGTCGGCGCAGGCCGGTCGGGGATGGGCAGCATCGTGCGGGCGTGGCTGTCGGGGCGCATCGGGAGTCTCCGTCCGGTCTCGGGCGGCATGCCCGCGTCCCTCCACGCTAGGTGCGGGCAGCTGCCGCGACATCACCCCCTACGTGTGAACCTGCTTCGGCTACGCATCGAAAGCCGACGTTGCCCGCCGAGGAGTCAGGTGAGCTCGAGCTGCGCGAGTCGACGCGGTAGCGGAAGCAGTACGACTCGTGGCACAGGTAGGAGCCTCCCCGCATCACCCGCGCCGATCCCTGAGCCGGTCCCGTCGGGTCGGAACCGGGCGACGAGCGGTACGTGTCCGTGGCGAACCAGTCCTGGCACCATTCCCAGACGTTCCCGGTGGTGTTGTGCAACCCGAACTCGTTGGGGGCGAACGCTGCCGCCGGGGCCGTGCCCAGGTAGCCGTCCTCGAGCGTGTTCCGGGCGGGGAACTCCCCCTGCCACACGTTCATCCGGTGCTCACCGTCCGGCTCGCGCTCGTCTCCCCAGGGGTAGTGAGCGCCCCCACGACCGCCCCGCGCCGCGCGCTCCCACTCGGCCTCGGTCGGCAGCCGGACCCCGGCCCACGAGGCGAACGCGGAGGCATCCGTCCAGCTCACGTGGACGACCGGGTGGTCGGCACGGTCGGCCACGTCGGAGTGCGGTCCTTCGGGATGGCGCCAGTCCGAGCCCTCGACCTGGCGCCACCACGGCGTGCCGACGACGCTCCGGGTGGGCGGGAAGTCGTCAGGCAGCAGGCCCGCGAAGACGAACGACCAGCCGTAGACCTCAGCCTCTGTGCGATACCCCGTCGCGTCGACGAAGCCGGCGAACTGGGCGTTCGTCACCGCGGTCCGCATCATCCGGAACGGTCGGAGCCGCACGACGTGGGCCGGCCCCTCGCCGTCGGAGGGGTAGCCGTCGGGTCCGTCGTGCCCCATGACGAACTCGCCGCCGGGCACGTCGACCATGTCGGCGAGGACGGAGGCGCGCAGCCTCGCGGTGACGTCTGCAGCGAGCGTGGGGACGCCGAGCGGGATCGTCGCCGGTCCGTGGTCGTGCCCGGCTCCGGGAGCGCAGCACGCATGATCGGTGGTCACGGCCTCATCCTCCTACGACGGGGCTCGTCGGCGGCGTGACCTCAGGCCTCCTCGGTCGGGCCCTCCCACGTGCGCGGGCTCAGGTCCGGGCGCGTGTTCTCGTAGTCGCCCGCCAGGAGCGGCGACGAGATGATCATGTCCGCGGTCGAGACGTTGCACGCCATCGGGACGTTCCAGACCGTCGCGATCCGCAGCAGCGCCTTCACGTCCGGGTCGTGCGGCTGCGGCTCCAGCGGGTCCCAGAAGAAGATCAGCATGGAGATGGAGCCCTCGGCGATGCGGGCGCCGATCTGCTGGTCGCCTCCCACCGGACCGGACAGGAAGCGGTGCACCGGGAGCCCGAGCTCGAACTCGAGCATCGTGCCGGTGGTGCCGGTGGCGTAGAGCACGTGATCGGCCAGGGTGCCGCGGTTGTACTCCGCCCACCGCAGCAGCTCCACCTTCTTGTTGTCGTGGGCGACGAGCGCGATGTGACGCGGGCTGCTGGTTGCGGTCATGGCACCTCCCGGGGCTGAGCCCAGTCTGGGCGCGCCGACGCAGCGCGTACAGGTCGGCTCGGGCCCTTCGGCCCTACGGGGCTGTTCCACCGCGGCGAAGACTGGAGGTCCCCGCACCGTCGCGGGGACCCGTCACAGGGAAGCAGCTCAGCGAGGAGTGCGCGCCATGGACACCATGAGGGCCGGCGTCGTCCGGTCGTTCACCGAGGATCTCGACGTGACGGAGGTCGCGGTCCCCGCGGTCGGTCCGCACGAGGCACTGGTCCGCGTCGACTACTCAGGGGTGTGCCACACCGACCTGCACGCCGCTCGCGGGGACTGGCCCGTCAAGCCCATACCGCCCTTCGTCCCCGGGCACGAGGGCGTCGGGCACGTCGTCGCGGTCGGCGCGGGCGTCACGCGCGTCGCGGTCGGCGACCTCGTCGGCAACGCCTGGCTCGCATCGGCGTGCGGCGAGTGCGAGTACTGCGAGACCGGCTGGGAGACGCTGTGCCCGAACCAGCGCAACAGCGGCTACTCGGTGGACGGTTCCTTCGGCCAGTACATGGTCGTCGACTCGCGGTACTGCCCGGTGATCCCCTCCGGCGTCGACCCGGCCGGCGCGGCACCCGTGCTGTGCGCCGGCGTGACCGTCTACAAGGGCCTCAAGATGACCGACACGCGTCCGGGCGAGTGGGTGCTGATCTCCGGCATCGGCGGACTCGGCCACCTCGCCGTGCAGTACGCCGTCGCGATGGGGCGGCGCGTGGCGGCGATCGACGTCGACGAGACCAAGCTCGCGCTCGCGACCAAGCACGGGGCCGAGGTCGTGGTGAACGCCGCGCTCGAGGCGGACCCGGCTGCGCGGCTCCAGGAGCTCACGGGCGGGGTGCACGGCGCGCTGGTGACGGCCGTCAACGCGCACGCGTTCCCGCAGGCCGTCGGCGCGCTGCGTCGGGGCGGCACCGTGGCGCTCGTCGGGCTGCCGCCGGACCAGTTCCCGCTCGACATCTTCACGACGGTGCTGTTCGGGCTGACGGTGCGCGGTTCCATCGTCGGCACACGAAAGGACATGACCGAGGCGCTCGACTTCTACGCCCGCGGCCTGATCCACCCGACCTACACGCTCCGGCCGCTCGAGGACATCAACGCGATCTTCGCCGAGATGCTCCGCGGCGAGATCGACGGCCGCGTGGTCCTGGACCTGCGGTAGTCCGCGCCGTCAGAAGACCGGCTTGCCTCCCGTGACGCCCAGGACCGTGCCGGAGACGTACGACGCGGTCGACTGCGCGGCCAGGAAGACGAAGGCCGGGGCGACCTCGGCCGGTTGTCCCGCTCGGCCCAGCGGGGTGTCCGTGCCGAACGCCTCGATCTTCTCCGGCGGCTGGGTGGCGGGCTGCAGCGGCGTCCAGATCGGGCCGGGGGCTACCGCGTTGACCCGGATGCCGCGCGGTCCCAGCTCGGAGGCGAGATTGACCGTGATGTTGTTGATCGCGGCCTTGGTCGAGGCGTAGTCGAGCAGGGCCTCCGAAGGCTGGTAGGCCTGGATCGAGGAGTTGTTGAGGATGACGCTGCCCTCGCCCAGGTGCTCGAGGGCGGCCTGCGTCACCCAGAACAGGGCGTAGAGGTTCGTCTTGAGGACCCGGTCGAGCTGCTCGGTGGTGATGTCCGCGATCGACGACCGCCTCGCCCACTGGTAGCCGGCGTTGTTCACCAGGATGTCGAGGCCACCGAGCTCGTCGACGGCGCGCGCCACGGCGTCGCGGGCCTGCTGCTCGTCGCGGAGGTCGGCTGCGACGAGCACGCATCGGCGGCCCGCGCGCTCGACCCAGGCGGCGGTCTCGTCGGCGTCGACCTTCTCCTCGGGCAGGAACACGATCGCGACGTCGGCGCCCTCGCGAGCGAACGCGATCGCGACGGCCCGGCCGATCCCGGAGTCCCCGCCCGTGATGAGCGCCCGCCTGCCTGACAGCAGGTCGGAGCCCTGGTAGCTGGACTCGCCGTGGTCGGGGACCGGTGACATGCGGCTGGTCAGCCCGGGTGGTTGCTGCTGCTGGGCGGGGAATTGCGGCGTGCTGTCGGACATGATTCGCTCCCTGCACGACGTGCCGGTGCCGCCTGCTTCAGCTGGTCGAGCCTCTCACCGAGCGGCCGCCGGTGCGCGACGAGTGCAACGTCACGACGAGTCCGAGCTCGTGCACGACCTCCGGTCCCACGCCGGGACCGGAGGCGTCCGCGGCGGCGCCTAAGCGCGCGACCTGCCCCGTCCGAGCAGCCAGCCGATCAGGCTGATCACGAGGAGGGCGATGCCGATCCACAGCAGCACCTTCGCTGCGGTGACGGCGACGCCCAGGATGATCATGACGACACCGATGATGATGAGGATGAGCCACAGAGCCACGGCCGTGCCTTCCTGGACGAGGCGACGTCGCCGTCGCCGGTGTGGTCCCCACCGCTGCTTGATCGGGACATCTGCATCGTCGTCCCGGTCGGGCGTCGCCGCACGTCGTGCGACCGTTCGCTCGTGGCGTCACAACCCCTCGAACACGTCCGTCAGCACCGGGTCCGGTCGTCCCGGCGGCCACGCGATCGCGTAGTTCTCGACGCCGACCGTGCGCCGCCACAGGTCGTCGGACCCGTCCCACAGGACGTGGCGCTGGGTGCGGTGCTCGAGCAGACCGTCGACGACCGCCTGCGCGACCGGACGTGAGTCGACGGTGATCCCGAGCAGCTCGTCGGGAAAGCCGCGCAGGTGGTACGTGCGGTTCGGGTCCCAGAGCGGCTTGCCGTGCCGGGCCAGCGACGCCTGCATCCGCTCGAAGAGCGCCGTCGGGATCCCGCCGTGCACGAGCCGGTGCAGGCCCGGCCCGCCGTCCCGGCGCACCCGCTCGAACGCCAGGTCCGTCGCCCGGCCGATCGTCACGTGGTCGGGGTGGCCGGTGACGCCATCGGGACCGAAGGTCATCACGACCGCCGGACGCTCCTCGTCGAGGAACCTCGCGACGGTGTCGACGAGCTCGTCGAACGGCGCGTCCGGGAGGCGACCGTCCGGCAGCCCGAGGAAGTCGTGCCGGGCCGGCGCGACCCCGGCCGCGAGCCACCCCCGTCGTGACTCCTCACGACGGACCGCCGCGAGCGTCTCGGGCGTGGCGTCGACGCCCGGGGCGATCTCCCCCGCGTCACCGTCCGTCGCGTGCAGCACGGTGAGCCGGAACTCGGGGTCGTCGCGGTGCAGCGCGACCGTGCCGTAGACCGCGTAGGCCTCGTCGTCGGGGTGCGCGACGCACACGGCGAGACCGTGCGCCGCGGGGACCGGTTCCATGGCTCCACCGTGGCCGGACCGCGCGGTGGGAGCAACCCGTTTGCTCGACCGGTCGGTTCCCGCAGTCAGGCGGGGCGGTCGGCGAGCTCGGACGCCCCGTCGCGGTCGGCGACTGCGCCGGGACGCGCCTCGCGGCCCGCGACCAGCGCGTAGGCAGCACCGACGACGACCGCGCCGCCCACGAGGTTGCCCACGCCGACGAGCAGGAGGTTGCGGCCGAACGCCTCGACCGTCGCTCCGGGGACGTCGCCGAACAGGCCGAGAGAGAACGTCGTCATGTTGGCGACCACGTGCTCGAAGCCCGAGGTGATGAACGCGAGCAGGCACCAGAAGATGACGACGAGCTTGGCGCCCTCGCTGCGCAGCCGGGCCGCGGACCACATCGCCAGGCAGACGAGCATGTTGCAGAGCACCCCGCGCCAGAACAGCTGTCCCCCGGACTCGTGGCTCTTGGCCGCCAGGAGGCTCGCGAGCATCGTGCCCGCGGGGGTCTCGGGCTCGAGCAGCCCGGTCGCGTGCACCATCCCCGCGAACAGCACGCTGCCGACGAGGTTGCCGACGAACGAGAACATCAGCGTCACGCCCGCGGCCCACCACCCGATGGACCGGCGGATCGCGCCCTGCGTCAAGGTCATCATGTTCGAGGTCGCGAGCTCGCCGCCGGCGCTGAACACCAGCGTCAGGGCCACGCCGAACACCAGCCCCTGCACGAGCCGGGTCCAGGGCGACCCCGCGAGGGCGAGGCCCCCGGCCGCGGAGACCATCAGCACGACGGCGACGCCGATGAACGACCCCGCGAGCGCGGCCTGCACGAGGTAGGCCAGGGGGCGGCGGGTCAGACCCACCTTCGCCGCGGCGTAGTCGGCCTGGTGGTCCATGGCGTCGTCGATCGTCAGCACACCAGAACGGTGGCACGCAGGCACCGCCGCGCATCAGGGCCGATCGGCACCTGTTCGGGGTGTCAGCCCGCCTCGTCCGGGCGGTCGGCGATGGCGAGCTCGTGGGCGTGCGGGACGTAGCCCTCGATGTGCCGCTCGTCGGGGCCGACGTACTCCGACAGCGGGCGGATGAGGGCGTTGGACGCCGCCTGCTCGAGGATGTGCGCGGTCCACCCCGTGATGCGCGACGCGACGAAGATCGGCGTGAACGTCGGGGTGTCGAAGCCGATGAGGTTGTAGGCCGGCCCGGACGGGAAGTCGAGGTTGGGGTAGATGCCCTTGCGTGCGACGAAGTCCTCCTCCAGCGCCGTGTACAGCGCCAGGACGTCCGGCCGGTCGTAGTGCTCGACGAGGTCCTCGAGCGCCGCCCTCATGGTGGGCACCCGGGAGTCCCCGCGCTTGTAGACCCGGTGCCCGAAGCCCATGATCTTGCGCTTCTCGCCGAGGGCCGTGTCGAGCCAGGCGGACACGTTCTCCGCGGAGCCGATCTCGTCGAAGATGTGCATCACCGCCTCGTTGGCGCCGCCGTGCAGCGGGCCCTTCAGGGCACCGATCGCGGCGACGACGGCCGAGTAGAGGTCGCTGAGCGTCGAGGTGACCACGCGCGCGGTGAACGTCGACGCGTTGAAGGAGTGCTCGGCGTACAGCACCATCGACTGGTTGAAGGCGTCGACGACGGCCTCGTCGGCCTCCTCGCCGAAGGTCATCCAGAGGAAGTTGGCCGCGTAGTCCAGGTCGTCCCGCGGCTCGACGACGTCCAGCCCGCGACGACGCCGCTGGCCGTAGGCGACGATCGCGGGCAGCGCCGCGAACAGCTGCAGGCTGCGCGCGAGGTTGTCGTCGGCGCTCCCGCTCGCGTCGAGCACCGAACCCGAGCCGGCGAGGTCGACGGCACCCAGGAGGCTCACGGCGGTGCGCAGGTCGTCCATCGGGTGCGCGTCGAGCGGGAGCAGGTCCAGGATCGTGCGGACGTCGGTATCGAGGGCGCGCAGCGGCCGCTCCGCCGCCCTCTGCACCGCGAGCTGCTCCTCGTCGGGAAGCTCTCCGTGCCACAGCAGGTACGCGACGGCCTCGAACGGCTGCGTGGACGCCAGCTCCTGCACGGGGTAGCCGCGGTAGAGCAGCGAGTTGGTCTCGGGGTTGACCTTGGAGACGGCCGTGACGTCGGCGTAGACGCCGGCGAGCCCCTTCTTGATGTCGCTCATGCACCGCTCCTGTTGTTGTCCAGGTCGAACGTGAAGATTCCGGAGTCGAAGGTGGAGTAGGCCTCGTAGTCGAGCAGCTCGTAGAGGCGGGCGCGGGTCTGCATCTCGGGCACCTTCGTGGTCAGCGACCCCTCGGCGAGGATCGTCTCCAGGCCGCGCTCGGCCGCGCCCATCGCCAGCCGGAGCAGAGACACCGGGAAGATGACGATGTTCACGCCGACGTCGGCCAGCTGAGCCGTGGTGAACAGCTCGCTCTTGCCGAACTCGGTCATGTTGGCCAGGATCGGCACGCTCACCGCGGCCCGGATCGCCTCGAACTCCTCCAGCGACGCCATCGCCTCGGGGAAGATCGCGTCGGCGCCCGCGTCCTGCAGCGCCTTGGCTCGGTCGACGGCGGCGCCCAGCCCCTCGACGCCCCGGATGTCGGTGCGCGCCATGACGAGGAAGTTCGGGTCGCGACGACCCTCGACGGCCGCGCGGATGCGCTTGAGCGCCGTGGCCTCGTCGACGACCTCCTTGCCGTCGAGGTGCCCGCAGCGCTTCGGGTTGACCTGGTCCTCGAGGTGCATGCCGCAGATGCCGGCGTCCTCGAGCACCTGGACGGTCCGGGCGACGTTCATCGGTTCGCCGAATCCCGTGTCCGCGTCGATCAGGGTGGGCAGGTCGGTGACCCGGGCGATCTGCCCGCCGCGCTGCGCAACCTCGGTCAGCGTCGTCAGGCCGATGTCCGGCAGGCCCAGGTCCGCCGACAGCACGGCGCCGGAGATGTAGACACCCTCGAAGCCCTTGTCCTGGATGAGGGCCGCGCTCAGGGGGTTGAACGCGCCGGGCATCCGCAGGAGGTCACCCTGGGCCAGTCGCGCACGGAACGACGCGCGCTTGTCGGCAGCGCTCACGCCTGAGTGCAGCATCAGAGGAGTCCCTTCGGGGCCTCGGGCAGGTCCGCGACCAGGACGTTGAGGTCGCCGACCTCGGCCGCGGTCAACGACGGCAGCCGCTCGGCGAGCGCCAGGAAGTCGTCGATCTGGCCCTCCGACAGCACGGGACCGGCCAGCGTGCGGAACTTGCGCACGTAGTCGGGCCGCGTGAAGGGTCGCGCGCCCAGCGGGTGGGCGTCGGCGAGCGCGATCTCGTCGACGATCCGTCCACCGTCCACCAGGTCGATCTCGACGCGGCCGCCGAACGCCTTCTCGGTCAGGTCGTTCGAGTGGTACCGCCGCGTCCACTCCGGGTCCTCGACGGTGCTGATCTTGTGCCAGAGCGCGACCGTGTCGGCGCGGGTCGCCCGCGACCGCGCGTACGAGAGGTCGTGGTCCCACGACCCGTCCTGCAGCGCGACCGCGAAGATGTACGCGATGGAGTGGTCGAGGGTCTCGCGGCTGGCCTCGGGGTCGAACTTCTGCGGGTCGTCGGCGCCCGTCCCGATCACGTAGTGCGTGTGGTGGCTCGTGGCCAGCACGATCCGCTCGACGTTGGCGGGGTCGCGGATCTCGGGGTGCTTCGCGCCGAGCGCGCGGGCCAGGTCGATCCACGCCTGCGCCTGGTACTCCGCCGAGTGCTCCTTGGTGTACGTGTCGAGGATCGCGCGCTTGGCCTCGCCCTTCTCCGGCAGCGGCACCTCGTACCGGCCCGAGGGCCCGTCCAGCAGCCACGCGATGACGCCGTCCTCGCCCTCCCAGATCGGCGACGGGCTCGTCTGGCYGCGCATGGCCCGGTCGACCGCCTCGATCGCCATCTTCCCGGCGAACGCCGGGGCGGACGCCTTCCAGGTCGAGATCTCGCCCTTGCGCGACTGCCGCGTGGCCGTCGTGGTGTGCAGGGCCTGGCCGATCGCCTGGTAGATCGTCTCCACCGGCAGCCCGAGCAGCGTGCCGATGCCCGCGGCCGCGGACGGACCGAGGTGGGCGACGTGGTCGATCTTGTGGGCGTGCAGCGAGATCGCCTTCACCAGGTCGACCTGGATCTCGTACCCGGTGGCGATGCCGCGCACGAGGGCGGTGCCGTCCGCGCCGGTGTGCTGGGCGACCGCGAGGATCGGCGGGATGTTGTCGCCCGGGTGCGAGTACTCGGCCGACAGGAACGTGTCGTGGTAGTCGAGCTCGCGCACCGCCACGCCGTTCGCGTACGCGGCCCACTCCGGCCCGTACCGCCCGTCGATGCCGAAGACCGTCGCGCCCGCTCCCCCGGACGCCGGGCCGACCGGGTGGGCCTGCGCCTGACCGCGGGCCGCGACGATGGGCGCGCGCTTCAGCGACGCGACCGCGACCGACGCGTTGTCGATGAACCGGTTCACGATCATCTCGGTGACGTCGGCGTCGACGGCCACCGGGTCCGCGGCGACCTCGGCGATCTTCCAGGCCAGCTGCTGCTCGCGCGGCAGCGGCTCGGAGCTCTTGTACGTACGCAGTTCGTGGAGCTTCACGTCACGCCTTCCTGGGTGCGGCTGTGCCGCGCATCATGTCGTTGAACCGTTCGGTGACGCCGACCTCGTCGGGGCGCTGAGCGTCTCGTCGCACCCTCGCACGTTCGACCAGCACCTCGACGTCGTCCCCGCCGAGCAGCTCCATCGTCTCGGCGAGGTAGTCGTCGAGCAACATGGCATCGCTCGCGGGTCCGCGTCCTTGCGCGCATTCTGCGGCCTGCGGCGCGATCCCGGGATGCGACCGGGCACAGCCACGGGTTGCAGCGCCCTGGCGTGGCGACCCATTGGTCGATTCCGAGCGGGAGGGCCGGGTGCCGACGACAGCCGGGACCCGCGTCACCAGGAGCGCTCCGCCGTCGGGTCGACCCACCCCGCGGCGCGCGCACCGCCGAGCCGCACGGTGTCGCCGTCGAACGTGGAGCGCACGGATTCTGGTCGGGCCCGGAGCACGAGAGCGGTGGATTCAGCCCGTGGCACGCCGCGTCCGCACGATGACGCCGAGATGACGAGCACGTGACGGCCTCGACATTCAGCGCCGATCCACGACCCACAGGGGCGACCTTGGGGACTCATAGCGTTCGGTGGGCCGAAGGGGTGCAGCACATGCGCGAGCTGGCGGTTGCCGCGACAGGGACTCCTGGGTGGCGGGTCGCGGCGGAGGGCACCAGCCACGGCCTGGCCAACGACACCCTCGACACCGACGCATTCGACATCCCCTGATGATCCCGTCGTCCGGCCAGCGCACCGGTCATGCTGCGATCCCGAATCTCGTGCCGCCCTCGCTGCGCCGCCGCTCCGGCATCGCGCTCCGGGTGGTGGGCGCGTCGACCGCGCTGGCGCTGATCGCGGGAGGGTCGGCACTGGTCTCCGCGTCATGGACCTCTTCCGCGCACGAGCAGCGGCTGCAGCTGATCCTGGCGAACGCACCGGACCGGGAGGCCGAGGCTCACATCACGTGGCCCGACGAGGCTGACGAGCTCCCGCTGCTCGTCCGTCGGGCGGCGAGCGTGCGGACCGCGGCGGCGGTTCTGGCCGGAACGATCTCGCCAGTCCAGCCAGAGCCTGGGCGATCGATGACGGTCGTCCAGGTCGCTGCTCGTGCGCCGGCCGACGAGTCCCCTCATCCGGCCCAGACGCACGCCCACATCGACGCGATCCTCATCGAGCTGCAGAACGCCCTCGACGAGCACGACCTGGCCGCAGGGCGGAGCCTGGTGCTGCACGCCGAGCATGCCGTCCTCGCGGCCGCCGTGGAGATCTGCGAGCACGCCGTCCAGTCCGCCGCACCCGACCGCGCCGCCTGGCCGGACCACGAGCTCGTCGGGCGGCTCGACCGCGCAGCCAGGCTGGTGCACCTCGCCGCCGCGGCGCGATCCGTCGAGCCGTCGGCTCGGTACGCCGCCCAGTCCCGCGACCTGGCGGCAGCCCTGCACTCGATCACCGAGCACGCGCGCGACGCCGACGAGCCGGCGGCCACGCACGCGCTCGACGCCGACGAGCCGGCGGCCGATCGGTCCCGGGGGGCCCGCACCACGGACGGTTACGCCAACGGCATGATCCCGCTCGAGGTGCTCTGTCCAGTGACATTTGCGCCGGGCCACCGGTTGCGCTGCGATGCGGCCGACGCGCTCCACGAGCTGAACGTCGCATTCCGTGCTGCGCTGGGCACCGACCTGGCCCTCACCGACTCGTACAGGAGCCTCGGTGGCCAGTTCGCCGTGAAGGCAGCCAAGCCGTTTCTCGCGGCGCTTCCCGGGACCTCGAACCACGGGTGGGGGTTGGCGGTCGACCTCGGTGGCGGCGTCGAGTCCTACGACTCGCCCCAGTACGCCTGGCTCGAGGAACACGCCGCGCGGTATGGCTGGCACCACCCCGCGTACATGGACCGGGACGGAGTCGGACCGCACGAACCGTGGCACTGGGAGTTCGGGACGACCGACCACCACCCGTCGAGGTCATCGCCGGCTCGGGCCGAGGGCTCGCCCGTGGTGCTTCCGCTCGTCACGGAACCGGTCGCCGCTCCGGTGGTGCCCAGCCCGTCGGCGGGACCGCCGTCCGACGTGGCGCCCCCGCTCGTGCCCGTCGCCGAGCCGATCGAGGACCAGCACACGGAACAGCCGACATCTCCCGCGCTCCTCGAACCCTCGCTCCCCGACCCGGCACCACCGGACGCTCCAGACTCTCCCGACGTCGCCGAGCATGTGGGCCCCACGTGCGAAGACCAGACGATCCCGGGCTCGCCGAACGACCCTCCGGTGGTCTCCGAGGCGGCTCCCCAGGCGGACGGCGCGTCGTCCACGCCCCCTCCGTCGCCGGCTGCCGAGCTCGAGCCGGCGGCTGCGAGCGACGAGCCACCGCTGCCGCCGTGCCCGGCCCAGCCAGATCCAGCGGTCGACGATCAGGCCGAACCGGCAGCTCCGAGCACGGCGGCGACGACCGACAGCTGACCACGGCCGCGTCCTTCGGGTCCCCGTCGAGCCTGAGCCTGCGACCAGCCACCGGTCACGTGCCAACTTCACCCGATTTGCCCCTGTTGCACCCCACTTGTCCGGGCCAAGGTGGGCCTAACCGTCCAGTTTTTCGGGTCATCCCTACGCCGGCAGCGTCGGGGTGGCCCCACAGGGGGCGTCGGCTGCGGCGCGCGGAGCCGAGACGGGCCCGTCGGGTACGGACAGTCCGCGGGTCAGGGTCGAGGAGGTGCGGACCCGTTGAGCACGGTGATGGTCGTCGACGACGAGGAGCGCATCCGCGCTCTCGTCAGCCGGTCGCTGTCGTCGGCGGGACACAACGTGGTGTCCGCCGCCGACGGCTTCCGGGCGCTCGACTGGCTGGCCTCCGAGGACGTCGACCTCGTGCTCCTCGACCTGGTCATGCCGCGCTGCGACGGCTCCACGGTGCTGTCGTCGATGCGCCAGCGCGAGGACGGCACCCCCGTCATCGTCCTGACCGGAGTGACCGACGTCGCGACCCGCGTGCAGGCGCTCGACCGCGGCGCGGTCGACGTCGTCGCCAAGCCGTTCTCGCTCGTCGAGCTGCTCGCCCGGACGCGGCGACACCTCGAGGCCGCGACCGTGACACGGGCAGAACCGAGGTTCCTGACGGCGGGAGGCATCAGGCTCGACCTCGAGCGACGCTGCGCGATCGTCGCCGACCGCGAGGTGTCCCTCACCGAGCGCGAGTGCTCGCTGCTGGCGCACCTGATGCGCCGACGCGGAGAGGTGTGCCGACGCTCCGAGCTCGTGCACGACGTCTGGGGCCTGGACTTCGATCCCGGGAGCAACATCGTCGAGGTCTGCGTCCGACGGCTGCGGAACAAGCTGCAGCCGGAGCCCCCGATCGAGACGATCCGCTGTGTGGGCTACTGCTTCGCCGCTGAGTGACGAGCCCGTCCGGCGGGACCTGTACTACCCCTGGCTCGCGCTGGCGGTCGTGTGCACGTGGCTGATGTGGATGTCGCCCGGCAACGAGACCATCCCGTACCACGTCGCCTGGGCAGGGTTCGCGCTCCTGTACGGACTCGGCAACTGGCGGCTGCGCCGCGCCGTCACCGGCTTGGTGATCTACGCCGTGGCGACGGGGGCGATCCTCATCGACCGGGCGGCCACGGGGGTCCTCAGCTGGCAGGAGACTGCCGAGATACCCCTGATGTCGCTTCTCATGGTGCTCATGGTCTGGCACGTGCGGCGGCGGCAGGCCGCGCTGGCCGAGCTCACGGTGATGGCCGAGCGCGAGCGGAAGCGGGCCCAGGACAACCAGCGACTGACCAGGCTGACCTCCCACGAGATGCGGACACCGCTGACCATCGCGCGCGGCTACGTCGAGCTGATGCTCAGCCGGGAGCAGGAACCCGAGCAGGCCCACGACCTGGCCATCGTCGACGACGAGCTGGACCGGCTGACGAGGGTGACCGAACGGCTGGTACGGGTGATCCGGCTGCAGGGCGGCCGCGAGATGGGACCGGTCGATCTCGACGAGATCCTGCACCAGACGACCGAGCGGTGGACCCAGGTCGCGGACCGGCACTGGGTGGTCGAGGCCCACGCCGGGCGGTACGAGGGTTCCGCGGAGCGGATCCGCGCGTGCCTGGACACCCTGATCGAGAACGCCGTCCGCTACACGAGGGACGGCGACACGGTGCGCCTCATCGGAGCGCGAGAGAGCGACCAGGTCGTGCTCGGGGTCGCGGACTCCGGGTCCGGCCTGAGCGCCGAGCTCGTTGCTGTCATCAACGACTCCGACGACGACCTGCGCACGCCGCGCGACGAGCTCTCCCAGACGGGTCTGGGCCTGAGCCTCGTGCGCAACCTCGTCTCGGCTCGGGGCGGACGGTTGATCGCCGGGCGGTCGAGCGAGGGCGGCGCTCTGCTGCTGATGTCGGTCCCGGCTCTCCGGCTGACCACGGCGGCGACGAGCGAGACCCTCGCCAAAGAGATCGCCGAGCCCCCGGCTCGAGGTCGACACGACCCTTTGACCGCCACGCAGGGCTGAGCCTGTGAGCGGCGCATGACCGCGCTGTGACGACGCGATGACATCTCGGTCAGGAACCCACGCCGCCATCGTCGCAACCGCTTCCATGGAGGCGCCGACGCATCCCACGGGCACGGCCGCCCGCAACGGAGCGCCGCCTGGAAGGTGTGACCATGCGCGGATACGGGTCGGTCGACGGTTCCGGCAGCCCTCGCTCTGAAGCGGGGGCCGACGACGCGACGGCTCCCCCGTCGCGACCCGGCCGCAGGGCGCACAGCTGGCACGAGGTGGTGCGGGGTGCGGTCGTCGCCCTGGCGACGGCGTTCGTCACCTGCGTCGCCGCGCTGGCACCGTCGACCACGCCGGTCGCCCAGGCCGCCACGACCTGTCCGGCGGCGGGCTGCGCGGTCACCGTGGACGCTCGGGACCTGCCGACCGGAGCCCCGCTCGGCGACTTCACCTACATCATCAACGTCGACAACTCGAAGCTGCCCGACGATCCGCTGGCCGTCAGCACGGAGAGCAACAGCGCGATCGTCGCCGAGGGGGACCAGGACCGCACCGCGGTGAACCTGCCGGCCGGACGGTACCTGATCTCCGTGCGCTCGCTCGATCACAAGATGTGGGGCCAGCACATCACGCTGCCCTCTACGGCGGCCGACGGCTCCCTCACCGCACGGATCGACCTGTCCGTGCAGAGCGACGACCACCCCCTCCCGCTCGGAAAGATCCGGGTCTTCGTGTTCCAGGACACCGCCTGGGCCAACGGCGCCCCGGACACCGAGGAAGGCGGTCTGGAAGGGTTCCAGGTCGGGCTCGAGGAGCAGACCCACAGCGCGGTCACGGTCGACTACAACAACGACCCGCTCTGCGGAGGCACGTGCCTGACGGCTGGCGACGGCTTCGTCCAGCTCGACAACCTCGGGCCGGCCACGTACTTCATCGACGTGCACCCGCCCGAGGGCCCCTGCAACGCCGACCCGAGCAGCCAGTGGTACCAGACCACCACGATCGACGGCGGGCTCCAGCTGCTCGCCTCGGTCGAGGAGGGCAGCGACGGAACCGGCGCGCCCGGCGAGCAGCTCTGGGAGGCACCGAACAACCGCACGGCGTACTGGTTCGGGTTCGTCTGCGCACCGCAGGCGTTCGCCTCGACGGGGACCGGCGAGATCACCGGCACGGCACGCAACTGGGTGGAATGGGCGCCCTACACGACAGGCACCTTCAACGACCCCGTCGAGAACCCGTTCGTCGCCCTCTCCGACAGCACGACCGACCGCACGGTCTACATCGGCCAGGGCGACGGGGAGGGCAACTTCGACATCCAAGGCGTGCCGCCCGGCACGTACAACCTGGCGATCTGGGACGAGCAGCTGAGCTACATCATGCGGTTCAAGCCCATCACGGTCGGTCCGGGCGAGTCCGTCGACGTCAACGAGACCGGCGACGACGGCAGCAGCGGCGTCGGCGTCTCCCGCTGGTTCGGCTGGCTCGACGGCCATGTCTACAAGGACCAGAACGGGAACGGCATGCTCGATCCCGGCGAGACGCTCATCGGCAACACCGACGTGGACCAGCGGTGGCGCGACGGGTCCATCAAGGAAGCGACGTTCACCGACTCGCAGGGCTACTACTCGTACCCGACCGCCGAGGGGGGCGCCCTCGGCCGCTGGATCGTCAACGAGCAAGGCTTCGCGCGGTTCTCCGCCTACCCCGGACCGTCGGCTCACGACGAGATCACCGACGCCGTGACGCCGTCGTGCGCGACCGCGCCCGGTGTGACACCGGCCGACACCTGCGTCCCGACGGACCAGGGCGGCGGCCTGCTGACCAACCAGCTCCTGCTCGAGGGCCACCGAGCGACCGTGGACTGGGGCAAGCGCGACTACCCGGCCGGGACGCCGGGGCAGATCGTCGGCATCACCTACTTCTCGACCACCCGCAACGAGTTCGACGCGCGCTTCCAGGCCCACGAGGACTACGAGCCGGCCGTTCCCGACGTGACTGTGCTCCTCGAAGGGCTCGGCGCCGACGGGCAACCGAACACGGCCGACGACGTCGTGCTCAACAAGTACGTGACCGACCACTGGCAGCAACCGAACGCGAGCCAGGACCCGCAGGCGGACGGCAACGCGTTCACCCAGAACTGCAACCCGATCCGTGACTTCACCGGGACGGACATCACCGACCAGTTCGCCGACAAGATCGGACCCAACTGCCTCGAGGTCCCGCTCACCGGTGCGCACACCAAGGACGGAGCCTTCGACGGCGGCTACGCGTTCGCCGACTACTGCCCGAACGGGTACGACCTGGCGAACGACGACGGCACGTGCGTCGGCGGCTCCGACCCGAGCCCGCTCGTCGCAGGCACCTACATCACCCACGTCGTCATGCCGAAGGACGAGCAGGACACCCGGGCGTGCAACCCGACGAACGCGAACGGCTTCAAGAACGTCAGCAGCGCCAAGGGCGCTATCCCGGGCGACGGCGACGGCTGCCTCTACCGGCCTGTCCGGGAGGAGGACGTCAACGTGGACCTCGGCAACAAGTTCACGCCGGCCATCCCGCCGCCCGCGTGCACCGGTGACAACCACGTCATCGACCAGACTTCGCTGGTCACCCGGAGCACGTACTACGGCGTGGCGGGCGCGCACGCACCCCTGTGCGACAAGCGCCTCATCGTCCTGACCAACGGGCAGAACGCCAACGCCGACTTCAACCTGATGACGAACTTCCGCACCGATCCCAACGGGTCGGACGACACGGACACGCGGACCGGTGACGTGCAGGAGCCGGGCCGCCTGGTCGGGCAGGTGTTCAACGACATCTACTTCGAACGGGACCCGCAGTCCCCCTGGTACGGCGAGCCCCGGCCGATCGCCGGCATCCCGGTCGGCATCTACGCGCGGGTCGACACGGTCTGCCCGGCGGACGAGCCCGGCTGCGCCACGCCGAACGTGAACGCCCCGTACGACGCCAACAACTGGCGCCTGCTCACCACGGTGACGACGAGCCCGGACGGCTCGTTCGAAGCGCTCGTGCCGTCGACCGAGACCTTCAACTGCCCGATCCCCCAGGGGCCGTGCCCCGGGATGTACCTGGTCAAGGTCGACGACCCCGGCACGACGACGGCCAAGAACGCCGGGTACAACCCGAACCTGCTCACCGCGACGACCCCGGCTGAGGCGTGGCCCGGTCTGAGCACCCAGCTCGACCTGCCGCTGGACCCGATCTCCGGCACGGGCTGCGAGGACCCGGCCGTCCCGGCACGGCCCGAGCTGCTCCAGATCTCGACGCCGTACGTGCCCAACGCGGCGCCCGGCAACGGCGGCAACGCCGCGAACCCGCGGCGGATCACGATCCTCGCCGACTTCATCGGGACGGCCGGCCCGACCGGCGCCACCGGCGGGCGCGTGACGCTCACCGACGATCGGACGGGTGCCACGACGACGCTGACGCGCGCCAACGGCGGGGTCGTGAGCTGGACCCCGGGAACCGGTGCGACTCCGGACACGATCGTCATCCAGGTGCCTGCTCTGAGCGTCCTCTTCCCCGCGGGTCAGAAGCAGCTGTCCATCACGACGGCGAACGCGAACGGCGGCGTGTCCACCGTCAACGGCATCACCGTGCACGCCCTCGGCACCGGCGGCGGCATCACCTACAACCCGCCCGTGGTCAATGTCGCGGCTCCCCCGCCCGGCGCCGGCACGGACGCGCACGCCCTCCAGCACGCGATCGACGGCGCAGCGGCCGGCAGCCTGCTGGTGCTCCGCCCCGGCGTCTACAACGAGAACGTCGTGCAGTGGAAGCCGCTCAAGATCCAGGGCGTCGGAGCCGGCGGCATCATCGGCGCCCACGAGCTGCAGGCGCGTGACCCTGAGGACCCGCGCTTCAACGTGCGTGGCTCTGTGATCGACGGCCGCTACTTCCAGCAGAACGCGACGGCCTACGACGCCACGATCGCGGCCCACGCGCCGTACGCGGTCGATCCGACGATGCCGACCGTCCTGCGCGGCGCCGACCTGACCCTCGTGGCGCAGACTGCGGCCGCGTACAACGTCCCCGCCGGCACGATCGGCGTCTTCAGCGCGGCGCGCGCCGACGGCGTCGGCCTCATGACCGGTCAGGGCGAGGGTGCCGGGGGCATCCAGGTCCAGGCGAACGTCAACAACCTGCAGGTCACCAACACCGTGCTCGAGAACAACGGCGGCGTGGTCGCGGGTGGCATGGCCATCGGGCAGCCGTACGCACCGGCCAGCCACAACTTCAACGTCAAGGTCGCCAACGACCGCTTCCTCGGGAACGGCGGCCTGACCCAGGCCGGCGGTCTCGGGATCTTCGACAACTCCAACGGCTACGAGGTGGCCGGCAGCATCCTGTGCTCGAACTTCAGCGTGAACTACGGCGCCGGTCTGTCGCACATCGGGCTCAGCCCCAACGGCAACATCCACGACAACCAGATCTACTACAACGACGCGGTGGACTCCGGCGGCGGTGTCGCGATCGAGTCCGAGCTGCCCGTGGGCGGCGGTCTCGGCGCGGGCACCGGTCCGGTCAACGTCGACCGCAACCTCATCACCGCGAACTTCAGCGGCGACGACGGTGGTGGCGTGTTCGTGCTCGACCCGTTCAGCGCCGCCATCAACCTGCGCGACGACCTGATCGTCGACAACGGCGCGGCGGACATCGCGGGCGGCATCATGCTCGACGACGCCTCCAACGTCCGGATCATCAACACCACGATCGCGAACAACGTCTCGACCGCCTCCTCGGAGAACTCCGACGGCAACGCGCACTCGGCCGGCCTGGCCTCGGAGGGCAACGACCCCTTGTTCCAGGCGACCCTGCCTCCCGGGTCTCCGGACTTCTCCCGGCCCGCCGCACTGTTCAACAACGTGTTCTGGAACAACACCGCCTACACACTGAGCCAGCCCGGACCTGGCGCGACCCTCGTCCCCCAGGGGGTCATCGACCTCGAGATCCACGGGACGACGACCAACGCCGACTCGTTCACGCCGCGGTACTCGGACCTGACCAACGGCCAGATCCTCGGTCCGAACGGCGTGCTGCACCCGGTGCCGGCCGGTCAGGGCAACCTGAGCTCCGATCCCCTCTTCGTGAACCCGATCGGGATCACGACGGAGCTGGCCGTCACCGGGTCGCGGCTCGACCCCCAGACGGCGGCCGTGACTCTCACGGCCGGCGACCCGCCCGTCGGGCTCACGAGCAACTTCCACCTCACGGGCGCTTCGCCCGTCGTCGACCGAGGTGTGCGCTGCTCCAACACCGCGTTCCCCGCACCCGCCGGCGCGCTGAGCGCCTGCACCGGTGGCGGGATCCAGGCGCCGACGCTGACGCCCTCGCTCGGTGGTCTCGGCGACTACGACGGCCAGTACCGCCCCATGCTCCGGACGCTGCGGGTCAGGACGCCGTGGGACCTCGGGGCCGACGAGCTCATCGGCGTCCCCGTCCTCCTGCCCTGACCCGCTCGACCGACCGACATCGCCTCCAAGGAGGGTGGGATGGAACCTCGCCAGAACGGCCTCGACCGAAGGGCGTTCCTCCAGCTCGTGGGCCTCGGCGCCTTCGGCACGGTCGTGGCCGCGGACGTGGTGGGACAGGGGCTGCTCGTCCCCGCCGCGGCAGCGAGCACGTCGCTGTCGCTCGTCGCGACGGACGGCTACATCTCGGTGCCGGGGCGGGAGGGGAACCCGCTCTACATCTTCGGGTTCGTGCCTGTCGACCCGAGCCTGTCGGTCTCGCAGCTGATCACGACCTACAAGGGCCACGCCAAGCACACGGCCCCGACGCTCGACTTCCTGCAGAACGACGACATCAAGATCACGCTCACGAACCTCGGCCTCGTGCAGCGCCCCGACCTGACCGACGCGCACACGATCCACTGGCACGGGTTCGACATCCCGTCACCGCTCAACGACGGCGTCCCGGAGGTGTCCGTGGCGGTGCCGATCGCCAAGCAGTTCACCTACTTCTACCGCCCTCACCGGGAGGGCACGTACATGTACCACTGCCACTTCGAGGACGTCGAGCACGTGCAGATGGGCATGACCGGCATCGTCTTCGTGCGCCCGCTGCAAGACGGCACGCCTGTCGGCGGGTTCACGAAGTTCGCGTACAACGACGGCGACGGGTCGACCGGCTACCACCGCCACTTCGCCATCCTCCTGAACGAGCTGTGGCGCAACTTCCACGACGGCGACCGGGACATCCAGGAGTCGATCGCGACGGACTACGACCCGCAGTGGTTCACGCTCAACGGTCGCGTGTACCCGCAGACCGTGCTCCCCAACGACGCGCCGAGCCTGCCGGCCTCGTCCCGCATCGCGACGCCGAACCCGAACTACGACGACGCGCTCGACTACAGCCAGCCCAACTCCGCACTCGTCCAGGTGAGCCCGGGCGACCGGGTCCTGCTGCGGCTGGCCAACCTGGGGTACCAGCAGCACGCCATGCAGCTGCCCGGGATCCCGATGCACGTCATCGGCCAGGACGCCTCCCTGCTGCGCATCGGTGGCGTCGGGGGGACGGACACGTCGTACTGGACCAACACCCTCTACATCGGCCCCGGTGAGGCCCGCGACGTGCTCTTCGACGCGCCCGCCTACTCCGCCGCACGTCCGTCGGGCACGGACACGCGCGGCAGCTACAACGTCTACTACCTCAAGAACCGGGACTGGCGCAGGCTCACCAACTTCGGAGCGCCCCCCGGCGCCGGCGGGATGATGACCGAGGTCCGCGTCTACCAGACCCCCCTGCCCGCACAGACCGTCGTGAGCCAGACCTATGTCTGAGCGAGCGGTGGACCCGCGACGCGGAAAGAAGGTCACGATGAGGCCAGCTCGGCACGTCGCCCTCGTCGCTGCGCTGGCAGCCGGGCTGATGGCCGTCGCACCGTCGGCCGCCCTCGCCCTGCCCGCCGGTGCGCCCAAGACCGGAATGGTCTGCACCCCCGGGACCATCACCGGCGGCACCCACACGTTCAACCTGGTCGCCAAGCCCGGCTACATCGACACCCCCGACGGCAACAGCGTCTTCATGTGGAGCTACGCGAACGCCGACGCGACCGACAACGGCAAGTTCCAGAGCCCCGGCCCCGTGCTGTGCGCTACCCAGGGGCAGACCGTGGTCGTCAACCTGACGAACACTCTGCCCGAGCCGTCGGGGATCGTGTTCCCCGGCCAGGACTCCGCCGTGACCGCGACGGGTGGCGCGGCAGGCCTCCTCACGACCGAGGCGGCAGCATCCTCGGGGACAGTCAGCTACAGCTTCGTCGCCGGCAGCCCCGGCACGTACCTCTATGAGAGCGGCTCCGACGTCGCCAAGCAGGTCGAGATGGGTCTCTACGGCGCGCTGGTGATCCGCCCGAGCCTGGGCGCGGGCTACGCCTACGGGGCGTCGACCCAGTTCGACCCCAGCCGTGAGTACCTCCTGCTGCTCAGCGAGCTCGACCCGGACCTGCACCACGCGGTCGAGGTGGGCGCCACCTACGATCTCAACGCCCAGCACGACCGGTACTTCTCGATCAACGGCCGGGAGTTCCCCGACACCGTCAAGGACAACGGCACGGGCGAGCTGCCGAACCAGCCGTACGGCTCGCTGGTCCGGATCCAGCCGAACACGGCGACCAGCACCCAGCCCGCCCTCGTCCGCATGATCAACGTGGGTCTGCTCAACCACCCGTTCCACCCGCACGGCAACCACACCACGCAGATCGCGCAGGACGGCCGCCAGGTCGTCGCGACGGAGCACTTCGGCGAGACGATCGGCTCCGGGCAGACCGAGGACTTCCTGCTGCGCTGGGACGACACCGACAGCTGGAACCCGACCACCAACCCGTTCCCGCTCACCCCGCCGAACTACCGGAACGTCGTCTTCAAGGACGGCAACACCTACTACAGCGGCAGCCCGTACCTGGGCTACAAGGGGACGCTCCCGACCGGGACGGTGTCGCAGAACATCTGCGGCGAGTGGTACTTCCCCTGGCACAGCCACGCCCTCAACGAGTTCACCAACTTCGACCAAGGGTTCGGCGGCATGGGCACGCTGCTCCGCGTCGACCCGGTGGGTGGCTGCAGTGCGTTCCCGGCCTCCGCCACGCTCGTCGGCGGGGCGCTGAAGAGCGGCGCCGTCACGGCTCTCGGGGTGGCCGACTCCACGTACTACCAGGTCAACCCGAAGACGACCACGCGCCCGACGGCCACGACCGCAGCGGCGACGAGCATCACGGTGGCCTCGGCATCCGGCTTCCCGACCGCGGGCACGTACGCCGTCCGGATCGACAACGAGGTCCTGCAGGTCACCGGCGGGCAGGGCACGACGACGTGGACGGTGTCCCGTGGTCAGCTCGGCACGGCGGCGGCCGCGCACGTGAGCGGAGCGACGGTCACCGCACTGGCCACCGACTGGTACGCCGGGTTCACAGGCCTCCCCGCCGGTTCCCAGAACCTCAAGGTCACGTACCGGGGCGCCAACTGTGCGACCACGACCGCAGGGACCTGCGCGGCCCTGACGACCAACCTGCCGCAGCAGACCGTGAAGATCTGCAACTGGACGATCGCCGGTGCGGCCGGCTGCACGACGTCGACGTCGGCCGGCTGGGTGGCGCTGCCCGCGCCGCCCGCCCAGCCCCAGGGCGTCGGGTCGACCGACGTCACCTCGACCTGGGCGCTGCCCAACCCCGCAGCCGCGTACGTCGGCACGGGCGCCAACAAGGGGCAGGTGCGGGTGCTGGTGCACACCCAGCGCTTCACCGCGCCCTCGCCGACCGCCTTCTCGACCTGGGGAAACCTCCTCCGGGTCGTCTATGACGCGCCATGACCAGACCCGAGCAGTCCCGGAGGTTGGCGATGCCTGCACGCACCCGCACCAGGATCACGGCGCTCGTCGCGCTCGTCATGGCGTGCGCCGGGCTCAGTCTCGTGAGCTCGAGCGCCTCGGCCGCACCGGTCGCCCTCACCCTGTGCGCCAGGGCGGGGACCACCACGCTCCCGGGCGAGATCGCGCCCGTGCCGATCTGGGGCTTCGGAGTTCCGACGACCCCAGGCAACTGCGCGACCGCCACCGTGAGCCTGCCCGGTCCGACCCTCTCGGTGACCGAGGGAGACACGGTGACGATCGCGGTCACCAACGCCCTGCCTGCCGGGACGTCTGACGTCCCGCACGTGCTCCGGTTCGAGGCTCCCGGGATCGCGTTCGACCCCGGGCCCACGGATGCGCCGGTCGGCTCGACCGTGACCCGGACGTTCACCGCGACTGCGCCCGGCACGTACCTGTACCAGAGCGGCGGGGACGCGGGACGCCAGGAGGCGATGGGGCTCTACGGCGCACTCGTCGTCCGCCCGACGACGGCCAACCAGGCCTACGACGTCGCCTCGACCGCGTACGACGTGGAAGCCGTCCTCGTGCTCAGCGCGGTGGACCCGGCGTTCAACGCGGCACCGGACACGTTCGACCTGCACGGCTACCGCGCGACGTCGTGGCTCATCGGCGGACAGCCCTACCCGCAGACGGCACCCGTCATCGCCTCGGCCGGCCAACGGGTCCTGCTGCGCTACGTCAACGCGGGCTTCGACAACACGACGATGACGCTGCTCGGGATGCGCCAGCACGTCGTGGCCCGCGACGCGCGGTTGCTGAACGTCCCCGTCGACGCCGCCGCGGAGACCCTCCCGGCCGGCGCCACCGAGGACGCGATCGCCACCGTCCCCGCCACCGCCCCGCCGAGCCCGAACGGCTTCCCGCTGTACAACCGGCAGCTGCACCTCACCAACGGTCCGCAGACGGCGACGAGCCCGACACCGGTGACCGGCGGCGGCATGCTGACGTTCATCCACCCGTGAGCCCGCGGTGACCAGCCAGACGACGGTCGAGCCGGCTGCGACGCCTCCGGCGCCGCCGACCCGGCACGGCCTCGGGTTCCGGGTGCTCGGCCTGGTCACCGGCGCGGTGCTCGCTGCCGCGGTGATCGGGGTGTTGCTCTGGCTGACTCGCGGCCCGGCCGAGCCTGCCGGCGCCGCGGCGGACGGTCAGGTCGCCGTGGCTTGGGGACGGCCGGCGGTCGGCGCCGACGAGCTCGTGCGGCGCAGCGGCGTGCGGATCACGCAGGTCACCGTCTCCGGCGGCGGCGGGCTGGTGGACCTGCGCTACCAGGTCGTCGACCCGGACGCCGCGAACGCGCTCCACGACCCACGGACGCCGCCCGCGGTGATCGACGAGGAGTCGGGGCTCGTCGTCCACGACCTCCTGATGAACCACGCCCACAGCGGCGCGTTCAAGGCCGGGATCACCTACTACCTCGTCTTCACGAACCCGAACAACTGGATCCACCAGGGCAGCGTCGTCACGGTCCTGCTGGGGGACGCGCAGGTGGAGCATGTCATCGTCGGGTAGGCCGGTGCTCGCGGCGATCCTGGGGCTCGCGCTGGTCCTGGTCGGAGGCGCTGCGCCCGCGACCGCGACCGCGAGAGCCTCGTCCGCCGTCGGCACGGGGTCGATCGATCCCGCGCTCGAGCAGCAGCTCGCCGCCGCGGCTCCGACCGACCGCCTCGACGTCGCCGTCGTCCTGACCACGCGTGCCGACCTGAGCGCGGTCCGCAACCTGAAGCGACAGGCGCGGCTCGGCGCCGTCGAGCGCACGCTGCGGACGCACTCCGACCGGACACAGAGGGGTCTCCGCGCGCTCCTCGCCGCACGGCAGGCGCAGAGCCTCGTCTCGGACGTCGTGCCGCTCTGGGTGACGAACGAGATCGACCTGCGGGCGACGCCGTCGGTCATCCGGGAGCTCGCCGCGCGGCCCGACGTCGCCCGCGTCCGGTCGACGATCGTGCTGCGCGCCTCTACCGTGGGCGCGGTCGCGGCAGCGGCGGCAGCGGCGACAGAGCCGAACATCGAGCGCGTCGGCGCACCGGCCATGTGGGCGCAGGGGTTCCGCGGCCAGGGCATCGTCGTCGCGAACATGGACACCGGTGTCGACGTGTCCCAGCCCGAGCTCGCGAGCACCTGGCGGGGCGGGACGAACAGCTGGTTCGACCCGAACGGCCAGCACCCCACACCGACCGACGTCAACGGCCACGGGACCGCGACGATGGGGGTGATGGTCGGCGGCGCGGCGGGCGGCAGCTCGATCGGGGTGGCACCCGCCGCGACCTGGATCGCGGTGAAGATCTTCGACGACCGCGGAGCGGCGACGTCGACCAACATCCACCGCGGATTCCAGTGGCTGCTCGACCCCGACGGGAACATCGCGACGGCTGACGCGCCGAACGTCGTCAACGACTCGTGGACGATGTCCGTCGCCGGCTGCTCCCTCGAGTTCCAGGCGGACCTGCGCAGCCTGCGCGCAGCCGGGATCCTCCCCGTGTTCGCGGCCGGCAACGAGGGCGCGACGGCGGGCAACATCCGTAGCCCGGCGAACAATCCGGAGGCCTTCGCGGTCGGCGGGACGGACAACAGCGACGGCCTGTACAGCTCGACGAGCCGTGGACCCTCGAGCTGCGCCGGCGCGACCACCCCGAAGCTCGCTGCCCCGGCCGTCGGCATCCGCACGACGGACCTGTACGGCCTCTACCTGACCGCGGAGGGGACGTCCCTGGCGGCGCCGCACGTCGCGGGCGCGCTCGCGCTGCTGCTGTCGGCGTTCCCCGACCTGCCCGCCGACCGGCAGGAGAGTGCCCTGGAGGTCAGCGCGGTCGACCTGGGAACGGTGGGGCTCGACAACGACACCGGCTACGGACGTCTCGACGTCGCCGCGGCCTACCAGTGGCTCGCGACGACCCCGGACTTCACGGTCGCGGCGTCCCCGGCATCCGTCACCGTGGCAGCGGGTGCTTCGGCCTCCGTCACCGTGTCCGTCGGGGCGGTGCGTGGTTTCGCCGCCGACGTCGACCTGTCGCTCGCGGGTCTCACGGCGGCACAGGGTGCCGGCTCCTTCGCCCCCGCCCGCGTCACCGGCGGGTCCGGGACCGCGACGCTCACGGTGACGACCGACCCGACGCTCCCCGCGGGCACGTACCCGCTCACGATCACCGGGACGAGCGGCACGCTCGCTCACGCGGTACCGCTCGTCCTGGTCGTCCCCGCGGCGCCGAGCTTCACCGTCACGGCGTCGCCCTCGTCGGTCACCGCGCCGGCGGGCGGCACGGCCACGTTCACCGTCACGGTCGCACCGGTCAGCGGCTTCGTCGGCAACGTCGCGCTCGCGCTCACCGGGCTCGGGGCACCGCAGTCGTGGAGCTTCTCCCCGGCGGTCGTGCCTGGCGCGTCCGGGAGCTCGACGCTCACCGTGACGACCGACCCGACCCTGCCCGCAGGCTCGTACCCGCTCACCATCACGGGGACGAGCGGCACGACGACGCGCAGCACCGCCGCCACGCTCGTCGTCGCACCCCCACCGGGTTTCACGCTCGGGGCGTCACCAGCGAGCCGCACCGTGAACGCAGGCGGCAGCGCCACCTTCACCGCCGCGGTCGGCGCGAAGAACGGCTTCACGGGCGGCGTCACGCTCGCCCTGACCGGACTGCCCGCCGGGGTCGGCACGGCGTCGTTCGCGCCGACCGTGGTCAACGGCGCGGGGAACACCGTGCTGACGATCACCACCCTCGCCACCGCGCCCGCGGGCACCTATGTACTCACGGTCGCCGGTACGAGCGGCTCCGTCGTCCACACCGCGTCCGTATCGCTCGTCGTCGTCGCCCGGGACTTCTCCCTCTCGACGGCGCCGACGTCGGTCACCGTCACGCGCGGCCAGACGGCGGCGTCGGTCGTCACGGTCGGTGCGAAGGGCGGCTTCACCGGAGGGGTCACGCTGTCGGTGACCGGGCTGCCCTCCGGATCCACCGCCACGTTCTCGGTCAATCCCGTGACCACGGCCGGGACGTCGACGCTCCGGGTCCGCACGACGACGCAGACGCCACGAGGGACGTTCACGATCCGCATCTCGGGCAAGAACGGCTCGCTCGTGCACCAGACCACGCTGACCGTGGTCGTGCGGTAGCCGTTCTAGCGGTGGCTCGCCACGACGTCGTCGTCCTGGACCGGCGTGTGCTGGTCCAGGACAGTTCGCCTGCGCTGCGCCCGCCGGCGGGTGGTCACGGTTACGAGTGCCACCACGACCAGGAGCACCGCGAGCCCGTTCGCGTAGGGAGCGAGCGAGCGCGAGACGGTCGGCTGTGAGTCCGGTGGGTCGGCGCGCCACACGATCGGGACCTCCACCTGGGCCCCGGCGCGGTCGACAACGGCGGTGATGGCGACAGGTCCGGACGCGGCGACCTCAGCAGTGCCGAAGTAGCGGTCGCCGTCGACCTGCTGGAGCGTCAGCGCCGAGGTCACGCCGCCACCCACGAGCTCGAGGGCCACGCCGTCGACGCTCGCCGGTGCGGGCCGTCGGGTGCTCGCCACCGTCACGGTGAACCCGTTGAGACCTGGCCGGCCCGGCGTCGCCGCGACGGTGACGACCAGGTCGGCCGCCGACCCGCTGACCACCCCGCCGGACGCTGGCGGCGCGGTGCCCTCCACACCACGCGGTGCTGTCTCGACGAGCGCGCCGACGGCGACGAGCAGGACGGCCGCGACGCCGACCTCGACGGCGACCAGACGTCGGGACAGGGGCCGACGGGCACCGAGGACTCGCACGCCGTGCAGCCGTGTGGAGTTGACGAACCCGAGGCCGAGCATCGCCGCCACGAGCGCCAGCTTGACCAGCAGCGTGCGGCCGTACGTCGTCGTCACGAGGTCGTCGACGGACGCGACCTGCCGGCCTCCGCCGTAGAGCCCGGAGGCCAGGACCAGGACGACGCTCGTCACCAGGATCCGCGAGAACGCCTCCCGGTGGGCGCGTGCCAACGCACCTCCGCTCGCGCCGGCGGCGTGCGGCCAGAGCATCACACCGAGCGCGGCGACCGCGCCGAGCCACACGCACGCGGTGAGGACGTGCACGGCGTCGACGGCGATCACCCACGTCCGGTCGGTGTCTGCGGCTGCCGCGTGACTCCCGAGCGCCTCGACGGCGACGAGTGCGAGGGCTGCGGCACCCGCACCCGGCAACGCCCAGCGGCCCGCGCCGCCGCGCGACCACGCAGCCCCGAGCAGGACGACCACGACGACCAGCGCCACCTCGCGCGCGAGCCAGAGCCGCCCCCATCGCGCGTCGCCGAGCAGCCCGCCGACCGTGGCCGCCCACGGGCTCCCGGGCGGCCGCAGCCTGCGCACCTCGGCGACGAGGTCGACGAGACCCACCAACGCGCCGACCGCCGCCGCAGCGATCGCCATGGCCAGCAGCCGGCGCCGGGTCGTGCTCAGCGTCAGCGTGAGGGGCGGTGACAGCTCGGTCCGGGACCGGCCGAGAACGAGGCCGCGGACGACGAGCGCTCCGACGAGCGCGGCCAGTGCGCCGATGCGCGCCCAGCGAAGGGCGACGTCGAACGGCGTCGGTCCCGCGCCCACGGTCGGCTCCGGGCCAGGTCGTCCCGACGGTTCCCCGACCGTGAACACCACGGTTCCCGACGAGGTGTGGCCGTCGTCCTGGGCGAGCACCTGCCAGAGGACGCCGTACGAGCCGTCGCCCAGTCGGGGCAGGGTCACGGTGACGATCCGCTCGTCGTCCGAGGGCGTGCCCACATGCGTCCCCCCGAGGGTTCTCCCGCCGTCGTCGACCAGCCGCACGGAGCTGAGCGGCTGCGAGATCTCTTCGTCGAACCACAGCGTGATCACGGTCGGCGGCTCTTCCAGGACCGAACCGCTCGCCGGATCGGACCTGACGAGGAGCGCGTGCGCCTGCGCGGAGGGGGCGCCGAGCACGACCGCGACCAGGACGCACGCGAGCAGGGCGGACGCCCGCCCGACGACCTGCCACGCACGCTCTCGTCCGACCGGCGCGCGTCGTCGGCCTCCGACAGCTCGGATGGGCGCGTGCACTCGCGGATCCACCTTCCCGGCGACACCGTGGCGATGGCGGAAACACTAGGAGTGCACGCGGTGCCCGTGCGGTGGATGACGACACTGTCATTGGTCGGTCATGCCATCGGTGGTCGCAGCCCGCGCCCCCGGGCCCCACAGCCGGCGGCTGACGTCGCGACCTCGGGCCACCTCAGGCGGCCCCCACGTGCGCGGGGTCAGGTCCGGGCGCGCGTTCTCGAACCACTCGTGGATGCTCCGCAGGACGGGCTCGTGCGGATCGGCGGTACCCCAGACGAAGCCAGGCTCTCGAGAGCGGCCGCCATGGTGGGCAGGTGGTCCGTCAGACGGCTTCGAGGACGCTCACGTAGTTCGCCACGGCCAGGCCGCCCATGTTGTGCACGGCGGCACGGCGCGCACCCGGCAGCTGCATCTCGCCGGCCGTCCCGGACAGCTGCATCGCCGCGATGACGTGCTGGGACACCCCCGTCGCGCCGACCGGGTGCCCCTTCGCCTTCAGGCCGCCCGAGAGGTTCACCGGCAGCCGGCCGTCGCGGTAGACCGACCCGTCCTCGATCGCCAGCGCACCCTTGCCCTGGGGAACCAGCCCCATGACCTCGTACATGACCAGCTCGGCGATGGTGAAGCAGTCGTGCACCTCGGCCAGGTCGAGGTCGTCGACCGTCACGCCGGCCATGTCGAGGGCGCGGTTCCACGCCGCGACGCTCCCCGCGAACGCGACCGGGTCGCGCTTGCTCGCGGGCAGGAAGTCGTTGGCCTGACCGAACCCGACCAGCCGCACGGCGTCCGTCGTCGCGCCGGGGACGCGCGACGTCGTCAGGACGACGGCCGCGGCCCCGTCGGAGACGGGCGAGCAGTCCGTGCGCCGCAGCGGGTCGGCGACCATCGGGTTCTGCTCCGAGACGGTGCGGCAGAACTCGACGGACAGCTCCTTGTGCAGCTGCGCGTACGGGTTGGCCATGCCGTTGTGGTGGTTCTTCGACGCGATCGAGCCGAGCACGTCCGAGACGCTGCCGTACCGGTCCTGGTAGGAGCGCGCGGTGTTCGCGAACAGACCGGCGAACCCGCTCGTCGACTCGGTCCCGGCGGCCTCGTAGTCGGCACCGAGCAGCGCGGAGCCGACCAGGGACGCCGGGGCGTGCGTCATCTTCTCGGCTCCGATCACCAGCACGGTCCTGGCCGTGCCCGCGAGCAGCGACTTCACGCCCTGCTGGAGCGCGGCCGAGCCGGAGGCGCACGCGTTCTCGACCCGTGTGGAGGGGACGCCCGCGAGGTCGTCGGACACCTGCAGGGCGAGCGACGACGCGAAGCCGAGCGGGACGAGGCCCGAGTTGAACTGGCCGAGGTAGATCTCGTCGATGTCCCGGGGAGCCAGGCCGCTCGCGACGATCGCCTCGCGGGCGACCTGCACGATGAGCGACTCCAGGCTCTCGTCCGTCAGCTTGCCGAAGCGCGAGTGGCCCCATCCGCTGAGCAGGACGTCGGTGCCGAAGCGGTCCACGAGGCTCATCGCGCCACCGCCATCTCGACCACGAACGACGCACCCGTGGACGCGCGCACCTCGTCGAGGGTCACGTCCGGCGCCAGCTGTGTCAGGACCAGGCCGTCCGGGGTGATCTCGAAGTCCGCGAGGTTCGTGATGATGCGCTGCACGCACCGCAGACCGGTCAGCGGCAGCGTGCACTCGTCGACGATCTTCGGTGCCCCGTCCTTGGCCGTGTGCTCGGTGAGCACGACGACGCGTTTGGTGCCGGCGACGAGGTCCATCGCTCCACCCATGCCTTTCACGAGCTTGCCCGGGATCGACCAGTTGGCCAGGTCACCTGCGCCCGACACCTGCATGGCGCCGAGGAACGCGATGTCGACGTGGCCGCCCCGGATCATGCCGAACGACGCGGCCGAGTCGAAGATGCTGCCGCCGGGCAGCACCGTCACGGTCTGCTTGCCGGCGTTGATGAGGTCGGCGTCCTCGTCGCCCTCGAACGGGAACGGCCCCATGCCGAGCAGGCCGTTCTCGCTCTGCAGGGTCACGGTCAGCCCGTCGGGGATGTTGTTGGCGACGAGCGTCGGGATGCCGATGCCCAGGTTGACGTAGCTGCCGTCACGCAGCTCGGAGGCGGCACGGGCGGCCATCTCGTCTCTCGTCCAGGGCATGGGTGTCGTCTCCTTCACGCGGTCGCGGCGACGCGGGATCGCACGGTGCGCTGCTCGATGGGCTTGGGCCGGGCCGTCGCGACGACGACGCGCTGCACGAAGATCCCGGGGGTCACGACGACGTCCGGGTCGATCGCGCCCGCCTCGACGACCACCTCGACCTCAGCCAGAGTGATCCGGCCGGCGGTCGCGACGGCCGGGTTGAAGTTGCGAGCCGTGTAGCGGTACGTGAGGTTGCCCGCGGTGTCCGCGCGGTGCGCGCGCACGAGCGCCACGTCGGCCGTGATCGCCCGCTCCTGCAGGTAGGTGACGCCGTCGAACTCGGCCGTCGGCTTGCCCTCGGCGACCAGGGTGCCGACGCCGGTGCGGGTGTAGAAGGCGGGGATCCCGGCGCCGCCCGCACGGAGGCGCTCCGCGAGGGTGCCCTGTGGCACGAACTCGACGTCGAGCACGCCCGAGAGGTACTGCTGCGCGAAGAGCTTGTTCTCGCCCACGTACGACGCGATGACCTTGGCCACCTGGTTGTTCTCGAGCAGGACCCCGAGCCCGACGCCGTCGACGCCCATGTTGTTCGAGACGATGGTCAGGTCGCTGGCCCCCGAGTCGCGCACGGCGTCGATCAGGTCGAACGGGTTGCCGCTGAGCCCGAACCCGCCGACGGCGATCGTCATCCCGTCCCGGACGACGTCCCGGACGGCGGCCGCGGCGCTCTCCACCTGCTTCGACACGTCTCTCCCTCGAGCGTTCGATCGCTGTCGTCGGAACCGTAGAACGGATCGCAAGCCTTTTCATCATGTGGACTACGATGTGGAATCCAGGAGGCTTGATTCCACATGATGGACTTTCTGTCGGCCACGGCGCCGCATCCCGCCGGCACGCAGGTGGTGCAGCGCGTCGGTTCGCTGCTGCGCCAGATCTCCCTCGCCCGGGAGACCGGAGCCCGGCTGAGCGACCTCGTCGAGTCGACCGGACTGACCAAGCCCACCGTGCACCGCTTGCTCAGTGCCCTGGCGGTCGAGGGGCTGCTCGACCAGGACGACGAGACCGGCCGCTGGTTCCTCGGCCCGGAGATGTACGTCATGGGCACGGCTGCGGCGAGCCGGTTCCCGATCGAGGAGATCGCCCACCCCTCGCTGGTGCGGCTCGCCGCGGCCACGGGCGAGTCGGCGTTCCTCTCGATGCGGCGTGGCAACGAGACCATCTGCCTGCTGCGCGAGGAGGGCAGCTTCCCGATCCGCTCGTTCGTGCTGACCGAGGGGACCCGCTTCCCGCTCGGCATCGGCTCGGCGGGGCTGGCGATCCTCGCCCATCTCGACGAGGCCGAGCGCGAGGACGCGCTCGCGCGGCTGGACCTGCGCGGACAGCGCTGGGGCGTCAAGCAGTCCATCCCCGCGATCCGGCAGACGATCGCCGACGCGCAGCGGCTCGGCTACATCGTCAACCCGGGGCGCATCGTCGAGGGCAGCTGGGGCATGGCGGCGGCGATCTTCGACCGCGGCAACCGCCCGATGTGGGCACTGACGCTCACCGGCATCGAGACACGGTTCCAGCCGGACCGGCAGCCCGAGCTCGGACGCCTCCTGCTGCTCGAGGCACACCGCGTGTCACGACGGCTCTCCGGCGCGGGGCGCTCTGTCAGCCGCCCGAGCGCAACGCCCGGATGAGCGGGTCGCACGGGCTCGAGGGCCCCGAACGCGTCCGCTGACGACAGCTGTCGGACCGACCGGGCAGACTCGGGGCATGGGCGTCCCCTGGGTGCTGCACGTCGACCTCGACCAGTTCGTCGCGGCCGTCGAGGTGCTGCGCAACCCGGAGCTGGCCGGCAAGCCGGTGGTCGTAGGCGGCCGGGGCGACCCGACCGAGCGCGGCGTCGTCTCCACCGCGTCCTACGAGGCGCGTGCGTTCGGGGTGCGGTCCGGGCTGCCGCTGCGGATCGCGGCGCGCAAGCTGCCCGACGCGGTGTTCCTGCCCGTCGACGCCCCCGCCTACGAGGAGGCCTCGGAGCAGGTGATGGCGACGCTGCGGTCGCTGGGGGTCGTCGTGGAGGTGCTCGGGTGGGACGAGGCGTTCCTCGGGGTCACCACCGACGACCCCGAGGCGCTCGCGAGGACCGCCCAGGAGGCGGTGCTGCGCGAGACGCGCCTGCACTGCTCGGTCGGCATCGGCGACAACAAGGTGCGCGCCAAGATCGCCACGGAGTTCGGCAAGCCCGCGGGCATGTTCCGGCTCACCGCCGAGAACTGGTTCGAGGTCATGGGGCACCGGGCGACCCGGGAGCTGTGGGGCGTCGGGTCGAAGGTGTCGGGGCGGCTGACCTCGCTGGGCATCACGACGGTGCGCGAGCTGGCCGACGCACCCGAGGAGGCGCTCGTCGCGGAGTTCGGGCCGCGGATGGGCGTCTGGTACCACGGGCTCGGTCGGGGGCTCGGGCCGACGACGGTCGACGACACCCCGTGGGTGCCGCGCGGGCACAGCCGCGAGACGACCTACCAGCAGAACCTCACGACACCCGAGCAGGTGCGCGACGCGGTCGCCGTGCTCGCACGAGACGTCGTCCAGGACACCGAGGCCGACGGGCGGCCGGTCACCCGGGTCGCGCTCAAGGTGCGTTACGCGCCGTTCGTGACCAAGACGATCAGCCGCAAGCTCGCGGAGCCCACCCACGACCCGGAGGTCGTCGTCGCGGCGGCGACCGCCCTGGCCGAGACGCTCGAGGATCGTGAGGTCCGGCTGCTGGGCGTGCGCGCGGAGATGGAGATGCCGCAGGACCCGGTCGAGCGCACGCCTGTGCGCGGACGGATCTGACAGCCTCAGCCGGCGAGCGCAGCCTTGAGGAACGCGATGTCCTGGGCCTGGCCCTCGGGCGGCGTCTCGACGATCGCGTCGCAGCCGGCCTCCCGCACGACGTGCGCGACGAGCTCGGGCGGGATCGTGCCCTTCGCGTAGTTCGCGTGCCGGTCGCGGCTCGAGCCCGCCTCGTCGCGCGAGCTGTTCGCGTGCACGAGGTCGATCCGCCCGGTGATGGCCCGCAGGCGCTCGACGATCGTCTCGAGGTCCTCGCCCGCCGCCCAGGCGTGGCACGTGTCGAGGCAGAAGCCGACGTCGTACTGCCCGATCGCGTCCCAGAGCATCGCGATCCGGTCGAGGGTGCGGGCGCACGCGTTGTCGCCGCCGGCCGTGTTCTCCACCAGGACGCGCACCGGGAACGTGGCGCGCTCGAACGTCTTGCGCCAGTTGTCGATGCCGACCGCGATGTCGTCGCCGTCGCCGACGTGGCCGCCGTGCACGATCAGCCCGCGCGCACCGAGGTCGGCCGCGGCCGCGGAGTGCTGCGCGATCATGTTCCGGCTCGGGATGCGGATCCGGTTGTTGGTCGACGCGACGTTGACCAGGTACGGCGCGTGCGCATAGATGCCCAGCCCGGAGGCGATCAGCGCGTCGGCGTCGTCGCGTCGCACCGGCTTCTTCCACCCCTGCGGGTCCGCGAGGAACAGCTGGACGCTCTGCGCGTCCAGCCCGGCGGCGGTCGCGACGGGATCGTCGCCGTGCGTGTGTGCACCGATCAGGACCATGTCGGCATTTCCTTCCCTGGGCTCGCGCCAGGCTAGTCCGCGGCGCCGACACGCTGCCGGCTCAGCCGATCAGCGGGCGTCCCTCGGGTCGTCGGAACAGCCGTTGCCGTTCCCGCAGGACGAGCGCCGAGGCGAACGTCACCGGACCCAGCCGGCCCGCGAACATCAGCAGGACGAGGATGAGCTGCTGGGCGGGGTGCAGGTGGGCCGTGATCCCGGTGGTCAGCCCCACCGTGGCGAACGCGGAGACGCACTCGTAGAGGATCTGGTCCAGGGTGTACGGGCTGGTCATCGCGATGACCAGCGTGGAGACGACGACGGCGGCGACGCTGAGCAGCGCCACCGACAGGGCCTGCCGGATCGTCGACGTCGGCAGCCGCCGGTCGTACACGTCGGCGTCGGGGTCGCCGCGCAGCTCGGCGATGATGACCAGGAGCAGGACGGCGAACGTCCCCACCTTGATGCCGCCCGCGGTGCCGGCGCTGCCGCCGCCGATGAACATCAGGACGTCGACGCCGAGCAGCGTCCCGGTGTTCATCGCCCCGGGATCGACGCTGTTGAACCCGGCGGTGCGTGGCATGACCGCCTGGAAGAAGCCCGCCAGGGTCCGCCCGGCCGGGTCGAACATGCCGAGCGTCGCCGGGTTGTTCCACTCGGCGACGGTCACGAACAGCGTCCCGCCGACGAGCAGGATCGCCGTCATCGTCACGGTGAGGCGGGTGTGCGCGCTCCAGTGCCGACGCCGCCGGTGCCGCAGGAGCTCGAGGACGACGGGGAAGCCGAGGCCTCCGATGATCACCGCGAGGGCGATCGGCAGGCAGATCCAGGGGTCGGTGGCAAAGCCGACCAGGTTGTCGCTGAACAGGGAGAAGCCGGCGTTGTTGAACGCCGAGACCGAGTGGAAGACACCCAGCCACAGGGCTTCGCCCCATCCGTAGTGGTAGGCCAGGGCGAAGCGCGCGGTCAGGATCACGGCGGTGACGGCCTCGACCGTGAGGCTGATGCGCGCGACGCCGAGCAGGACCGTCCGGACGTCGCCGAGGCGCGTGCTCTTGGTCTCCTTGGCCGCGAGCAGCCGGGAGCCCAGACCGAGCCGCCGGGAGATGAGCAGGCCGAGCAGGGACGCGAGCGTCATGACCCCGAAGCCGCCCACCTGGATGAGCACGAGGATGGTCACCTGGCCGAAGGTCGACCAGTAGGTCGCGGTGTCGACGACGGTCAGCCCGGTGACGCACAGGGCGGACGTGGCCGTGAACAGCGCCTGCAGCAGGGACGCGCCGCCGGGACCGGCACGCGCGACGGGTAGCAGCAGCAGCACCGTGCCGGCGGCGACACCGAGGGCGAACGCGGCGACGATCCGGCGGCCCGGTCTGCTCTGGCGTCGGTACACGTCGCGGTGGCGCGCTCCGAGGAACCGCCGGCTCTCGACCATCCTCCGGCGGCTACCGCTCAGTCCGTCGCGCGCAGCCCGGACCCCGCCGGGTCGGCCGAGCGTCCCTCAGACACGAGCGCGGGCGGGGACGACCGCGTCCTGCGTCGCAAGGACGGTCGGCGTCGCGGCGCGGCGCCGCATGATCACCTTGTCGATCTCGGCGACGAGCGGCAGCAGGAGCGCGAGGCCCAGGGCCACCAGCCACTGGTCTCCCGTCAGCGACTGGGTGGTCAGCCAGCCCTGCAGGAAGTCCAGCTCGGTGGCCAGCACGATGAGGATGATCGGGGCCGAGAGCACCTTGATGGCGGTCAGCAACGGCGCGGCCAGCCCGGAGTCGGGCTCGCGGCGCAGGACCAGGCCGGACAGCACCGACCCGAGGCCCATGACGACGAACGCCATCGTCATCGACGCGGTCGCGTGGTCGGGGGTCGGGGTGTCCGGCCCGAGCACGAGCGGGAGCCCGGACGAGACGCACAGGACCGTGCCGTAGAGGATCCAGCGGCTCACGGCCCGGCCGTTGCTGATGCCGACCTTGGGGTCGCGGGGGACGCGGTCCATGATCCCGGGCCCGACCGGGTCGAGCATGATCGCGATCACCGGGAAGACGCAGACGAAGAAGTTGAGGAACAGCACCATCATCGGCGTCATCGCGACGCCGTCCGCGATGTCGAACACGCTCGCCGCGAGGAAGAGCAGCACCAGCCCGATGAGCTGGCTCATCTGGAACCGGATGTACGCGGTGATCTTCTGGTAGATGCTGCGGCCCAGCTCGACCGCGTGCACCAGCGTGCTGAAGTTGTCGTCGGTCAGGACCAGTCGAGCGGCCTGCTTCGTGACCTCGCTGCCGGAGCCCATCGCGACGCCGATGTCCGCCTGCTTGATGGCGGCAGCGTCGTTGACGGCGTCGCCGGTCATGGCGACGACCAGCCCTTGCTTCTGCATGAGCTGGACGAGCCGCAGCTTGTCCTCCGGGGTGACCCGGCCGAAGACGTGCAGGTTCGGCAGCTGCTCGAGCAGCTCCTCGTCGGTGAGCCTGGCCAGCTCCGGACCGCTGATCGCGCCCGGGCCCAGCCCGAGCTCGGCACCGATCGCGCTCGCCGTGACGGCGTGGTCGCCGGTGATCATGCGGACCTCGATGCCGGCCTTGAGCGCGAGCTCGACGGCGATCTTGGCCGTCGGGCGCAGCGGGTCGACGATGCCGACGAGCCCGACGAAGATGAGGTCCTCGACGTAGGACATCGGGTCGGCCGTGAGCGGAGCCTCGTCGGCCGGCGTGAGGAAGCGCGTCGCGAACGCGAGCGTGCGCAGCCCCTTCTGGGCGAGCCGCTCCATCTCGGCCTCGATGTCGGCGCGCATCGTCTCGATGTCGACGACCTCGCCCGGGCCGGACAGCGCCTTGGTGCAGCGCTGCAGGACGACGTCGGGGCCGCCCTTGACCACCTCGACGAGGGTGCGATCACCGCGCCAGGGCAGCCACTGCGTCGTCGCCATGAACTTGTAGGCGGAGTCGAACGGCACCGAGGCCACGCGCGGGTAGGTGCGACGGCTCTCCTCGGCGTCGATGCCGACCTTCGCGGCCAGCACCACCAGCGCTGCCTCCGTCGGGTCGCCGATCACGGCGCCGTCGTCGGACACGGTCGCGTCGCTGGCCAGGCAGAGGCCGTAGGCGAGCGGGGTCAGGTCGGGGACCTCGCCGCCCGCCGCACCGAGGATCCTGCCGGTCTTGCCGTAGCCGGTGCCCTCGACGACGAAGTGCTGGCCGACCGTGTACAGCGCGGTCACCGTCATCTCGTTGAGGGTCAGGGTCCCGGTCTTGTCCGAGTTGATCGAGCTCGTCGCGCCGAGCGTCTCGACGTCGTTGAGGTTGGCGACGACCGCCTTGGCGTCCGCGAGCTGCCGTGCCCCGTACGCGAGCATCGCCTGCACGAACGTGGGCAGGCCCGTCGGGATCGCCGAGATCGCCACGGCCGTCGCCAGGAACAGCAGGTCGCTCAGGGACTCGCCGCGCAGGATGCCGATGAGCACGATCACGGTGACGGCGCTCCAGGCGATCGCGCCGAGCACCTTGGTGAGCTTGTCGAGCTCGCGCTGCAGGGGCGACTTGGTCTTCTCGACCGACGACAGCAGCGTCGCGATGTTGCCGATCTGCGTGGTCATGCCCGTGGCCGTGACGAGCATCGTTCCCGTGCCGCGCGTGACCGAGGTGTTCTGGAACGCCATGTTGGCGCGGTCGCCCAACGGGACCTCGTCGTCGGCGAGCGGCAGGACCTCCTTGCCGATCGGCGCGCTCTCCCCCGTGAGTGCCGCCTCCTGCGTCTCCATCGTGGCCGTGCGCACGAGCCGCCCGTCCGCCGGCACGATGTCGCCGGCCTCCAGCTCCACGACGTCCCCGGGCACCAGGTCGTGGGCCGGGATCTGGACGAGCACCCCGTCGCGGCGCACGCGTGACTGCGGCTCCTGCATGGTCGCCAGCGCGTCGACGCTCTTGCGGGCGAGCATCTCCTGGCGTGCGCCGATGACGACGTTCAGCACGACCAGGAACCCGACGATCAGCGCGGTCGAGCCCTGCCCGATGGCGGCGCTCACCACCGCGACCGCGACCAGCATGATGTTCATGGGGTCGCGCACCTGCTGGAGCAGCACCGCCCAGAGCGACGGCGGCGCCTGCGCGGTCAGGGTGTTCGGGCCGTACCGCGCCTGCCGTTCGGCGACCTCGGCGGCGGTGAGTCCGGTCTCGAGGTTGCTCCCCAGCTCGGTGGTGGCCTCCTCCGGCGTGCGAGCCCACCATCTCGTCGGCTCGGTCTCCGCCGTCGCGATCGACGTCGGTGCAGAGGTCGGTGTCACGAGGACTCCCATCGGTTTTGCTGGCGGTTCAACTCCCTCGCCACGCTAGCGCGGCGAAGTCGACAAAGGGTGTACCGCAGCGGTCAGCTCGTGACGTCGCGTCCGTGCACGGTGAGCGCCCAGATCACGAACACGTCGAGCGCGATGACGATGACGCCCCAGACGGGGTAGTACGGGAGCCACGCGAAGTTCACGACGGCACTGAAGGTCGCGACGATCACGCCGACGACGCGGGCCCACACCTGGCCCATGAGGATGAAGACGCCGGCCAGACCGATCAGGATGCCGAGGATGAGGTGGATCCACCCCCACGTCGTGACGTCGAACGTGAAGACCCATTTCTGGCCGACCACGTAGAACGAGTCGTTGACGAGCGCGACGAGCCCCTGCATGGCCTGGAAGAGGCCGATGAGGATCATCATCGTCGCGGCGAACATCGTCATGCCGACTGCCAGACCGCTGCGTTGCGTGCTCATGGTCGGTCCCCTTCGCGGGCGCGTCGTCGCGAGGCGGTGTCGCCTCGCTGTCTCGAGCAACCGGAGCAAGTGCCCCGAATCGGATCATTGCCGAAACCGCAGGTCAAAGCCAGAGGCGCGCTGGCGCTCCGGGATTTCGGCGCCCGAACCGCGCTGCGCAACCCTTCCGGGCACCACCGATGGGTGAAGAACGCCGCTCGGCTTCGCTCGTTCGGCCCACGGACCCCGAATTCACCCGTCCCGCGCTTGCCGGAACTGTGACAATTGTCCGTATTGCGCCCACGTCGCTGTACGCCCCGCGGCGGGTGGGCGGTCCCCCGGCATCGGAGTCTGATCATGGTTGCACTCGGCAGGTTGCGTACACGCGTCGCCCTCGTCACCGTCGCGGCGGTCCTGTGCGTCGGCGCGACCGTGCCGAGCGCTCAGGCCGACACGGCGCCGTCCGACCCGTCGCTGCCGGCAACCGTCTCCGCCGACCCGCTGCCGACGGCGCAGATCAACGGCGTCGTCTGGAAGCAGCAGGTGATCGGCAGCACCGTGTTCGTCGGCGGCGACTTCTCGTCGGCCCGTCCGCCGGGCTCGCCGGCCGGCACCAACGAGTCGCCGCGCACCTACCTGATGTCGTACGACCTCACGACGGGCGCACTCCTGCCGTTCGCTCCGGTGCTCAACGCGCAGGTCAAGGACCTCGCCGCCTCCCCGGACGGCACCGTGCTGTACGTCGCCGGGCAGTTCACCACCGTCAACGGCGCCAACCGGTACCGGGTCGCCGCATTCAGCACCGCGACCGGCGCACTGCTGACCACCTTCAAGCCGACCATCAACGCCCCGGTCTCCGCGATCGACGCCGTCGGCGACGCGGTCTTCATCGGCGGTTCGTTCACCAGCGTGAACGGCGTGGCCAAGTCGAACCTCGCGTCGCTGCGTGCGTCCGACGCCGCGACCCTGCCCTTCGCGGCGACCCCCGCCGGCGGTGGCATCCAGGCCCTGACCGTGTCGCCCGACGGCGGCACGGTGGTCGTCGGTGGTGGGTTCACCACGATGAACGGCTCCGGCAGCCCGGGCTACGGGCTCGCGCGGCTGAACGCGAGCACCGGCGCCTCGCTTCCCATGCCCGTCAACACGCTCGTGCGCAACGGGGGCAACAACGCCGCGATCCTGGACCTGGAGAGCGACGCGACCAGCTTCTACGGCACCGGCTTCACGTTCGGTGGCGGCGGGAACTTCGAGGGGACGTTCGCGGCCGACTGGGCCACGGCGAACCTCACGTGGATGGAGGACTGCCACGGCGACACGTACTCGGCCTACCCGGTCGGCGACGCGGTCTACGCGGCCAGCCACAAGCACTTCTGCGGCAACATCGGTGGCTTCCCGCAGACGACGCCGTGGCAGTTCCACCGCGGCACCGCGCTGTCCAAGGCGGCCATGGGCGTCATCACGCCGGAGTACAACGGGTACGCCGACCACCGCGGCCTGCCGGCGCCGGCCCTCCTGAACTGGTACCCCGACATCAACGCGGGCACGTTCACCGGCAAGTCGCAGGGACCCTGGACCGTCACCGGCTCGGGCTCGTACGTCCTGTACGGCGGCGAGTTCACCGAGGTCAACGGCGTCCCGCAGCAGGGCCTCGTCCGGTTCGCCCCGTCGTCGAGCGCCCCGAACGCCGTCGGCCCCGAGTCCACGGCACAGGGCTTCCCGCTCGTCGCGACGCCCGACGGACCCGGGAGCGTCCAGCTGACGTGGCAGACCAACTGGGACCGTGACAACGAGACGCTGACCTACAACCTGTACCGCGCCTCTGAGTCCAACCCGGCGATCTACACGTCGACCGTGACCACACCGTTCTGGAAGCCCCAGGCGATGAGCTTCCGGGACTCGGGACAGGTGCCCGGCTCCTCGCAGAGGTACCGGATCGTGGCGAGCGACCCCTTCGGCAACGTCGCACGGTCCAACTGGATCACCGTGACCGTCGCGTCCGACGGAACCCCGTCGACCTACGCCCGCACCGTCCTGAACGACGGACCGTTCGCCTACTGGCGGCTCGGCGAGCCCTCCGGGACCGCCGTGAACGACACCACGGGCTTCCTGCCGGCGACCGCCGCGGCAGGCGTGACCCGCAACGTGCCCGGGGCGCTGCTGAACGACACGAACACCGCGTCGAGGTTCAGCGGGACGTCCACCGGTTACTTCTCGACGACCGATGCCGTGGGCAACGCCCCCGACGTCTTCTCGGTCGAGGCCTGGGTGAAGACGTCGTCCAACCGCGGCGGCCGGATCGTCGGATGGGGCAACAGCGCGAACGGGACCTCCTCGCAGGCCGACCGCACGCTGTACCTCGACAACAGCGGCCGCGTCTTCTTCGGCGTCCAGAGCTCCGCGATCATGACCGTCAACAGCGGCACGGGGTTCAACAACAACGCCTGGCACCACGTGGTCGGCACGTACGGCGCCGGCGCCATGCGGCTCTACGTCGACGGGGTACAGGTCGCTCAGCGCACCGACGTGGTCTACCTGCGCAACATCTGGGGCTACTGGCGCGTCGGTGGCGACCGGCTGACCAACTTCCCGAACCGGCCGACCAGCGACTACCTCAACGGGGACCTCGACGAGGTCGCCGTGTACAACCGGGTGCTCAGCGCAGGTTCGGTCTCGGCGCACTTCGTCGCACGCAGTGCCGTGCCGCCGTCCAACCAGAGCCCGGTCGCCTCGTTCACCGCGACCCCGTCGCTGATGTCGGTCGCCCTCAACGCGTCGGCCTCGACGGACCCGGACGGCACCGTCGTCGGGTACTCGTGGGCGTTCGGCGACGGCACCACGGGCACCGGGGTCACGGCCAACCACACCTACGCGACCGCGGGCACCTACACCGTGACGCTGACGGTGACCGACAACCTTGGAGCCACGGGCACGACGACACGGCAGGTCACGGCGACGCCGCCTGCCAACCAGAGCCCGACGGCGTCGTTCACGGCATCGAGCAACGGGCTCGGGGTGTCGGTGGACGGCGCGGCCTCGAGCGACCCGGACGGATCGGTGACCGGCTACGCCTGGAACTTCGGCGACGGCGGCACGTCGACCGGAAACCCGGCGAGCCACACGTACGCCACGGCCGGCACCTACACGATCACCCTCACGGTGACGGACAACCAGGGCGCGACCGCCTCGACCACGCGCGACGTGACCGTCGTGGCACCGCCCGACCCCGGTCAGGCGTTCGTGGTCGACGACTTCGGTCGCACCGTGTCGAACGGCTGGGGTCCGGCGGACTTCGGCGGCAGCTGGGCGGCCGCGACGACGGCCAGCCGCTACTCGGTCGCCGGACAGCGCGGGCTGCACACGCTCGCAGCGGGGCAGACGGCCACGTCGACCCTCGACGCGGTCTCGACCACGACGAGCGACACGACGCTCACCCTCAGCGCCGACAAGGCGCCGACCGGGTCGTACGTGTGGCTGAGCGTCCAGGCGCGCCGCGCCGCACCGACGAACTTCTACGGTGCACGTGTCGCGCTGCAGGCGAACGGCACGGTCCAGCTGCATGTGACGCGTGGCAACGGCACGCCGGTCGCGGGTGGGACGGTCGCTGGACTGACCTTCGCCGCGGGCGACCAGCTCCAGGTCCGGGTCCAGGTGCAGGGGACGTCCCCGACGACGGTCCGGGCGAAGATCTGGCCCGCCGCGCAGCCCGAGCCCGCCGCCTGGAACGCGACGATGACCGACTCGACGGACGGTCTGCAGGTTCCTGGCTCGTTCGCCCTGTCGACGTACGTCGGCGGGTCGGTGACCAACGGGCCGATCGTCTCGGCGTTCGACAACCTGCGGGTCAACCCGATCCCGTAGGAGCCCTCAGAGCGTGCGCAGCACGAGCAGGAACTGACCGCCTCCCGGTTCGACGTCGGCCGCGACCCGCAGGTCCGGCGCGAACCGGGAGAGACGGTCCTCGAGCCACGCGGCGGCCTCGTCGCCGTCGGCACGGGTGGGGCACCGACCCACGACCTCGCGGCCGCCCTTGCGCGTCAGGCGCTCGACGGTGGACACGATCGGTGCGGGCTCGACGACGAACAGCGACGGCGACCAGGCCACGACCGGCTTGACCGCTCCCTTGCGCGTGTTGCACGCACGGTGCGCGAGCCGCTCCGACCCCGGGACCGGCTTCTTGCCCTTGGGCGTCGCTCCCCCGTCGATGCTCGGACCGCGGTCGGAGTTCACGGACGCGTCCGGGTCGACCGGCTCGTCGCACAGCCAGCATCGCCAGCCGTCGCGCTCGCCGACCTCGTCAAGGGTGCTCATGCCCGGAGGCTAACGTGCTCGGCGCTCGCACCATGGCGGGCCGGCGGCGTCGGAGTGGGAGGCTGGCGGGGTGACCGAGCCGCCCACGCCCTATCCGACGCTCGGCACGCGCCTCGCACCCCTGAGCGCGGTCGCCGTCGCCGTGCTCGCCCAGGTCCTGATGCGCGACCGCATCGTGCTCGGGCCACCCCTGCTCGTGCCGACCGTCGAGGTCGCGCTCTGCGTCGCGCTCGTCATCGTCGACGGGGTGCTCGTCGCGGAACGCCGCCGAGCGGGCGTGCTGCGCTACGCACTCGCCCTGGTGCTCGCGATCTCGGCCACGAGCTCCGCGGCGCTTCTCATCGCCGACGTGATCGACGTCGACCCGGTCAGCGTCCAGCAGCTCTTCTCGGAGGGCGTCCAGATCCTCGTGGTGCTCACGGTCGGGTTCGGGCTGCTGTTCTGGCAGCTCGACCGCGGCGGGCCGAACGGTCGCGCCCTGCCGGACCCCGAGCGGATGTCGTTCTGGTTCACGCAGGACGCGATCCGCGAGTACTCGGACCAGTTCGACAGCTGGCAGCCGCGGTTCCTGGACTACCTCTACCTCGCGATCACCAACCTCGTCGCGTTCTCGCCGACGGACACGATGCCCCTGAGCCGGACCGCCAAGATGCTGATGGTCTGGGAGTCGTTCGTCTCGCTCGCCACGTTCGCCGTGGTGCTCGCTCGCGCCGTCAACATCATGACGTGAGCCTCACGACGTGGTGACCAGCGTCTGCGTCGGGCCGTACGTGGTGCCGAGCGCGTTGCGGGCGACCACCCGGTACGCGTACGTGGTCTTCGGGCTGAGTCCGGTGAGTCGTGCCGTCGAGCCGCACTCGTAGGAGACCGCGGACATCGGCACCTCGGCCGTGCGGTGGGCGAACGACGGTCCCCACTCGACCCAGGAGGTCGTCGCGAGCATGTGGGGCGTGACGCGCAGCTTGACCGTGCCCGCGGTGCGGGCGAGGTCGATCGCGGGTGCGGCGCGGACCGACGGCGGCGCCTGCGTGTGGAACGTGCGGCTGAGCACGGTCGTCCCGGCCGCGCTCGTCGCCGTCACGGTCCAGGTGTACGTGGTGCCCGGCGCAAGACCGGAGACCGCCTGCGTGAGCTTCTGCGTCGAGGTCTGCGCGCCGACGGCCAGGTCCGCCGAGCCGCCCCCGGCCGACGAGGTCCACGCGATCCGCACCGTCGCGGCCAGCCCCTGCGAACCGACCCACGTCTGCAGGGTCGCGGACGCGCTCGTCACGTCGCGCTCCCCCGCCGTGACGGTCGGCTTCGGCGCGGAGCGGACCGGACGTGAGTCGGTCGCGGTCGCGCCGGACGCGTCGGTGACCGTCAGGCGGGGAGTCCAGCTGCCCGCCGCATAGGTGTGCGACACCTTGCCGGGCTGGCCCGTCCCGGAGAGCACCGGGGTGCCGTCGCCCGGGTCGAGCTGCCAGCGCACGACACCCGAGCGGTTGGTCGAGGAGGCTCCGGTGCTGCGGGACATGTCGAAGGACACCGCCAGGGGTGCGCCGCCGAGCCTGGTCGACGGGATGAGCCAGGCCTCGGGGCGGCCGTGGGCGGTCGGCGCCGACGCCGCCCCGGCGAAGGCGGACGTCGCCGCGGTCGAGGTCGTCACCGACCACGGGCAGGTCCCGGTGCCCTGGTAGTAGACGGCCGCCTCGAGCTCGGGCCACGAACGGAAGAGGGCGAACGCGTCGGTGAGCCAGGCGGCCTTGCGACCGGGGTCGGCGGCGTCCTCGACCGTCCCGAACTCGGCGAGCACGGGGGTCTTCCCGCGGGCCTTCGCCCACGTCCGGAAGGCGGCGGTGATCGTCTCGAGCGAGCGCCAGTCCTTGATCTTGTTCACGGAGCAGGCGTTCCAGTTGTAGGCGTTGAGGCCCACCCGGTCGACCACGTCGTCACCGGGGTAGTAGGCGTCGGCGCCCGCGGTGGAGACGAGCCCGTAGCTGCCGGTCGTCGTGACCCAGGTCCAGAGTGCGTTGGTCGCGCCCGCCGCCCGGGACACCTCGACGTAGTGCCGCCAGGCGGCCCGGAACTCGGTGGGCGTGCCCCACGAGCTCGAGGTGTCCATCTCCTGGTGGAACGCGACGTACACCGGGACGCCGAGCGAGGCGATGCCGGTCGCCTGGGCACGGATCTGCGCGTCGGCGTCCCCGCGCGCGATCGCGGCCCACGTGACGATGGTGTCGTCCTTCTTCTTCGGCCAGATGGACAGGAGCGGCGTCCGGCCGCGCGCGACGGCCTGCGCCACCGGTGTGACCGGCTGGACGTCGTCCCACCGCGAGTACCAGCGCTCGACGTCGAGACGCCGGTCGAGCGTGCCCTCGAACGCCGTGATCGCCGACTCGGCATCGGGCTGCGTCCCCGTCGTGACGTGCGCGCCGAGCAGGATGCCGCGCGGGTCCGACCGCAGCGGGTCCGGACCGTCTGCGGCCGCGGACGGCGCCAGGAGCACCCCCGCCAGGACGGCGCCGAGAGCGGCGAGGGTGACGAGCGGGCGGAACGGCATGCGATCGAGCTCCCGGGACGGCGACGTGTCGGGCGCTCGGCGGAACGCCCGTCATGTCCCATCGGCAGCCCGGGCCAATTCCGCAGGATTGGGAGGTACTGGCAGTAACTGCCGCGGGCGGACCGGGCGTGATTCGCTGGTGGCATGCGAGGAGCGATCATCTACGGACCTGGCGACGTGCGCTTGGAGGAGCGGCCCGACCCCGTCGTCGTCGAACCCACGGACGCCGTCGTCCGCACCGTCGCGGCCTGCGTGTGCGGGTCGGACCTGTGGCGCTACCGGGGCATCTCCGACGTGCCGAAGCCGACGCCGATCGGGCACGAGTACGTCGGCGTCGTCGAGCAGGTCGGCGCCGCCGTGACGACCGTGCAGCCGGGCGACTTCGTCGTCGGCGGCTTCCTGCACAGCGACAACACGTGCGCCGTGTGCCGCAAGGGGATGCACTCGGCGTGCCTGCACGGAGGCGGCTACGACGGGTGCCAGGCCGAGCTCATCCGCATCCCGGACGCCGACGGCACGCTCATCGCGACACCCGGGCAGCCGGACGCCGACCTGATCCCGAGCCTGCTCTCCCTCTCGGACGTCATGTGCACGGGCTGGCACGCCGCGGTCAGCGCCGGCGTCGGGCCGGGGATGAGCGTGGTGGTCGTCGGGGACGGCGCAGTCGGGCTCAGTGGGGTGCTGGCCTCGGCCGAGCTCGGCGCGACGACCATCATCGCGATGAGCCGGCACGAGCCGCGCCAGCAGCTCGCCAGGGAGTTCGGCGCGACCCACGTCATCGCCGATCGCGGCGAGGAGGGGCTCGCCCAGGTCCGCGAGCTCACCGACGGCATCGGCGCCGACGCGGTGCTGGAGTGCGTCGGGACGCAGGAGGCGCGCGTGCAGGCGATCGACAGCGCCCGGCCCGGCGCCATGATCGGGCTGGTCGGCGTCCCCCACGGCGACATCCCGACCGACCAGCTGTTCTGGCAGAACAAGGGCATCCGCGGCGGCCCGGCGCCCGTGCGCGCCTACCTGCCGCACCTGATCGACCTCGTGTGGCGGCGGCAGATCGACCCGGGGAAGGTCTTCGACCTGACGCTCCCCCTGGCCGAGGTGGCCGAGGCCTACCGGGCGATGGACGAGCGGCGGGCCATCAAGGTGCTGCTGCGGCCGTGACTGCGGCGGCGGCTCGCGCCTGCTCGAACGGGAGCCGGTCGAACACGATGCGCACCTCGGTGATCAGTCCGTCCACCACCGTGTGCCGCTCGGCCCCGGGCGCGGACGCGACCAGCACGGTCGACGTGTCGTAGTAGAGGACCGCGACCTCGTCGTCCCCGAACGCCGACAGGATCGCCGACGAGAGGACGGTCCGCGCGAACGGCTCCATGAACGCGCGGAGCCGTTCCGCGCCCTCGAGGCGACCCGGTGGAGCGACCACCACGACGTCCGGGCTGACGTACGCCATCGCCGCGTCGAGGTCCCCGGCCGTCCAGGCGGCGAAGTACGCCGACGATGTCTGCAGTGCCTTGCCCGTGGCCTTGCCCATGACGGGCCTCCTTCGTGATCGAGCCGACGCAGGTGTAGACACCGCGCGGGTGTCGGACGGAACGCGGATACTCGCGGCATGGCGTCGACCGTCGAGGTGGGACCTGATCACGACGCGGACTTCGCCGCGCTCGTCGCGCCGTACCTACGTGAGCTGCGCCTGCACTGCTACCGCATCCTGGGCTCCGCGACCGACGCCGAGGACGCCCTGCAGGACGTGCTGCTGGCGGCGTGGCGCGGGCTCCCCCGGTTCGAGGGGCGCTCCTCGCTGCGCACGTGGCTGTACCAGGTCGCGACCCGGACCTGCCTGAACGTGCTGCGTGCCGGGAGCCGCCGGCCGGCCGTGCCGGTGCCACCGTTCGACGTGCCCGAGCCGACGAGCCGCGCAGAGATCACCTGGCTCCAGCCGTGCCCGACGTCGTGGGTCGACACCGACCCGACGAGCCGCCACGACGCCCGGGAGGAGGTCTCGCTGGCCTTCGTCGTCGCGCTGCAGCACCTTCCGCCCCGTCAGCTCGCCGCCGTCGTGCTCTGCGACGTGCTCGACTTCTCGCTCGACGAGGTCGCCGGCATCCTCGACACCACGCCGCTCGCGGTGAAGGGCCTGCTGCAGCGCGGTCGCGCCACGCTCGCGTCACGGCCCGTCGCGACCCCGCCGAGCATCGCGGCGGACGCGCTGGCCGCCCGGTTCGCGACGGCCTTCGTCGCCCGCGACATCGAGGGCGTCGTCGCGCTGCTCGCCGAGCACGCGACCTGGTCGATGCCGCCCGCACCGCACGAGTACCGCGGGGCCGACGACATCGCGGCGTTCCTGGCGGCGAGCTGGGGCTGGCCGGGCAACGGGGACCTGACCCTTCTGCCCACCACGGCGAACGGCCAGCCCGCGTTCGGCTGCTACCTCGGCGGCGCGTGGGGCGGGCTGCTCGTCCTCACGCTCGCCGGCGACCGGGTCGAGGCCGTGACGCGGTTCCTCGACGATCACCTCTGGCGCCCGTTCGACCTGCCCGTCGCGACGCCGGCCTGAGGCGACGAATGCTTGTAGCGTCAAGTAACGGGTAGGGTCGATCTCGTGGACGACGACCGCTGGCTCACCGCCGAGCAGCTGCACGCCTGGAAGCAGCTCATCGCGGTGGTCGAGCTGCTGCCGGGATCGCTCGAGTCGCAGCTCCAGCGCGACGCGGACCTCAGCCACTTCGAGTACTTCACGCTCGCGATGCTCTCCGAGGCGCCCGCGCGCACCCTGCGCATGACCGCCCTCGCGGCGCGCACGAACGCGACGCTCGCCCGCCTGTCGCACGTCGTGTCGCGGTTGGAGAAGCGCGGGCTCATCCGTCGCGAACCCTGCGCGCAGGACCGGCGTGCGACGAACGCCGTGCTGACCGAGCAGGGCTGGAGGATGGTCGTCGACGCCGCCCCGGGGCACGTCGCCACCGTGAAGAACCTGGTCATCGATCCGCTCAGCGATGCCGACGTCGCCGACCTCGACCGGATCACCGCGCGCATCCTGAGCCGGCTGGACCCGGACCACCTGCTGGCCCAGCCCGACGACGGGCGCTCCTGATCGCGGTCACCGGCGCGACGGGCACCGTCGGCGGGCTCGTCGCCCGGGGGCTGGACGCTCACGGCGTCGTCCCGCGGCTCGTCGTGCGCGACCCGTCGAGCACCCGGCGAGCAGCGGCGCGGACTCGACGGCGCGGTCGAGACTGGGGAAGAAGATGCGCAGGTCGACCGGCGCCCCGTCGGCCGGACCCAGCGACCGCGCTCCCCAGAAGACGGGCGCGAGCGCCTGGGGCTGCCAGCTGATCGGGCAGCTCGGCGGCGGCGGGGTCGGGATCGGTGCCATGTCACCAGTGTTCTCGCGTCACTCGGACGGGGGAATGCGACCGCCGGGCGAACTGCGGCAGAACTCTGGATCCACCCGATCGCCCCGAGATGTCTCCTTCACCCGATCGGGATACCGTGCGCGACGCACCGCAACCCGGTGCACAGTCGATGCACAGGAGGGAATCCGAGATGGGTATCAGAACAGGTCTGGGGGCCGGGGTGGTCGCGGCAGCGGCAACGCTGGTCGTCGCGCTCGCCTCACCGGCCACCGCCGGCGATCAGGCCGACGGGCGAGGGCACGGCGGTTCCGACGACTACCACCTGACGGTCATGGGCACGACGGACCTGCACGGCAGCGCGTTGAACTGGGACTACTTCAAGAACGCCGAGTACGACGACAGCGCCCACAACGACGTCGGGCTGGCCAAGGTCTCGACCCTCGTGAACCAGGTCCGCGGCGAGAAGGGGAAGCGCAACACCCTCCTGATCGACGCCGGCGACACCATCCAGGGCACGTCGCTCGCCTACTACTACGCCAAGATCGAGCCGATCTCGAAGCGCACCGAGCACCCGATGGCAGCCGCGATGAACGCCATCGGCTACGACGCCGCGGCCGTCGGCAACCACGAGTTCAACTACGGCATCCCGTACCTGCGGACGTTCGAGAAGCAGCTCGACTTCCCGCTGCTGGCCGCGAACGCGCTGGACGACGGGACCGGCCGGCCGGCGTTCGAGCCGTACGTCATCAAGACCGTCAAGCCCCCGCACGGCAAGCCGATCAAGGTCGGCATCCTCGGGCTCACCAACCCGGGCATCGCGATCTGGGACAAGGCCAACGTCGAGGGCAAGATGCACTTCGACGGGCTCGTCGAGCAGGCCTCCCGGTACGTGCCCGAGATGAAGCGCCGCGGGGCCGACGTCGTGGTCGTCGCCGCGCACTCGGGTGCCGACACGTCCAGCTCGTACGGCGACACGCTGCCGTTCCCGGAGAACGCCGCGACGCTCGTGGCCCAGCAGGTGCCCGGCATCGACGCGATCCTGGTCGGCCACGCGCACCAGGAGATCGCACAGCGCGTCGTGACCAACACCGCCACCGGCAAGCCCGTCGTCCTCTCCGAGCCGCTCAAGTGGGGCGAGCGCCTGTCGGTGTTCGACATCGACCTGTCGTTCGCGCGCGGACGCTGGTCCGTGCAGTCGGTCGGCGCCCAGGTGCTCAACACGAACACGGTGCCCGAGGACCCGAAGATCGTGCAGATGCTGAGCGCCGACCAGGCCAAGGTCGTCTCCTACGTCAACGGCGTCATCGGCACGGCTACCGAGTCCATGTCCGCGGCGACCGCACGCTACGAGGACACCGCGGCGCTCGACTTCATCAACTACGTCCAGGCCGGGGCGGTGAAGGCCGAGCTGACCGGGGCCGACGCCGACCTTCCGGTCCTGTCCATCGCGGCGCCGTTCAACAAGGACGCCGCCATCCCCGCCGGCGACGTCTCGGTCCGCGACATCGCGGGCCTGTACATCTACGACAACACGCTCCTGGGCATCAAGCTCACGGGCGCCCAGGTCAAGGCGTACCTCGAGAAGTCGGCGGAGTACTTCAAGCCGGCCGCCGCACCGGGCACCTACGCCGCGGCCGACCTCACCAACGCGCCCACGGCCACGGCGCCGAACGGCACCCCCGACTACAACTACGACGTCATGGGCGGGCTGGACCAGCCGCTGACCTACGACATCGACCTCGCGCAGCCCGTCGGCAGCCGCATCACCGGGCTCGCCTACGGCGGGGTGCCGGTCACCGACACCCAGGAGTTCGTCGTCGCGATCAACAACTACCGGCAGTCCGGCGGCGGCAACTTCCCGGGCGTCGTCGGCGCACCAGTCGTCTACAACCGGCAGGTCGAGATCCGGCAGCTGCTCATCGACTGGGTGAGCCAGAACGAGGTGGTCGACCCGGCGACGTTCTCGTCGACCAACCCCGACTGGCAGCTGACGTCGGGCGGTACGCCGCTCACGATCACTCCGTGACAACGCGAAGGGCGCCGCACCCACCGGTGCGGCGCCCTTCGTCGTGCCGTCAGGCGTCGGCGTCCTTGGCGGCGGCCTTGATGTCCTGGGCGACGACGTCCTCGATCGCGCCCTCGACGATCCGGTCGGCCTTCTCGAGCGCCTTGCGGATCTTGACCTCGCCGGGGTCGGAGACGAGCGCGAGCAGACCCGAGTGACCGGGCAGGATCGCGTCCTCGAGCTCCTTGGCCAGCTCGCCCTTGTTCTTCAGCTCGCGCACCTTGCCGATGGCGGCACCCGCACCACCCAGCACCGCGGCGCTGCCGATGATCGACGGCGGGAAGATCACGCCGAGCGCGATCCCGCCGACGATGCCCCACTTGAGGCCCGACTTGGTGCTGTGGTCGGTCGCCTTCTGGACCTCGAGCTTGCCGTCCTGCGTGCGCTTGACGACGACGACACCCTCGATCTCGACGGTGCGCCCGTCCTCGAGCTCCTCGAGGACCTGGTAGGCCTCCCAGGCGGTGTCCAGGTCGGCGAAGTCGGCGACGAGCAGCGTGTACGCCCCGTCGCTCACGGCGGCGACGACCTCGATGTCGTTGTCCTCAGACATGTGTAGCTCCTTGACGTGAAGTGCATGAATCCGGGCGATCCGACTGTAGCCGCTGGTCAGGCCCGCGGCGGACGGCAGCGGATGACCTCCAGGTGAACGCCGCGCAGATCGAGCGGGCCCGCGTCGTAGGGCACCACGAGGGTCTGCCCTGCCTGCAGCTGCTGCGCGCCTGCGAGCGTCCCCGCGCCGGCGACGACGACCAGGACGCTGTAACCCGCGTCGAGGGTCGCGTCGCCCCGGAGCCGTTCCGCGCGGAAGAACGGTGCGGCGTCCGGCAGCAGGTCCCCCGTGGTCGACGCCCGCGCGCCGCGCAGGAGTGCGATCTCGTCGGCGGACCAGCCGCGCCGGTCGACCGCCGCCAGCGCGGCGTCGAAGCCGACACCGAGGTGGCCGTCGCGGGGCCCGTCGATGTCGAAGCCGGTCCACTCGAGCAGGATCGACAGGTCCGTGGGCTCCTGCAGCTCGACCAGGAACGCCCCCTCGCCGATCGCGTGCGGCAGGCCGGCCGGGACGAGGACCGCGTCCCCGGCCGCGAGCGGCACCCGGTGCATCGCGTGCAGCATCGCGTCCACATCCTGCGTGTCCGTCCACCGGGTCAGCTCGTCCACGGAGACGCCGCGCGTGAAGCCGAGGTGGACCGTCGCCGGCTCGAGCATGACCCACGCCTCGGTCTTGCCGTTCGCGAGGCCCAGGTGCTCGGCGGCGAACGCCACGTCCGGGTGGGCGTGCACCGGCAGCCTCTGGCCCGCGTCGAGCAGCTTCACCAGCAGCTCGGGGTTGTCGCCGAACGCCGCCACGTGCTCCGGGCCGAGCCAGCCCAGCGGGTCGCGGGCGATCGCGTCGGCCAGAAGGTCGCCTCCGGGCAGCGTCGAGAGGCCGAGCATCGACTCGCCGAACAGAGTCGTGGTCGACGCGACCCAGTCCTCGGGCACGTGGTGCGAGCGCACCTGTTCGCCACGGAACGCCGCGATGCGGTCGCCGCCCGCGTAGAACCGGTCCGGCGGCTGGTTCGCCCGGAGCTGCTGCGCCGAAACGTTCATCTCCTAGTGCTCGAGGTCGCGCGGAACGACGACCACGCGGACGGCAGTGCGCCACTGCTCCCCCGGCTCGAGGACCGGGGCGCGCCCGCGAAGGGCCGGTCGCGCTCGGGGCCGAACAGCGGGGCGTTGGTCGGCTCGACGCCGAGCACCCAGGCCCCGGTCGCGGGCCAGCTCCAGGTGCACAGGCGGGGCAGGATTTGGGCGGACCACTCGACGAGCACGTCTGCATGCGGTCCACCGGTCAGCAGGGCGCGCGCCCAGCCGCCGTCCTGACGCAGGTCCCGGTGCTCTGCCACCACGGGCTCGGCGCCGAGCGACGGCGACGGCATCCGCAGCGGGTGCCGGCCGGGCGGCAGCGGGTCGCGCAGGACCGGTTCCGCCGCGACGACCTCGAGCGCGCCGCCGGGCGCGAGCAGGGGTGCGCCGAGGTTGACGTGGTAGAGCAGCGGCACGCCGGCCGGGGCGTCCCCGACGTTGCGGACGACGTCGATGACCTCGACGCACGGCGACCCCGTCGCCGTGACGATCTCGCGCTCGACGACGATCCGCGGGCCGCCCAGCGACGTGTGCGCGACCAGCCCGTGCACGTGCACCTCGACGCCAGACTGCGTGCGCTCGCGCCACCACCGGACCTCGTGCGCGGGCGTCAGGTGGTGCGTGCCGTGCTGTCCCGACGAGCCCCGCGGCGGGCCGATGTTGTCCGGTCCGCAGGTAGCCAGCTGGCCGCCGAGGAACCGCGACTCCCAGTCGCGTCCGGGACCGGGGTCGACGGGGTTCGGGGAGCGCCACGCCACGGGTGTCCCGCCCCACCATGCCGCGCCGAGGTCGAGGCCCCGGTCGGGCAGGACGTCGAGGTGCAGCCCGTCGAGCAGCCGCAGCGACAGGACCCGCTCACCCCGTGCGCTGATTCCTTCCCAGACGCTCGCGACACCGTCCGGCAGGGCAGTGAACCCGTCGTCCAGGAGCGTCACGACAGGGCCGCCAGGAAGCCGCCGACGAAGGTGTCGCCGAGGCCGATCGTCGTCGGGTCGTCCGTGGTCAGCGCGAAGGCGGGGACGCACACCACCCGGTCGGGCAGCGCGCTCTCGATCGCCTCGCCGAACGCGACACCCTCGGGGCTGACCGGCCGCTCGACCATCCCGGCGTAGTCGTCGGCGGTGAAACCGTCGCCGAGCAGGTACCGGACCCCTGCCATCGTCACCCCGCCCCGCAGCGCCGCGCGGTACCGCCAGGCGTGCATGCTGACCGCCAGGGCCCAGTGCTTCGTGTGCACGACGAGCGCTGGGACGGGCACCAGGTGGTGCAGGCTCAGCAGCGCCTCGGCGACCTCCCCCGCGTCCAGCAGGTCGAGCGAGCGCCCGACGTACGCCTGCAGCTCGTCCTCGTTGAGGCTGTACACGTCGATCAGGTCGACCAGCGCCTCCCGCGCGTGCGCGGCCAGCGCCGGGACGTGGAAGCCCGCGTCCTCGTAGACCACGACCGCCCGGTCCGGCAGGAACTCGATCGCCTTGCGCGTCTCGGCCAGGCGCTCGTCGAGCACGGTCGGGTCCTGGATCGTGTTGAAGCCCGACACCAGGAACACGTCAGCGTCCGTCAGGGCCGGCCCGAGGTCCGGGCTCAGGCGGAGCTCCCGGTTGGGCGGGTCGTTGGTGTAGATGATGCGGTTGGGGTGGGCGGCCGTGACATCGACGTCGCCCGCGGCGATGTGCGCCCCGGCCGCAAACTGCACGATCAGGTGCGGGTCGGTCGTGTCCTGCGTCGCGCTGCAGAGATAGTCGACCGATGCCGGCAGGAGCCGGCGCACGTGGTCGTCGATGCTCACCAGGTGCACGGTGCTCGGGATGCCGAGCTTGTCCATGGCGAGCGCGGCCCGGACGCACGTGCCGCCCAGCGTGATGCGCCGCTCGAACCGGGCGGCGAACACCTCGACGATGTCGGAGGAGGCGACGAACCGCTCTCCCCCGACGCCGTCGCGGACGAAGGCCAGCAACGTCCTGAGCAGGTCTCGCTCGGACTCGATCGGAACCGTCGCGCTCACCTCGGCCRCGCGGATGGCGTACTCCAGGACCAGGGCCTCGACGACACGGGAGTCCCACCGGATCTCGTAGTCGACCGTGCCGCCGAGGCCCAGGACGAAGCTGGTGCTCATCTGGGTGTGCTGGTCCTTGTCCGTCAGTACAGGGTCGACTTGCCGGCCGCGTTGAAGAGGTCGATCTTCTGCGCGGCGGTCACCTTCATGGCCTCGATGCAGGGCGGCTGGATGGAGTTGGGCTCCCTCAGCGTCCCGTCGGCCAGGACCTCGCGCATCTTCTGGTGGTAGGCCACCTTGATGTCGCTGGAGATGTTGATCTTGTTCACACCGAGCTTGACCGACTGGCCGATCTCGTCGTCGGGGTTGTTCGAGCCACCGTGCAGCACGAGGGGCACGCGCACCTTGTCCTTGATCTGCGTGAGCAGGTCGAGCTTGAGCTCGGGCTTCATGGTCGACGGGTAGATGCCATGGCTCGTCCCGATCGCGATCGCGAGGCTGTCGACGCCCGTGCGCTCGACGAACTCGACCGCCTGGTCGGGGTCGGTGTAGATGATCTGCGAGGCGCCGTCCTCGGCCTCGTCGTCCATCTTCCCGATCGTGCCCAGCTCGCCCTCGACCGACAGGCCGACCGCGTGCGCCGCGTCGACGACCTTCCTGGTGATCGCGACGTTCTCCTCGAACGGAAGCATCGAACCGTCGATCATCACCGACGTGAAGCCGCACTGGATCGCCGTGAGGATCTGCTCGTAGGTGCCGCCGTGGTCCCAGTGGATCGTCACCGGGACGCTGGCGCGGTGGGCGCGCTGGATGATCGCCGGCATCACGTCCTCGCCGATGTGGCTCAGCTCGTCGGGGTGGATCGCGATGATGACCGGGGACTCCTTCTCCTCGCTGATCTCGATGATCCCGTTCAGCATCGCGTAGTCGCTGATGTTGAACGCCGGCACGGCGAAATCGTTGTCGTTCGCCACGGACAGCAGGTCTACGCCGTTCAGCAACATGGGTACAACTCTCCTTGCTAGTTGGACGTGCGGGTTGAATCAAACCTTGACGGCACCGGCCGTCATCCCACCGATGAAATACCGCTGGAAGAACAGGAAGAGTGCCAGCACGGGAATGCAGCCGAGAATGCTCATCGCCATCATCTCGTTCCACTCATAGGAATGCTGACCCATGAGGAGCTGGATGCCGATGGGCACCGTGCGCATGTCCTCCGTCCGCGTCAGGGTGAGCGCGAAGAGGAACTCGTTCCAGCAGATCATGAACGTGTAGACGCCCACGGAGACCAGACCGGGCACGGAGATGGGGACGAGGATGCGCCACAACGCGGTGAGCGGACCGGCGCCATCGACCTTGACGGCCTCGTCCAGCTCCTTGGGCAGCGTGTTGAAATACCCGGTGAGCATGATGATCGCGTAGGGCAGCGTGAACACCATGTAGGTGAGGATCAGGCCCTGGTAGGTGTTGTAGAGCTTGAGCGCGACGACCAGCCCGAAGTACGGGATGAGCAGGGTGATCGGCGGGACCGCCTGCACGCTGACGATCACGACGCTGAGGATCCGCTTGAACTTGAAGTCGTAGCGGCTGAACGCGTAGGCCGCGAGGATCGCGACGACGAGCGTCAGGAACGTCACCGACAAGGCGACCACGTAGCTGTTGAAGAAGAACCGCAGCTTGGTCGGGTCGGTGAAGATCGTCGTGTACGCGTCGAACGAGAACGACTTGGTGATGAGCCGCGGCGGGTACTGGAAGATCTCGAGGTTCGACTTGAACGAGCTCGAGAGCATCCACAGCACCGGGAAGCCCGCGAACACCGCGCCGACGAGCAGCCCGAGGATCAGGCCGCCCTTCTTGGCCCGACGCGTCCGTGCCTGCTTGACCGTCATGGGCCGGCGCGTCTGGGACGTCACCGGAGGAGAGACGACTGTCGCCATGGTCAGTCCCGCGCTTTCTGGTGCCTGGCGTAGAAGACGGCCAGGATCATCGACAGGAGAAGAATGATGACCGCGGCGGCCGAGGCCACGGAGAACTCGTACCGGCTGAATGCGAGCTTGTACGTGAACGTGCTCAACATCTCGGTGACATTGATCGGACCGCCGCCCGTCGTCATCCAGATCAGCGCGAACTGCTGGGACGTCCAGATGAAGTCCAGCAGAGCCATGCTGATGATGATCGGCCGCAGCTGCGGGATCGTGATGTTGAAGAATCGTTGGACCGCATTGGCGCCGTCCACGCGGGCCGCCTCGTAAAGGTCCGCCGGAATGCCCTGCAGCCCGGCCAGCAGGCTGATCATGAAGAACGGGTAGCCCGCCCAGATGTTGATGAACGTGACCGACATGAGCGCGTGCGACGGGGAGGCCAGCCACTCGACGTCGGAGTTCAGCAAGTAGTTGATGACACCGTTCGGGGCCAGCATCAGCCGCCACAGGACCGCGACGATCGCGACGGTGAAAAGCCACGGCAGGACGTAGATCACGCGGAACAGGCCGACGAGCCTGCTGCTGAGCAGCTTGGTGTTCAGCATCATCGCGAACGTCATGCCGATCAGCAGGTGTGCCGCGACGCTCACGATCGTGAAGAACAGGGTGTTGCGGATCGCGGTGAAGAACACCGGGTCCTGGACCACCTCGAGGTAGTTGTCGAGGCCGACGAACACCGGGTTCTTGTTGGTGATCACGCCGCTCAGGAGCGAGTAGCCGATGACCATGATGATCGGCGTGATCATCAGGACGAGCATCAGGACGACTGTCGGTGCCAGGAAGCCGTACGGCGTGGCCCGGCGCTTGAACAGGGTCCAGCGTGGGCGCTGCCGGGGGACGTCCGCGACCGGGACGGTCGGGCGTTCGAGCTGGGAAGTGGACACGGGCGGATCTCCTCGGGATCGCGGCCGCGCCAGGCGTCGTCTGTGAGGGCCTGGCGCGACCGCTGCGGTGTGAGGGCCTAGAACTCAGCCGTCCACGCGTCTTGTGCCTTCTGGAGGGTGTCGTCGACCGACTGGTCCCCCGAGAGCGTCTGCTGGAGCTGCTCGTCGAACTCGCGCATCAGCTGCTCAGCCACCGGCAGCCCGGTGAACTCGTTGGCCGGGTAGCCGGCCTTGTAGATGTCGAAGGCGGTCTGGTAGAGCGCGTCGTCACCGAGGAAGTCGGGCGTCGACTGGGTGTTGCCCGGGAACGCCTTGGCCATCGTCGACAGCTCGGAATTCGTCTCCTGCGACATCAGGAAGTCGATGAGCTTCCACGCCTCGGCCTTGTGCTTGCTGTTCTCGGCGACCCCGATGCCCCAGGACGCGTACGGGATGCCGCGCTCTCCGGAGTAGTCGTCGGCTGCCGGGATGGCGGCGATGGAGAACTTCAGGTCGGGGTTGGCCTCACGGATCGTGGTCACGTGGGCCAGGGAGTCGATCATCATGCCGACCCGGCCGTTGGTGAACTCCTCGACCTTGTCCTGCTCCTTCATGGTCAGCGCACCGGGAGCGACGTAGCCCTTGTCGTACATGTCGACGACGAAGTTCGTGGCGCTGGCGACGTCGTCGTTGGTGACGTCCGGCTTGCCGTCCTTGAGCATCGAGCCACCCGAGGCCCAGACCCAGGACATGACGTCGTTCTGGATGCCGTTCGGCGCCTCCATCGACAGCGGCAGGACCCAGCCGTGCACCTCGCCGCCGAGACCCGTGACCGCCTCGGCGGCGGACTCGAACTCGGTGCGGTTGGTGGGCGGCGCCGCCACACCGGCCTGCGTGAGCAGGTCGTCGTTGGTGAACATCGGGTACACGAAGTTCACCACCGGGATCATGTAGGTCGAACCATCGACCTGGATCTGGCTGGCCAGCTCGCTGTCGTCGTATCCGTTGTCGGACATGAGCGACGTGAGGTCGGCGAGCGATCCCTGCTTGGCGAAGTCGTTGACCCACGCGCCGTCGAGACCGACGACGTCCGACATGGTGCCGGCCGCGGACCCGGCGACGATCTGCTCCTTCGTCGAGGCGTACGGACCGCTGAGCAGCTTGACCTTGATGCCGGGGTTGGCAGCCTCGAAGTCGTCCATGACCCCGCGCAGCGCGCCGTCCGGAAGCTCGGGCTCCCACCACTGCGCGAACTCGAGCGTCACGTCCCCGCCTGAGGAAGCGCCGTCGTCCGAACCACTGCCACCGCTGCAGCCGGCCAGCACGATCGCGCCGGCGCCGAGGACCGCAATGAAGCGTCCACCGTGAGCTCCGTTGCCCATGACTCTCCCATCGTTGGTTGCCGCATCATGCGACTCCATGCGGACTTCTGCGTGTTTGCTCAACGTAGGCCCGGCCAAATCGGGCGTCAACCCCTGATTCGTGCCGGTCTGCAACTGGTACCCGAATCGTTACCTTGCGGTCAGATTTCGCAACACGTGTCCGTAACTGCAGGTCAGGACACATATTGTTTCTCGTGGCGGCGACCGGGCCCCTAGCTAGCCCGCTGCAGCAGCGTTGCACTTTCGTGCGTAGTTGCGCGGGGCTACCGTCGCAGAACCGCACGTCAGAGGCGATCTCGCGGGGTCGCCCTGGGTCCATGGGGCTCGACAAACCGCAGAACCTCGCAGGTTCGAGCGGTTTTGTGCTAGAAGTTCTGTGTGTCTGCGACCAGCCTGCCCACGTCCGAAGGCGACCGACGCCTCCCTGCCGGCCGCAAGGCCGACCTGGCCGCATTCGTCGGCGAGGTCGGACAGGTCACGGTCGCCCGGCTCGCCGAGCGCTTCGACGTCTCCCCCGACACGATCCGCCGCGACCTCGACCAGCTCGACGCGGACGGTGTGCTCATCCGGACGCACGGCGGGGCGGTCAGCCTCTCGGCCTTGCCACGCGCCGACACCGGCCTCGACGTGCGCCTGCGGCTGCAGACCGCGGCGAAGGAGCAGATCGGCGCGCTCGCGGCCGGGCTCATCGAGGACGGCACGGCGATCATGATCAACGCCGGCACCACGACGCTCGCGCTCGTGCGGCACCTGCGCGACCACCGCGAGCTGACGGTCGCGACGAACAGCCTGCGCATCCCGGCGGAGATCTCCCCGACCGTGTTCCGCGACCTCTACGTGTTCGGCGGCGCCGTCCGGCTCACCGCGCAGGCCACCGTCGGCCCGGTGAGCTTCCAGGCCGCGGTGGGCGACGACCGCGACATCCAGTGCGACCTCGCCCTGATCTCCGTCGGCGCGGTGTCCACGGGCGGCTACTCGACGAGCAATCTCGGCGAGGCCGCGATGATGAACGACATGATGGACCGGGCCTCGAGGGTCGCCATCCTGGCCGACTCCTCCAAGTTCGGCCGGCGGTTGTTCGCGCAGGTGGCCGACCTGGGCCGCGCCAACTACCTGGTCACGGACGCCGCCCCGCCCGCCGAGCTCGCGGACGCCCTGCGGGAGCACGACGTCGAGGTCCTTCTCCCGCCTGCGTAACCCTCGGTCCGCGACGCCGACGGACCGTCGCACCGCACGCGGAGCGCCGGGTCGGTGCGCGCCCCGACCTGGACCGTCAGACTCCCCCGGCCGCCTGCGCCGCGGCCTCGATCTCGGCGACGTAGGCGGCCCAGTCGATCTCCGGGATGTTCGGGTCGTCCGGCCGGCGGCCGACGCTGCCGTCGATGAGCTCGCGCACGATGTCGGCGTGGCCGGCGTGCCGTGCCGTCTCGACCGCCATGTGCACGAGCATCTGGTGCAGGGTCACCCTGCCCCGGTCGCCCCACCACGGGACGGTGCCGACGGCGTCGAGCGGCAGCGCCTCGATCGTCGCGTCACTGTGGGCAGCGCACCGGTGGTGCAGCTCCACGATCTGCTCGCGGCTCTCGTCGGCCGGGACCCACAGGTCCGCGTTGTCGGGCGCACCGTCCTCGAACCACGGCAGGTCGATGCCCGAGGGGCGGTCGAAGACCTCGCCGAAGTACCCGACCTCGACGCTCGCCACGTGCTTGACCAGGCCGAGCAGGTTGGTGCCCGTGCCGGTCATGGGCCGGCGGACGCTGTACTCGTCGAGCCCGTCGAGCTTGCTCAGCAGGCTCGCCCTCTGCTCCCGCAGGTACTCGTGCAAGGTCTCTTTCTCGTCGCTCATCCCGCCACTATGGCGGCGCGCTCCCACATCGGCCCATTCACAACTAATGAGTTGTGCAACAGAACGGTTGTGCATACGCTCGGTCCATGCCCGTTCTGGAGGACGACCTGACGCTCGTGTTCACCGCGCTCGCGGACCCCACCCGCCGCGCGATCCTCGAACGCCTCTCGCACGGTGATGCCACCGTGCACCAGCTCTCCGCACCCTTCGCGATGTCCCAGCAAGCCGTCTCCAAGCACCTGCTCGTGCTCGAGCGTGCCCAGCTCATCTCGCGCTCACGCATCGGGCAGTCGCGCCCGTGCTCGCTGGACGCCGAGCGCCTGGCCGAGGCCGTCCGCTGGATCGAGACCAACCGGCAGGTCTGGGCCGACCGGCACGACCGCCTCGCCGCCCACCTGGAGACGCTGTGACCGAGCTGACCTTCCGCCGGATCCACCAGGCGACGCCCGAGCTGCTGTTCGACTGCATGACCACGCCCGAGCACCTGACGCACTTCTGGGGTCCCCAGGGCACGACGACCCCGGTCGAGAACATCACCGTCGACCTGCGACCGGGCGGCGCGTTCGAGACCACCATGGTCAGCGAGTCCGACGGCGGGACGTACACGATGCGCGCTGTCTACGTGGAGATCGAACGGCCCGACCGCCTCGTCTGGCAGGACGTCGACACCGACATGCTCACCACGATCACGTTCGTGGACCTGCACGACGGGCGCACCGAGGTGGTCACCCACCAGAGCCGTGTGCCCGCACTCTTCGCGAACCCGCAGGCGCAGGCCGGGTTCGTCACCAGCCTGGACCGTTTCGACGCCTACATCCTCGACGGAGCACCCCGATGAGCACCCTGACCTCCACCGACGGCACCACCATCGCCTACACCCGCGCCGGAGACGGCCCGCCCCTGATCCTCGTCGACGGTGCGATGTGCTACCGCGGCGCAGGCCCGATGGACGCGATGGCAGAGCTGCTGCAGGACGCCTTCACCGTCTACACGTACGACCGTCGCGGGCGGGGCGGGAGCACCGACACCCACCCGTACTCGGTCGAGCGCGAGGTCGAGGACCTGTCGGCCCTGGTCGACCTCGCCGGCGGCTCCGTCGGCGTCTACGCGATGTCGTCGGGCGGCGCGCTGGCCCTCCGGACCGCCGCGACGAGACCGGGCCTCACGAGGCTGGCCCTGTACGAGCCGCCCTACACGGCGGAGGCGGGACTGCAGGAGCGCGCGGACCAGTACACGGCCGAGCTCACCGGCGCCCTCGCCGAGAAGCGGACCGGCGACGCGGTCGCGGCCTTCATGTCCTACGTCGGCGTCCCGGCGCCCGTCGTGGCCGGCATGCGCACGCAACCGGGCTGGGACCTGTTCGAGGCCATCGCGCCCACGCTCGCCTACGACAACGAGCTCATGACGGGCAGCCGCGTCCCGGGCGCGATCGCCCAGGCGGTCCACGCGCCGGTCCTGGTCGTCACCGGCGGAGCCAGCCCGCAGTTCCTGCACACCGCCGGGAAGGCCGTCGTGGACCAGCTGCCGCAGGGCGAGCACACGACCCTGGACGGGCAGACGCACGACGTCGACGCCGCGGCGCTGGCGCCCGTGCTCCGGGAGTTCTTCCTGCGCTGAGGTGCACTGTCTTCATCTGATCCGGATGATGACGTGCACCTCGGCGACGGAGAGTCTGCAGAGGGTGAGTCGTCGAACCCGGAGGCCTCGCATGCGTCTTTCCGTCCGAAGTTCCGTGCCGAGCCTCGTCGTGGTCGCCCTCCTGGCGCTCGCAGCATGCTCGTCGGACGAACCCGGCGCGGGACCCACGCCGACTCCTTCCCCCACCCCGACGCCGACCGGGCTGTCGGCGGCGGCGTGGGCCGACAACGTCTGCACGGCGCTGGGCGACCTCACGACCGACATCGGCGCCGTGGCGGACGGCCTGAGCGTGGAGCTGGGCTCCGGCGACGCGCTCGACCAGCTCAAGACGCAGCTGAGCGACAACATCGCGACGGCCGGAGCCTCGCTGGACGACCTCAGGTCGGCGATCGGTGACGCTCCTGACACCGAGGAGGCCGAGGCGTTCCAGGCGAGCCTGCAGACCAGCGCCGACGAGGTCGGCACCGCGACGCAGGAGGCCAGGGATGCCGCGCAGGAGGCCGCCGACGCCGAGAACGTGGCCGGCTTCCTGGGCTCGGCCGGTGCTGCGCTGACGGCGACCTCGGCCGCGATGACCGCCGCGAAGGACTACGCGACCACCCTCCTGACGACGGCCTCGAACTCCGGAGCGACGCTGAAGTCGGCGTTCGCGGACACCGAGAGCTGCACGGCCCTGAACGCGAAGTCCTGACGTGGGCGCCGAGCGGGATCGCGTCAATTCGTTCGGGAAGCTCGAGGACGGGCTGCTCCACGCCAGCGACTGGTACCTGTGGGGCCCGTACCTCAGCGAGCGCCAGTGGGGCACCGTCCGCGAGGACTACAGCGCCGACGGCGAGGCCTGGGACCACTTCCCGCACGACCAGGCGCGCTCGCGTGCCTACCGGTGGGGCGAGGACGGTATGGCCGGCTTCAGCGACATACAGCAGCGCCTCTGCCTGTCGCTGGCGCTCTGGAACGGCTCCGACCCGATCCTCAAGGAGCGGATGTTCGGCCTGACGGGCAACCAGGGCAACCATGGGGAGGACGTCAAGGAGTACTGGTGGTTCAAGGACGCCCTCCCGAGCCACGCGCTCAACCGCTGGCGCTACCACTACCCGCAGGGAGAGTTCCCGTACGAGGAGCTCGTTGCCGAGAACGGCCGACGGGACAAGCTCCAGCCCGAGTACGAGCTGCTGGACACCGGAGCCTTCGACGACGACCGGTTCTGGGCGGTCGAGGTGGAGTACACGAAGGACGGCCCGCACGACGTGCTGATGACGGTGCAGGTCACCAACGCCGGACCCGACACGGAGACCTTGCACGTCCTGCCGACGGTCTGGTTCCGGAACACCTGGTCGTGGGGCGACGACGAGCCCAAGCCGCAGCTGCGGGCGGGCGAGGGGTCGTCGATCGACATCGACCACCCGCTGTTCGGCGACCTGGAGCTCGTCGTCGGTCCCGGACCGGACGGCGTCGCTCCCCCGCTGCTGTTCTGCGACAACGAGACCAACGCCGCGAAGCTCTTCGACGTCGACGAGAGCCCTGCCTACCCCAAGGACGGGATCAACGACCACGTCCTGCACGGCGCGGACACGGTCGACCCGCGGCGTGCGGGTACCAAGGCTGCGGCCTGGTACCAGGTCGAGGTCGCGTCGCAGCAGACGGTCGAGCTGCGTCTGCGGCTGCGGCCGCGCGGCGGGGCGCGCCCGGCGCTCGGGTCGTCGTTCGACGCCGTCACCGCGCTGCGCCGCGCTGAGGCCGACGAGTTCTACGCCGAGCTGACGCCGGCGGGCACGAGCGCCGACGAGGCACTCGTCATGCGTCAGGCCTTCGCCGGGATGCTCTGGTCCAAGCAGCTCTACGCGTACGACGTCGGACGCTGGCTCGACGGCGACCCCGGGCAGCCGGTGCCCCCCGAGTCGCGCAAGACCGGGCGGAACAGCACGTGGCGCAGCTTCGACGCCTTCGACATCATGTCGATGCCCGACCCGTGGGAGTACCCCTGGTTCGCGGCGTGGGACCTGGCGTTCCACTGCGTCGCCCTCGCGCACATCGACCCCGCGTTCGCCAAGTACCAGCTCATCCTGATCTGCCGCGAGTGGTTCCAGCACCCCACGGGAGCGCTGCCCGCGTACGAGTGGTCGTTCGACGACCTCAACCCGCCGGTCCAGGCCTGGGCCGCACTCGAGGTGTTCGCGGTGGACGGGGGCACCGACCTCGACTTCCTGCGGCGCGTCTTCGACAAGCTGCTGGTCAACTTCACCTGGTGGATCAACCGCGAGGACGCCGACGGGTCCAACCTCTTCGAGGGCGGGTTCCTCGGGCTCGACAACATCGGCCCGATCGACCGCGACAGGCTGCCGGTCGAGGGCGTCCTGCAGCAGTCCGACGCGACCGCGTGGATGGGCCTGTACTCGCTGCACATGGCCACGATGGCGTTCGTCCTGCGCCGCCGGGGCAACCAGCCGACGCAGGACCTGACCATCAAGTTCCTCGAGCACTTCGCCCTGATCAAGAACGCCCTGGACGACCAGGGGCTCTGGGACGAGACCGACGGGTTCTTCTACGACCGCATCGCTCTCGACGACGGTCAGCGCATCCCCGTGAAGGTGCGCTCGATGGTCGGTGTCCTGCCCGTCCTCGCCGGGCTGGTGATCGACGAGTCGCTCATCTCGCAGGTGGGGACCCTCGGCAAGGGCTTCGCCAACCTCCTGGGCGATGCCCTGGACCCGGCGAACCTCACCCCGGGCAGCGGCGCCGTCCGGGGCACCCCCGGCGACCGCCGGATGCTCATCGGGGTCGTGGGTGTCGAGCGCATCGAACGGCTCTTCACGCGGCTCTTCGACGAGAGCGAGTTCCTCTCGCCCTACGGCCTGCGCGCCGTCTCGGCCACCCATCGGGACCACCCGTACGTGCTCGAGATCGGCGAGCTCACCGCGAGCATCGACTACGAGCCCGCCGAGTCCACGACCGCGATGTTCGGCGGCAACTCCAACTGGCGGGGTCCCATCTGGTTCCCGCTGAACTACCTGCTCGCGAGCTCCATCAGGGTCTACGGCACGTTCTTCGGCGACGACGCCCGCGTCGAGTTCCCGACGGGCTCGGGTGTGCACAAGTCGCTCACGGAGGTCGCCGAGGACCTGCGGACCCGATTGATCTCGTTGTTCACGCTCGGCGACGACGGACGTCGACCCTGCTACGGCTACGTCCCCCAGTTCCGGGACAACCCGCACTGGCAGGGGCTCGTGCAGTTCAACGAGTACTTCCACGGCGACAACGGGGCGGGACTCGGCGCTACCCACCAGACCGGCTGGACGGGGCTCGTCGCAGACCTGATCCGGCGTAGGCCCGGGTCCGGCGTCGCGTCGCTGAGCGATCTCCTGCACCTGCCGTCCAGCCCGTTCCCTTCCAGCACGGCCCCGCCCGGACCTGCCCCGACCAACCCCGTCCCACCCACGCGGTAGCGGCCATGGCCTCCGCTCTCGAGTCACGGGTCGTCAACGCCGCAGGGTTGGTCCAGGGCATCGTGCTCGTCACGTTCCCCGCCGCCAGCACGATCTTCACGTCGTCCGACGAGTACGACCTGTCGAGCACCCAGTACGGGACGCTGTTCCTGCCGCAGGTCGTCACCGCGATCTCGGGCTCGTTGCTGGGCAGCTCGCTCGCACGACGGTCCAGCACGAAGCGGGTCTGCCTGGCCGGACTGGTCTCCAGCCTGGTTGCGATGATCCTTCTGGTCGTCAGCGCACCCCTCGCCGGCGACACGGCGGCCTTCCCCCTGCTGCTCGTCGCGACCGCCTTCGTCGGCCTCGGCTTCGGGCTCACCGTGCCCGCGCTCAACACCTTCGCCGCCGCGTTCCACCCCGACCGCGTCGATCGCTCGGTGCTCGTGCTCAACGCTCTGCTCGGCCTGGGCACCGCTCTGGCTCCCGTGTTCGTCGCCGTCTTCGTGGGCCTCGGCATCTGGTKGGGGCTGCCGTTGCTGTCCGTCCTGCTGCTGGTCTTCCTGCTCGTCGTCAGCGCCCGGCTGCCGCTGAGGATCGCCACCACGCAGGCAGCACGTTCCACCGGCTCCGTACCAGCGCGGTTCTGGCTGTTCGCGGCCGCGGCCGTGCTGTACGGCATCTGCGAGACGATGAACGGCAACTGGGCCCAGCAGGACATGACGGGCCGGCTCGGCGCGTCCGCGACCGTTGCCTCGATCGCGCTCAGCGCGTTCTGGGGCATGGTGACGGTCGGTCGGCTCCTCATCGCGGCCGTGCAGCGTCGGTTCCCTGCCGCGAGCGCGTACCGGCTCCTGCCGTTCGTGCTCGCACTGGCCCTGGGGCTCATCGCCGCGCTCCCGGAGGGCAGTCAGGTCGCCGGTGTCGTGGCGTTCGGGCTGGCAGGCCTCGGCTGCTCGGCGCTCCTGCCGTTGACCATCAGCTTCGGTCAGGGCCAGCTGGTGACCATGTCGACGGCCGCGGCCGGTGCGATCATCGCGTTCTACCAGCTCGGATACGGCGTCGCCGCCTTCGGCACCGGTCCCTTGCAGGACTCCGGCGTCTCGCTGTCGACCCTCTTCGCCGGCACCGCCGTGCTCGCGCTCGTTCTCGGCGTCTGCGCCTTCGTGATCACCTCGGCCCGGACCACCCGCTCCAGCACCTCGTGAGGACCGCATCGTGAGTGCCACCGGCACCCTTCCTGTACCTGTCCGGTCGACCCCGGGCTCGGCCTTCCCGCTCGGCTCCACGCTGCTGCCCGGGGGTACCAACTTCGCCGTGGCGTCCGACGTCGCGGTCGGCATGATCCTGTGCCTCTTCGACGCCGACGGCACCGAGCACCAGGTCCCGCTGGTCGACAACGACGCTGGTGTGTGGCACGCGTTCGTCCCGGGGGTCGAGGCAGGCACGCCCTACGGGTTCCGTGCCACCGGTCCGTGGGACCCGTCGAGGGGTCTGCGCTGCAACCCGGCCAAGCTGCTCCTGGACCCGTACGCGCGAGCCATCACCGGTGAGGTGGTCTTCGGCCCGGAGGTCCTCGGGTTCGCCGAGGGCTCCCCCGACGTGCCGAGCCTCCTGGACTCCGCCGCCCACGTGCCCCGCAGCGTGGTCGTCGACCAGTCCTTCGACTGGGAGGGGGACGTGCACCCGGGGACCAACTACGCCGACACGGTCTTCTACGAGGCCCACGTCAAGGGGCTGACGGCCCTGCACCCTGACGTCCCCGCCGAGCTGCGTGGCACCTATGCGGCGCTCGGGCACCCCTCGGTCATCGCCCACCTGGTCGAGCTCGGCGTCACGTCGGTCGAGCTGCTGCCTGTGCACCACAGCGTCCCCGAAGCGTTTCTCGCCCAGAGCGGGCGCACCAACTACTGGGGCTACAACACGATCGGCTACCTGGCGCCCCACGAGGGGTACTCGGCGCACGCGCGCGCCGGTCTGGTCGGCGGGCAGGTGGACGAGTTCAAGACGATGGTCAAGCGGCTGCACGCCGCCGGGCTCGAGGTCATCCTCGACGTCGTCTTCAACCACACCGCAGAGGCGGGCGACGGCGGTCCCACGCTGTGCCACCGCGGCATCGACAACCCCGCCTACTACCGCCTGAGCCCCGCCGACCCGCGCTACTACGTCGACACGACCGGTTGCGGGAACTCGCTCAACGTCGACCATGCGACCACGCTGCGGCTGATCATGGACTCGCTGCGCTACTGGATCCTCGAGATGCACGTGGACGGCTTCCGCTTCGACCTGGCGACCACGCTCGCGCGCGAGGACGGGAGCTTCGAACGCACGGCCTCGTTCTTCGACCTGATCACCCAGGACCCCGTCGTCGGCCGGACCAAGCTCATCGCAGAGCCGTGGGACGTCGGCCAGATGGACAGCTACAGCCTGGGCCGGTTCCCCCCGCTGTGGAGCGAGTGGAACGGTCGGTACCGCGACGGGGTGCGCGACTTCTGGCGCGGCACCGACGGGATGCTCGGCGAGCTCGCCACCCGGCTGTCCGGCTCGTCGGACCTGTTCGGCGGCTCGGTCCGGCGCCCGTCGGCGTCGATCAACCTGGTCACGGTGCACGACGGCTTCACGCTGCGCGACCTGGTCAGCTACGACCAGAAGCACAACGAGGCCAACGGCGAGGAGAACCGCGACGGCTCCACCGACAACCGGTCGTGGAACAGCGGCGCCGAGGGGCCGACCGACGACGAGGCGGTCGAGGAGCTGCGCGGGCTGCGCACCCGCGCGATCCTCACGACGCTGATGACCTCGCTCGGTGCACCGCTGCTGCTCGGGGGCGACGAGCTCGGACGGACCCAGGACGGCAACAACAACGCGTACTGCCAGGACGGCCCGATCGCGTGGGTGGACTGGTCGACGGCTGACCCGACCCTGCTGACGTTCACCCGACGCCTGATCGCTCTGCGCCGGGCGCACCCGGTCCTGCGGCGGCGACGGTTCCTGACCGGCGCGCAGGCCGAGGAGATCGGCTGGTACGCGACCACCGGACAGTTCATGACCGGCGCCGACTGGTCCGACCCCCGCGCGCGCTGCGTCGCGATGTACCTGGACGGCTCGGACGCCCCCGATCGCGACGACCTCGGTGCGCCGCTCGTCGACACCGACCTGCTCCTCCTGGTCAACGGATGGTCGGGCGACGTCGAGTTCACGGTGCCGGACGCCCGCCCCGGGGCGAGCTGGACAGCGGCGCTGGACTCGTCCGAACCGACGGGCGCTCCCGCCGTCGTGGCGCCGCGGAGCGCCGGCGCGCGCGTGTGGGTGCCCGGCTGGTCGGTGCTCGTCCTGACGAGCCCTCCACCGACGGCGTGACGACAAGTCCCAAATTCCGACCCGCTTAGTCCAATATTCGAGACGTGGGTGTCGCCCCACGCCTGGGACCGCCATCCTCTTCACATGCAGACCAGCCGCGCCGCCTCGACGTGTTGTCACGTCGTCATGGCTTCCGCGTGCCCCTGCTGTCCGCGGAGCATCTGAACCCTCGGCCCCGTCCCCCCTCGGCCGCGCGTTCACCGCCCGGCCCCCGTCACGGACGACGGCCTGGTAGGACCGCGTGCCACCCCCGTCCCCCGCGGAGGAAACGCCCTCATGGCGTCCACCTTGTTCGTTCCTGCCCGAGTCCCTGGCCGTGCCGTCGCGCACGAGCCGGTCCGTGCTGCCGCGCGATGTCGGCGATGTCCGTCGCCCGCCCGCCGCACGCGTTGACCGACCGACTCGATCCCGAAGGACCCTGACATGACCGCTCGCCCCGCGCACCGCGCGCGCCGCCTTGCCGCCACCTTCACCGCCCTGCTCACCGCGGGCGTCCTCGCCTCCCTCGCCGCCTGCTCCTCGGACGCCGGCGCGACCGCCGAGCCGTCGGCGACCGCGACCGACGACGCGCCGGCCGCGCTCGCGGAGGCCCCCGAGCTGCGTCTCGGCTACTTCGCCAACGTCACGCACGCGCTGCCCCTGATCGGTGTGGAGGACGGCACCTACCAGAAGACGCTCGGCGACACGAAGCTGACCACGGAGATCTTCAACGCCGGACCGGCCGCCGTCGAGGCGCTGTTCGGCGGTGCGATCGACGCCGCGTATGTCGGCCCGAACCCGGCCATCAACGCGTTCGCGCAGTCGAACGGCGAGGCCATCCGCATCGTCGCCGGTGCGACGTCCGGCGGTGCGCAGCTCGTCGTGAACGACTCGATCACGACGGCGGCAGACCTCAAGGGCAAGACGCTGGCCACGCCTCAGCTCGGCAACACCCAGGACGTCGCCCTGCGCGCCTGGCTCGACGACCAGGACCTCAGCAGCTCGCTCACGGGTGCGGCCTCGGACGTGAACATCGTCCCGCAGGAGAACTCGCAGACCCTGGACGCCTTCAAGGCGGGCCAGGTCGACGGCGCGTGGCTTCCCGAGCCGTGGGCCTCGCGGCTGGTCGACGCCGGCGCGCACGTGCTCGTCGACGAGAAGGACCTGTGGCCGGACGGCGACTTCGTCACCACGCACCTCATCGTCTCCACCGAGTACCTCGACAAGTACCCCGGTACGGTGAAGAAGCTGATCGAGGCGGAGTACGCGACCAACGAGTGGATCACCGCCAACCCGGACGCCGCCAAGACCGCGGCCAACGCGAACATCGAGAAGCTCACCGGCAAGCCGCTGGCCGACGGTGTGCTCGACCGGGCGTGGGGCAACCTGCGTCTGACGCTCGACCCGATCGCGTCGAGCCTGCAGACGTCCGCGGACCACGCCGTCGCGGTCGGCACCTCCAAGGAGACCGACCTCACGGGCATCTACGACCTCACGCTCCTCAACCAGGTGCTCGAGGCCAACGGACAGAAGGCGGCGGACGACGCCGGGTTGGGAGCAGGCGGCAAGTGACCACCACCGCGACGGCGGCCGGCGGCCCGGGCATCTCCGATGCCCCGGCCGCCGTTGCGGCGCGCCTCACCGACGTCACCCAGCACTTCGGCGAGGCCTCGCGCCCGCCGGTCCTCGAGCACATCGACCTGACGGTCGAGCCCGGGGAGTTCGTCTGCCTGCTCGGCGCCTCCGGGTGCGGCAAGTCGACGCTCCTCTCGCTCGTCGCCGGGCTGGACAAGCCCGTCAGCGGCACGGTCGAGGTGCCGGGCGGCCGGCCCGCGCTGATGTTCCAGGAGCCCGCTCTCTATCCCTGGCTCTCCGCCGGCTCGAACGTCGAGCTGGCGCTGCGTCTGCGCGGCGTGCCCCGCAAGGAGCGCAAGACGGAGGCGCAGCGACTGCTGTCGCTGGTCCGGCTCGACGGTGCCGCGCCCAAGCGCGTGCACGAGCTGTCCGGCGGCATGCGGCAGCGCGTCGCGCTGGCCCGCGCGCTCGCGCAGGAGGGCGACCTCCTGCTCATGGACGAGCCGTTCGCCGCGCTCGACGCGATCACGCGCGACGTCCTGCACGAGGAGCTCACCCGGATCTGGTCGGAGACCGGCCGCGCCGTGATCTTCGTGACCCACAACGTGCGCGAGGCCGTCCGGCTCGGCCAGCGCGTCGTCCTGCTGTCGTCTCGACCCGGTCGGGTGGTGCGCGAGTGGCGCATCGACATCCCGCAGCCGCGTCGCATCGAGGACGCCGACGTGTCCGCGCTCAGTGCCGAGATCACCGAGCACCTGCGTGAGGAGATCGCCCGCCATGGCCACTGAGACCACCGCGCCGGTCACGGCCCCGGTCCACGAGAAGCCGTCCGACAGCGCCCTGGCGGCGGGGCTCGACGCGCTCGAGACCCCGATCCTCAACCCGCGCCCGTCGTTCCTGTCCCAGGTCTGGCGTTCGGCCTGGCCCGTGCTCGCCGCGCTCGTCGCCCTCGTCGTCGTCTGGCAGATCGCGTTCGTGCTCGAGCTCAAGCCGCCCTACGCGCTGCCCAGCCCGGCCGACACCTGGCAGACGTTCCTTACCACGGTGCAGGACGGCACGGCGTGGCTCGCGATGAGCACGAGCGTCCGTCGCGCGGCGGTCGGCTTCGTGATGTCGGTCGTCGCCGGTGTCGCGATCGGTACCGCGCTGGCCGCCTCGCCGCTGCTGCGCCGCGCGTTCGGACCGATCATCACCGGCCTGCAGTCCCTGCCGTCGGTCGCCTGGGTGCCCGCCGCCATCATCTGGTTCGGCCTGACCGACGCGACGATGTACGCGGTCATCCTGCTCGGCGCCGTCCCGTCGATCGTCAACGGCCTGCTCACGGGCACCGACCAGGTGCCGCCCCTGTTCCTGCGGGTCGGCCAGGTGCTGGGCGCCCGCGGCTGGACGCGGATCCGGTACGTGCTGCTGCCGGCCGCGCTGCCGGGCTTCCTCGGCGGGCTCAAGCAGGGCTGGGCGTTCGCGTGGCGCTCGCTCATGGCGGCCGAGCTCATCACCGTGTCCATCGGGGGTGGCCTCGGCCAGCTCCTCGACACGGGCCGCAGCCTCAACGACATGTCGCTGGTCATCGTGTCGATCTTCCTGATCTTCCTGGTGGGCATCGCGATCGAGCTCATCGTCTTCTCGCCGCTCGAGCGCTCGGTGCTCCACGCGCGCGGGCTGACGGGCCAGACGTCGAGCACGGGACGTCGCAAGTAGGACCTGTCGGCGGTTCACCCTCGATCTTGGTCGAACCCTCTGTCACGATCAGCACGTGACCAGCACCGACGCGACCTGGACCGAAGCGAGCATGACCCTCGACGGTCGCCAGGTGTTCTACCGGCGCAGCCCCGACGTCGAGGGGGGCATCCCGATCGTGCACGTCCACGGGTTCGGGATCTCCGGGTCGTACCTGATGCCGACCGCGCGCCTCCTGGCCGACCGCGGCGCCAACTTCGTCCCCGACATGCCGGGCTACGGACGCAGCGAGCGCCCGCCGCACACGCTCGGGATCCCCGCGCTCGGGCACGCGCTGCTGGAGATGCTCGACACCCTAGGCTTCGAGAAGTCCATCCTCATCGGCAACTCGATGGGTGCCGTCGTCAGCCTCGAGGTCGCGCACGCCGCCCCCGAGCGGGTGCACCGGCTGGTCCTGGTCTCCCCGGCGGGCGGTGTCCACAACCAGCCGCTGAGCCGGGCGCTCAAGCAGCTCGCGACCGACGGCGTGCGCGAGAGCCCGAAGATGGCGCGCGTCGCCGTGCCGGACTACCTGAAGTTCGGCCCGATCAACACGCTGAACCTTCTCGGTGAGCTCACGCGGTTCCCGTCTCTCGAGCGGCTCATCCGCGTCCCGGTGCCGTCGCTGGCGGTCATCGGCTCGAAGGACCCGCTGATGCCCGAGCCCCGGCGCGTCCGCGAGGTCAGCAGCATCTCGCCCGACCACGTCACGGTCGTGCTCATCGAGGGCGCCGCGCACGCGATCAACTTCAGCCACCCCGGCGAGCTGGCGCACGTGATCACGTCGTGGCTGGACGACAAGGAGATCGTCGACGACCCCGACCAGCCCGGTCTGACCCGGGTGCTGCGGCTGCCGCGCGGCTGATCACGCCGTCAGTCGGTCCAGCAGGAGCGCCTGCAGCTGCGGGTCGGCCAGGGGCCGGAAGTGTCCCGGCGTGTCCAGCACGACGTCCTGAGCACCGTCGAGCGCGCTGCCGCCGGGGATGTGCGGGTCCCAGAAGGCGTGGACGGACGTGATCCGGCGGTTCACCTCGACCTCGGCGGCCAGCGCCACGATCGTCGCGTCGGACGGGATGAACGCCCGCACCGAGCGCATGGGGATCCAGCGCGCGTAGACCGAGCCGGCGAACGGCGTGTTGACCGCGACCATCGAGTCGATCCGGCCGTCGGGGTCCTGCTGCAGCATCGCGAGCTTGCCGATCAGCCCGCCCTTGCTGTGCGCGACCAGGACGACGTCGCGCAGGTCGTGCTCGACCAGGTAGGCACCGAGGACCGCCGCGGCCTCGGCGACCGGGCGGCGGTTGTAGCCCAGGGCCGGGACCGTGTGCACGCGGACGCCGTGCACGAACAGCAGCTCCCCCAGCGGCTTGAGGAACTGCCACGGCTCCCACACGCCGGGCACGAGCACCACGGGCGGCCCGACCGGTGCGTCCGGTGCCTCCCACGCGTCCGCACCCCGCGACGAGGCGAGCTGCCAGCCCAGCACGCTCGCGTAGTCCCGGGCGCGCCACCACAGGTGCCGCACGGCGCCCGGGCGGCGCGGGGTCTCAGGGTCCGGCATGCGGCCATCGTGCCGCATGCCGGACACGACATCGCTCAGACGCCCGGGGACTCGCGCTCGCGACGCTCCGGCCAGGCTGAGGCTCCTCAGGAGGACGCGGCGGCGCAGGCGGCGACGAGCAGCTCGGCAGCCCGCCGGATCTCCTCGATCTGCGCGGGCTGGAGCGCAAGCCGGTCGACCATCGTCGCCGGGATGGGCACGGCCTGGGCGCGGAGCTCGCGGCCCTCGTCCGTGAGCACGAGGAGCAGTGCGCGCTCGTCGGCGGTGTCCCGCTCGCGGCGCAGCAGGCCCATCGCCTCGAGGCGCCGGACCAGCGGCGACGTGGTGGCCGGCTCGAGGTGCAGGTGGCCCGCCAGCTCGGTCAACGAGATGGGGCCGTACTGCCACAGCGCCAGCATCGCCAGGTACTGCGGGTGCGTCAGGCCCAGCGGCTCCAGCAGGGGCCGGTAGAAGCCCACGAGGCTGCGCGCCGCGGCCGAGACCGTCAGGCAGACCTGCGCCTCGACGGCGAGCGGGTCGGGCTGCTCGTCGGACATCGCCCCTCCTCCGGGATATAGTTAGTGCACTAAGCATAGGAGACGATGTGAGCGAGAAGCGCCGCCGGGACGCCACCGAATGGCTCCTGACCTACTTCGGGCCGGCACAGGTGGGCAACATCCGGGGCCGCAGGCGCGCCCTCACCGACGCCGAGCGCGAGCGCGACAGCCAGCTCCGCCAGGAGTTCGTGCGCGTGGTCGGGCCGGACGGTCGCACCTTCCTGGTCGAGCGCGACCACGACGGGTGAACCTGCGCTTCATCCTTCCGAGTGAGGCGCGAGCCTGCCAACGTGGACATTCCGGACATCCACGAGGGGGCAGACCATGGTTCGACTTCGCACCACCCTGACCGCGGCCGCGCTGGCCGCCGGAGCACTCCTGGCAGCCGCCGGGCCCGCGGCGGCCTGTCCCGCGGACCCGCGGGCGAACCCCACGTACTGGGAGTACGGCGGCGTGTACGACTGCTCGCGGACCGACCTGCCGCCCGGCGTGCACACCTGGACCAAGCCGTCGGCGGTGGCGTTCGTCGCCATCAAGCACGGGCGGCAGTACTTCGTGAGCGACCTCGGGGACGCCAACGAGGGTGACCGTACCTACACCTTCGACCGGAGCATCCGGTTCGTCGTCACCTGCCTGTTCACCGACGTCTGACGGGCCCGTTCAGGCGGGGATCAGCTGCAGGGCGCGCGCACGCCGGACCGCTTCGTTGCGACGAGCGGCGCCCAGCTTGCGCAGGATGTTGCGCACATGGGTGCGCACCGTGTTGACCGACACGAACATCGCGGCCGCGATCTCGTCGGTGGACAGCATGGCCGCCAGGTGGCCCAGCACCTCGCGCTCCTTCTCGGTCAGCGGCTCGACGAGGTCTCGCACGGGCTCGGCGCTCATCGGGTCCGGCCGCACCGGCCGACCCTGGGTCGAGCGCGCCGGCGCCCGGACCGCGCCCTCCTCGAGCAGGAGCCGACGCACGTCCGCGGACGCCTCACGGAAGGGTCGTCGCAGCTGTTCCGGCGCGGCGATGCTGAGCGCGCGCTGCACGGCCCGGCGAGCCGCGGCCGGCTCCCCCAGGCTCAGTCGTCGCGACGCCTCGAGCAGCCAGCCCTCGACGCGCGCCGCGAGCGTGGCGCCCGGGTCGGGCTCCGGGTGCGAACCGTCGGCCCACTGGGCCAGGCGCACCTGCCAGAGCAGCCGCTGACCACCGACACTCGTCCGGTCCGCGAGGGCGGCGTGCCGCTCGAGGGCGGTCGACGGCAGGCCCTCCGCGAGGTCGAGCGCGGCGAGCTCGAGCATCAGCAGGTCGGCGAGCCATGCCGGCTCCTCGGGCGGAACCGCCAGTGCGGCCCGCGCGCCCTCGAGGTCGCCCGCCGCCCGGCGCAGCCGGGCGTCGAGCACCGCGAGCAGCACGCCTGGCACCGGGTCGGCCGTCGTCACCGCGACGGCGCCGGCCCGACGCAGCTGTGTGCGCGCGAGGTCGAACGCGTCGCCCTCGGCGTCCACCCAGGCCAGTGCGAGCTGTGCGCACGGGTCCGCGGCGCCCGGCAGTGCCAGCGCGCGTTCCGCGAGCGCCCGAGCCGTGCGCAGCTGCCCGGAGACCGCCTCGACCAACGCGTGCCGACCCAGTCGGGCGTCGATGCCGCGGTACGCCTGCGCCGCCTCCTCCAGCCGTCCCAGGACGAGGAGCGCGTCGCCGCGGCGGGCTCCGATCGCCGCCGCGAGCCCCGGACCCGCGACGACCGCCTGCGTCGTCCGGTCGGCCGCCGCCAGGGCGTCCTCCGCGTCGCCGGAGCCGGACGCGACGGCCAGGTCGAGGAGGTCGAGGGCTACGGCTGCGGCCGGCGACACGGCCGTCGCCGCGGCCCGGGCCTCGGCCGCCTGGGCAGCCGCCTCGCCCAGGTCCTCGCGGGTCGCCGCGGCAACCGCGCGCACGATCGCGGCGCCGGCACCCGGCGTCCCTGCGGGCATCGGGTCGAGCACGGGCAGCAGGTCGGTGCGCGACGGGCCGAGCAGGCTCTCGGCGACTCCGGCCTCGATCGCGTAGCCGGCCGCGTCCTGCCACGCCCCGGCGCTGGCGGCCTGCCGGGTCGCCTCGTCGAACCGGCCGAGCCCGGCCAGCCACCGTCCGACCCGCTGGTGCAGGTCCTGCGCCCTGACGGGCTCGTCGACGATCAGCTGGTCGTAGAGCAGCTCCCGGACGAGAGGGTGCACGCGGAGCGACCCGGGGTGCTCCGGCACCTCCTCGACGAAGGCCCACCCCAGCCGCTCCAGCCGCCGACCGGCGCGCGGGCCGCCCAGAGCGTCGACCAGGCCCGGCGGGAGGAGCTCGACGACGCTGCAGTCCAGCAGGAGGCGGCGGTCGGGGACGTCCAGAGCGTCGAGGACCTCCGTGCGCAGGTACTCCGCGACAGGTCCGGCCGAACCCGTCAGATCGCGGACCGACGCCTCGGCACCGCCCCGACGCGTGGCGTCGAGGACCGCGAACCTCAGGCCCGCGGCCCAGCCCCACGTGCGCAGGTGCAGCGAGCGGCTCGTGTCGCGGGACCGCACGAGCCGGCTCGAGGCGAGCAGGGCGGTCACCTCCTCGGGGCGGAACGAGAGATCGCCTGCCCGCAGCTCGGTGACCGAGCCGTCCAGCCGGTGACGCTGCAGGGGCAGTGGAGGGTCGGTGCGCGCCAGCACCACGAGCCGGAGCCGACCCAGGGAGTGCCGCAGCACGCGCTCGAGGCCCTCGGCGAGGTCCACGGGCACCGGACCGTCGCAGTCGAGCACCAGCACGACCCCGCCGGGGTGCGCCGCGACGTGCGCGCCGACCATCGTCGGGAGCGCCCGACGGTCCTGCTCCCGGTCGCCGAGCGACATCAGCGACGGCACCCGCACCCCGGCGCCGCGCAGGGCGTCGACGATCGTCCCCCACGGCGCGGGACCGTCGAGGTCGGTGCGGTCGAACGACACCCACGCGAGCGGCCCCCGGACGGTCGCCGCCCAGGTGGACACGGCCACGGTCTTGCCGGCGCCCGCGGGGGCGACGACGAGAGCGAGCGGGACGTCGACGGACAGGGCCTCGGTCAGCCGGGGGCGCTCGAGGACGTGCGGTGCGGGCGCCGGGATGCCGACGGCAGCGGCCGGTGGTCGGTCGACCGTCCCGTGCGGAAACGTGCTGCTGCTCATCGCCCGTCCCCTTCGCGAGTATGCCGACCGCAGGGCACGTCGTGCTGGGTTCCCCCCCGGCAAGACCGCTCCGTTGGCCAGTCAAGCCCTCGGAACGAGACGGGACAAGGGTCTACCTACCTCATTCAGGGAAAATGTTCGTGCTGGTCAGGGTCGTTCAGGCACCGCTCGCACCCGCGTTCCGCCGGTACGGGTCGCGATGCGTGTCCACCGGCTGCGTGATGAATGCCCGCTCGCGACGGATGCCTCGGGAGAACGCCACGAGCCACGTCATGATCGCTGTGAACCGGTTGCGATAGCCCGTCATGAACGCGATGTGGATGAAGAGCCAGACCAACCAGCCGAAGCGGCCGGTGAGGTGCAACGGTCCCGCCGAGACCACCGCCCTGCCGCGACACAGGTAGGCCGCGGTCCCGAGATCGAGGTACCGGAACGGTTTCGGCGCCCCTTTGCCCTCGACCTGGTGCCGGATGTGCCGGCCCGCGTAGGCGCCGGACTGCATCGCGACCTCGGCCAGCCCGGGCATGCCGTTCAGGGTCATGACGTCGCCGACCACGAAGATCTCGGGATGGCCCTCGATGGTGCAGTCCGGGCCCACGGCGATGCGGCCGGACCGGTCGTGCTCCGCACCGGAGGCCTCGGCGATCCTGGCCGCCAGCGGGGGCGCCTCGACGCCGGCGGTCCACAGGATCGTGCGCGCGTCGTAGCGCACGTCGTTGCCGGCCTCGCTCACCTGGAGCCCGCCTGCATCCACCGACGTCACCCGCGCACCCATGTGCAGCTCGACGCCGAGATGGGTCAGCCGCTCGGCCGCCTTGGCGGACAGCGTGGGCCCGAACGCCTTCAGGGGTGCGTCCCCGCCGTCGAACAGCAGGACCCGGGCGTCCTGCGGGCTGATCGTGCGGAACTCCTCGCTCAGCGTCTGCGTGGCGAGCTCGCGGATCTGGCCGGCCAGCTCGACGCCCGTCGGTCCCCCGCCGACGAGCGCGAACGTCAGCCACTGGGTCCGCTCCTCGTCGCTGGACGCGGTCTCGGCCAGCTCGAACGCCCCGAACACCCGGCGCCGGATGGCCAGGGCGTCGGAGATCGTCTTCATCCCCGGCGCGAACTGCGCGTATTCGTCGTGCCCGAAGTACGACTGACGCACGCCCGCCGCGACGATCAGATGGTCGTACGGCAGCTCGAGGGCGTCGCCGCCGGGGCGGACGGCGTGCACCACCCGTCGCTCGACGTCGACGTCCTCGACCTCGGCGAGCAGGCACTCGACGTTCTTGTGCCTCTTGAGGACGTCGCGCAGAGGTGCGGCGATCTGCCCCTCGGACAGGATTCCCGTGGCGCACTGGTAGAGGAGCGGCTGGAAGAGGTGGTGACCGTTGCGGTCCACCAGCACGATGTCGACCGCGGACTTCTTCAACGAGCGCGCGGCGAACAGGCCGGCGAAACCGCCGCCGACGATCACCACCTTCGGGCGGGCCATCAGCCGGTCGGGTCGTGCCAGACGGCGCCGTCGGGCAGCAGCGCGTCGGCCTGCGCCGGTCCCCAGCTGCCCGGGGCGTAGGCGTGCACCGGGATGTCGCCCGTGAGGATCGGGTCCACCACGTGCCACGCCGCCTCGACGGTCTCCTGCTGCGCGAACAGCCAGCGCTGGCCCTCGAGCGCCGCGCCGATGAGCCGGTCGTACGGTCGCATGTCGCCGGCAGCCTGCTCCGCGAACGAGAGGTCCTCGACCTGCTGGTTCCACCCGGCGCCCGGCTTCTTGCCCACGAGCGTCAGGCCCACCGCGACCTCCGGCCAGATCCGGAACCGGAGCTCGTTCCTGACGGCGGAGTCCTTCAGGCCGAAGATGTCGTGCGGCGGGCGGCGGAACTGGAACGAGATCTCGGTCGACGTCACGGCCAGGCTCTTGCCCGCACGGATCAGGATCGGGACGTCGGCCCAGCGCCACGAGTCGCACGCGAGGCTGACGGCGGCGTACGTCTCGGTCGTCGAGCCCGGCGCCACTCCTGCGACGTCGTGGTACCCGTCGTACTGGCCGAACACCGTGTGCGCGGCGTCGAGCGGACGCAGTGCCTCGATCACCGCCGACTTCGAGGCCGACCACGAGGTGACGTCGGGTCCCGACGGCGGCTCGGCCAGCACGCTGGCGAGCACCTGCAGCATGTGGTTCTGGATGACGTCCCGGATGGCGCCGGTGCGATCGTAGAAGCTGCCGCGGTCGGCCACGTCGAACGCCTCGGCCATGGTGATCTGCACGCTCTTCACGTGCGTCCGGTTGAGCAGCGGCTCGACGATCGAGTTGGCGAACCGCGCGAACAGCACGTTCTCCAGAGGGTCCAGGCCGAGCCAGTGGTCGACGCGGTACACCGACCCCTCGTCGAACACCTCGTGCATCGTGGCGTTGAGCGCCTGCGCGCTCCCCAGGTCGGTGCCGAACGGCTTCTCCACCATGACGCGCGCACCGGCGGCCCGCCCGGCCCCCGCGATCCCCTTGGCGATGCGTCCGAACAGCGGCGGCGGGACCTCGAGGTAGTACAGGGCCCGGCTGCCAGAACCCATCGCCTCCGACATGGCCGTGTAGGTGGCCGGGTCGTCGAGGTCGCCGTCGACGTACTTCAGCAGGGAGAGCATCGTCGTCGCCGCGGGCGTCGTCGGGTCCATCCCGTTGAGCCGGAGCGACGCGGCCGCATACTCCCGGAACTGGTCGAGCCCCCACCCGCTCTTGGCCACCCCGATGATCGGCACCGTGAGCACGCCACGGTCGACGAGCCCGACCAGAGCGGGGAACGTCTCGAGCTTGGCCAGGTCTCCGGTCGCCCCGAAGATCACCAGGGCGTCCATGGGTTCGGTCGGCATGTGTACTCGAGCTCCTTCAGGACGGGGTCAGGACAGGCGTGCCGCGATGTGGTCCCCCACGCGCAGCGCGTTGGCGATCGCGGTCAGCGAGGGGTTCACGGCGCCGATGCTCGGGAAGAAGCTCGTGTCGACGACGTAGAGGTTGTCCACGTCGTGCGCCTTGCAGAACGGGTCGAGCGCCGAGCTCGTCGGGTCGGAGCCGAAACGGACGGTGCCGGCCTGGTGCGCGGTCGCTCCGATCGGCATGCCCTTGTGGAAGTAGATGCTGTGGTCGAGGAGGTCGTGGTCCTCCATTCCGAGGGCGGGCAGCATCGACTGGAGCTTGTGGCGCAGGCGCTTGACGCCCTCGATGTTGTTGTCCTCGTCCAACGCCAGGTGGACGCTGTCGTCGGCCCCCAGGGTCACGCGGCTCTCCGGCAGCGGCAGGTCCTCTCCGCACAGCCAGAAGTCGACCGAGTGGTGGGCGACGAGCTCGAGCGGGAACTTCGGCGAGAGCTTGCCCAGGTGCATCGGCGCGTTCGAGCGCACCTGCTCGGCGTCCGCCTTGCCGAGCATCTGGATCCCGCCCAGCGGGAAGTCCCAGTCGTCGGACCCGGCGTACCAGTCGTTCAGCGCGAGCGTCTTCTGGAACCGCGTCGGGTTCGGCGTGCGCGAGAGCCCCATGACCGCGAGGTTGTTGTGCCGCATGTAGTGCCGGCCGACGACGTCCGAGCTGTTGGCCAGCCCGTTGGGGTGGTTGTCGTTCCGGGAGCGCAGCAGGAGTACCGCCGAGTTGACCGCCCCCGCCGACACCACGACGACGTCCGCGCTGAACGTCACCGTCGAGCCGTCCTCGACCTGCGCGACGACCCCGGTGACGGTCCGCCCGGACGCGTCGGTCTCGAGCCGGAGCACCTGGGCGTGCGTGATCATCGACACGTTCTCGTACTCCAGTGCCGGATCCACGCACAGCACCTGCGCGTCGGACTTGGCGCCGAGCAGGCACGGGAAGCCGTCCACCCTGTTGCAGCGGATGCACGCGCTCGTCTGCGTGGCGTTGCCGTCCGCGTCCTGCGTGAGGTCCACGCCGATCGGCAGGTGGAACGGGTGCAGGCCCACCCGCTCGAGGTCGTCGCTCAGCTGCTGGATCCGGGGCTCGTGCTTCACGGCCTCGTACGCGTACTGCGCGCTGGCGTGGCCCTCGGTGGGGTCCTCGCCGTGATGCCCGTGCACCTTGTACAGGTGCTCGGCCTGCGTGTAGTACGGCTCGAGGTCGTCATAGCTGATCGGCCACGCCGGGGAGAGGCCCCCGTGGTGCCGGATCTCGCCGAAGTCCTCGGGCCGCAGCCGGAAGAGCGCGGCGCCGTAGAACTTGGTGTTGCCGCCCACGTAGTAGTTGACCTCGGGGGGGAACTCCTTGCCCTGGCCGTCGTACCAGAACTCGGGCGCGCGGTACTTGCCGCGCACGAAGACGGCTGACGAGGACCAGTTGTCGATCTCACGCGGAAGGTAACCCCCGCGTTCGAGCAGCAAGATCTTCTTCCCGGTGGGCGCCAGACGATGGACGAGCGTCCCTCCGCCTGCGCCGGACCCGATCACGATGACGTCGTATGTCTGCGCTTCGGCCACGGAACGACCGTCGTCTTCCCGCCTGCCGGCGTCATCGTCCGGCGCGGATGATGACGGTTTGTGTGAAAGACGACGATGATCCCCCGAGGCGCACGACACCGGCCGACCTCCGGAGGACGACGCATGAGCGAGCTGGACCTCGCGCGGACCCAGTTCGCGATGACGTCGATCTACCATTTCCTCTTCGTCCCGGTGACGATCGGGCTCAGCTTCCTGATCGCCCTGCTGCAGACGTCCTGGCACCGCACGGGCCGGCCGGAGTACCTGCGGCTCACCAAGTTCTTCGGGACGCTCCTGGTCATCAACATCGCGGTCGGGGTGGTGACCGGCCTGGTCCAGGAGTTCCAGTTCGGCATGAACTGGTCCTCGTACGCGCGCACCGTCGGCGACGTCTTCGGCGCCCCGCTGGCGATGGAGGGCCTGGCCGCGTTCTTCCTGGAGTCGACGTTCCTGGGCCTGTGGATCTTCGGCTGGAACGTGCTGAGCCCGCGCATCCACCTCCTGACCATCTGGGCCGTGGCGCTCGGCGGCGTGGGGTCGGCGGCGTTCATCATGGCGGCGAACTCATGGATGCAGAATCCCGTCGGGTACGAGATCAACCCCGACACCGGCCTGCCCCAGCTCAACGACATCGCTGCGCTGCTCACCAACCCGGTGTTCCTGCGCGGCTACCTGCACGTGGTCCTCGCGTCGCTGATCACGGGCGCCATCATCATGCTCGCGATCTCCGCGTGGCAGCTGCGCAAGGGCAAGGAGCCCGAGGTCTTCCAGCCGGCGGCGCGCCTGTCGCTGGTGCTCGTCGTTCCCGCGCTGCTGGTCAACATGCTCGTCGGCAGCGAGCTCGGCGTGACCGAGGCCGACTTCCAGCCGATGAAGATCGCCGCGTCGGAGGCCCAGTGGGAGACGTGCCAGCCCTGCTCGTTCTCGGTCTTCCAGATCGGCGGCGGCAAGAACGACCACGACCCGGTCAAGGTCATCGAGATCCCCCACCTGCTCTCGCTCCTGGCCACCAACTCGTGGAACGGCAAGGTGATCGGCCTCGACGAGCTGCAGAGCCAGTACGAGACGGAGTACGGCCCGGGCGAGTACGTGCCCAACGTGTTCATCCAGTACTGGGCGATGCGGGTCATGGCCTACACGGCGGGGCTGCTGCTGCTGTTCACCCTCTGGGGACTGTGGCGGCTGTGGCGAAAGAAGCTGCCGACGTCGACCCTCTTCCTGCGCCTCGCCGTCTGGGTCGCGATCCTGCCGTTCGTCATCAACACCGCCGGCTGGGTGCTGACCGAGAACGGGCGGCAACCATGGATCGTCCAAGGGCTCCTGCTGACGAAGGACGGGGTCTCACCGTCGGTGAGCACCGCCGAGGTCGTGATCAGCGTGGTCGTCTTCTTCCTGCTCTACGCGACACTGACCCTGATCGCCTGGATCCTCATGACGCGCTACGCGCGAAAGGACCTCCCCCCCGGTCCCGCGTCCGAGCCCGAGCAGCCGGTCGACGTCCCGGCCATGACCTTCTGAGCGGGGAAACTCATGACGCTTCCTGAGCTGTGGTTCATCCTCATCGCCGTCCTGTGGACGGGCTTCTTCATCCTCGAGGGCTTCGACCTGGGCGTCGGCATGCTGCACGGGCACATCGGCGGGTCCGAGGCCGGCAAGCGCGCGGCGGTCGGGACGATCGGTCCGCTCTGGGATGGCAACGAGGTGTGGTTGGTCGTGGCCGCGGCCGCGATGTTCGCCGCGTTCCCCGCCTGGTACGCCACCACGTTCTCTGCGGCGTACCTGCTGGTGGTGCTCCTGCTCGTCGCGCTGATCGGTCGGGGCGTGTCCTTCGAGTACCGGGGCAAGCACGACTCGGCCGCGTGGCGCCGGACGTGGGACGGCCTCATGACCGTCGGCAGTGTCGTCGTGCCGCTCGTCATCGGCATCATCCTGGGGAGCCTGCTCAACGGCCTGCCCGTCGACGAGGACCAGGAGTTCACCGGCTCGATCGTCGATCTTCTCCAGCCGTACCCGATCTACTTCGGGCTGACCCTCGTCGTGGTCTGCCTGCTGCACGGGTCCGTCTTCCTGTGGCTCAAGACGAGCGACGACCTCGAGGAGCGCAGCGCACGGTTCGCCTCCCGCATCGCGCCCCTCGCGGCCGTCGTCGTGCTCGCGTTCGTGGTCTGGACGCACGTCGTGGCCGACAAGGGGGTGCTGATCAACGTCCTGCAGGTCGTCGCCGTCGTCGCGGTGGTCGCTGCGTGGTGGCTGGTGCACGAGAAGGCGGCGGGCTGGGCGTTCGTCGCGACCTGCGTCACCATCGCCACCACCCTGCTGGGGTTGTTCGTCGACCTCTACCCGCGCCTCCTGGTCTCCACGACGAGCTCGTCCAACGACCTGACGGTGGTCAACTCCGCCTCGGGCGACTACGCGCTCAAGCTGATGACGATCATCACCGTCGTGTTCCTCCCGCTGATCCTGCTCTACCAGGGGTGGACGTACTACGTGTTCCGTGCGCGCGTGCGGACCGAGGACTTCGAGAAGCAGGACGCGCACTACTAGACCCGCGTCGTCGGGATCCTCCGGCCGAACGCCACCGTCTCCACATGCGCGCCCCGTGCACGTCCTCTGCACGGATGAGGGCCTCCGGCGTCTGGGCGAACCACCTCGGGCGTCGGTGTGAGTCGTCCCCTGCGGCCGGATATGCGCGCTAAGGTCGCAATGTTCTGCCGCACCATCCATGCCAGGGCGTACAGCGCGACGAAAGGACTGCCCACCATGACCGACGACCTCGCCGGTACCGAGAGCCTCGAAGAGACTGGTCCCATCGACTATCTCGTCGTCGAGTTCCCCCGGACCAACTTCACCGGCGAAGCGTTTCCGCTGCTGCTCGACCTGGTCGACAACAACACGATCCGCATCCTCGACCTCGTCTTCGTGCTGAAGGACGGCGACGGGAACGTCGGCGCGATCGAGCTCGACCAGCTCGACGGCGGCGGCTTCGACCTGACGATCTTCGCCGGGGTCCACTCCGGCCTGATCGGTGACGACGACGTCGCCGAGGCCGGCGAGGCGCTCCTGCCCGACACCGCGGCCGCGGTCCTCGTCTACGAGAACGTCTGGGCGGCACCGTTCGCCGCCGCGCTGCGCCGGGCCGGGGGCCAGCTCGTGGCGAGCGGCCGCATCCCCGTCCAGGCCATCCTGGCGAAGCTGGACGAGCTCGACGCCGAGTGACCCTCCCCCCTCACCACCCGAGAAAGGCCAGACCATGCCAGGACTGATCCGTGGTGTCGCCCGGACCGCCGTCATCGCCGGCACCGCGACCCATGTCTCCAACAACGTGTCCCGCCGTCAGGCGGGCCGCTGGAACGCGAAGGAGCAGCAGCAGGCCGCCCAGCAGGCGCCGCAGTACGCGGAGCCGCAGTACGCGCCGCCGCCCCCGCAGCCCGCCTACGCCGCTCCGGCGCCCGCCGCCGCACCGGCCGACATGGACGCCAAGCTCGCCCAGCTCGCACAGCTCGGTGCGCTGCGCGACGCCGGCGTCCTGAGCGACATCGAGTTCGAGGTCCAGAAGAACAAGATCCTCACCTCCTGAGGACCGCCGTACCGCACGCCCGGGGACGTCTCGTCCCCGGGCGCGCGTGTGCCTGGACGCAGCTCTGAGGCGGTCCCTGCGCGACGAGAGGCCCGGAGGACGTCCTCCGGGCCTCTCGTCGGTACGGCTGGATCAGGCGACGCGGCCGCTCGAGCGCTCGTCGTCACCGATCTTGTGCACCACGATCGAGTTGGTCGAGCCCACGACGCCGACCGGCGCGCCCGCGACGACGACGACGTAGTCGCCGACCTCCGCGAGGCCGTTCGCACGCAGGGTCGAGTCGACCTGGTTCACCATCTCGTCAGTGCTCTCGACCTGCGGCGACCGGTAGGTCTGGACGCCCCAGCTCAGCGAGAGCGTGTTGCGCACGTCCTCGACGGGCGTGAACGCGAGCAGCGGGATCGCCGAGCGCAGGCGCGACATCCGGCGCGCCGAGTCGCCCGACTGCGTGAACGTGACGAGGTACTTCACGTCGAGCGTCTCGCCGATCTCGGCGGCCGCGCGCGTGATCGCGCCACCGCGGGTGTGCGGCGTGGAGCCCAGGGGCGCCATCCGCTCGCGGCCCATCTCCTCGGTCGCCTCGATGATCCGCGCCATCGTGCGCACGGTCTCGATCGGGTAGTCGCCCACCGAGGTCTCGCCCGAGAGCATGACGGCGTCGGCACCGTCGAGCACCGCGTTGGCGCAGTCCGAGGTCTCGGCGCGGGTCGGGCGCGGGCTCGTGGTCATGGACTCGAGCACCTGGGTGGCGACGATGACCGGCTTGGCGTTGCGGCGGGCCAGCTCGACCGCACGCTTCTGCACCAGCGGAACCTGCTCGAGCGGCAGCTCGACGCCCAGGTCGCCGCGGGCGACCATGATGCCGTCGAACGCGGCGATGATCTCGGCCAGGTTCTCGACGGCCTGCGGCTTCTCGATCTTGGCGATGACCGGGACGACCCGGTTCTCCTCCTCCATGATCCGGCGCACGTCCGTGTAGTCCTCGGCGGAGCGCACGAACGACAGCGCGATGATGTCCGCGCCGACGCGCAGGGCCCAGCGCAGGTCGTCCTCGTCCTTGTCGCTCATGGCGGGGACGGAGACGGCGACACCGGGCAGGTTGAGGCCCTTGTTGTTCGAGACGGGTCCGGGGACCTCGACGCGGGTGACCACGTCGTTGCCCTCGACGGCCGTGACGCGCACGAGCACCTTGCCGTCGTCGATGAGGATCGGGTCGCCCACGCGCGCGTCGCCGGTCAGGCCCTTGTGGGTCGTGGAGACGCGCTCCTTGGTGCCCTCGACGTCGTCGGTCGTGATCGTGAACACGTCACCGACCGCCAGGCTGTGCGGACCGTCGACGAAGCGGCCCAGGCGGATCTTGGGGCCCTGCAGGTCGACCAGGACGGCGACCGAGCGGCCGGACGCCTGCGCCGCTGCGCGGACGTTGTCGTACACGCGCTGGTGCACCTCGGTGTCGCCGTGGCTGCGGTTGAGCCGCGCCACGTCCATCCCGGCGTCGACGAGTGCCTGGATCTGCTCCGCGGACTCCGTGGCCGGGCCGATGGTGCAGACGATCTTTGCTCTACGCATGGGGCGAGCCTATGCCTTCCGTGTTTTTCGTGGCTGACCGCACGCCCCGGTCCGGCCCCCAGGGCCGGGCGGTTGTCGACGCCGGTCGAAGGGGTGGTCTAGGGGCGCAGCGCCACCGTGGAGGCGGTCACCGGCGAGGGCAGCTCGGTGCTGCCCGAGAGGTAGGTGTCGACGGCGGCCGCGGCGGCGCGGCCCTCCGCGATCGCCCAGACGATGAGCGACTGGCCGCGGCCGGCGTCACCGGCGACGAACACACCGGGCACCGAGGTGGCGAAGTCGTCGGACCGTGTGACGAGCCCGCGCGAGGTCAGCTCGATCCCGATCTGGTCGGTCAGCGGCGTCGTCTCCGGCCCGGAGAAGCCCATCGCGACGAGCACGAGGTCCGCCGGGATCTCGCGCTCGGTGCCGGCCTTGGGCACGCGCCGGCCGTCGGAGAGGTACTCGGTCGTCGCAAGCTTGAGCCGGTTGACCGTGCCGTCCTCGTCGCCGAGGAACTCGACCGTCGACGCCAGGTACGCGCGGTCGCCACCCTCGGCGTGCGAGGACGAGACCTCGAAGAGGATGGGGTCGGTCGGCCACGGCTGGTGCTCGGGACGGTCCTGCGGCGGGCGCTTGCCGATCGCCAGCGTGGTGACGCTCGCGGCGCCCTGGCGCAGCGCGGTGCCGAGGCAGTCCGAACCCGTGTCGCCGCCGCCGATGATGATGACGTGCTTGCCGGTCGCGGTGATCTGGTCGGCCACCTGCTTGCCGGCCGCGACCCCGTTCGCCTGGTGCAGGTACTCCATGGCGACGTGCACGCCGGTGAGCTCCTTGCCGGGCACCGTCAGCTCGCGCGGCACGGTGGCGCCGGTCGCGATGACGATCGCGTCGTACCGCGCCTGCAGCTGCGGCCAGGTCACGTCGCGGCCGACCTCGACGCCCGGGCGGAACCGCGTGCCCTCGGCCTCCATCTGCTCGAGGCGGCGGTCGATGTGGATCTTCTCGAGCTTGAAGTCGGGCACGCCGTACCGCAGCAGGCCGCCGATCGCGTCGTCCCGCTCGTACACGGCGACCGTGTGGCCGGCGCGCGTGAGCTGCTGGGCGGCGGCCAGGCCGGCCGGGCCCGAGCCGACGACCGCGACCGTGTGGCCGGTGAGGCGCTGCGGGACCTGCGGGGTCACCAGACCCTGGTCGAACGCCTCGTCGATGATCGAGACCTCGACGTTCTTGATGGTGACCGCGGGCTGGTTGATGCCCAGCACGCAACTCGACTCGCACGGCGCGGGGCAGATGCGACCGGTGAACTCCGGGAAGTTGTTGGTCGCGTGCAGCCGGTCGATCGCGTCCGACCACTGACCGCGCCACACCAGGTCGTTCCACTCGGGGATCAGGTTCCCGAGCGGGCAGCCGTTGTGGCAGAACGGGATCCCGCAGTCCATGCAGCGGCCGGCCTGCTCCTTGAGGTAGGGCTGCCCCTCCTGCAGGTGCTCGTGCACGTCCGCCCAGTCACGCAGGCGGATCTCGACGGGACGGTTGGGCGGGAGCTCGCGGTCGCGGACCTTGAGGAAGCCACGGGGGTCAGCCACGGGCCACCTCCAGGATCGTGTCCCACACGCCGGGCGCTGCGGGGTCGAGGCCGTCGGCCTCGGCCTGCGCGAGCGCGCGACGGACGCGGGCGTACTCGGTGGGCAGCAGGCGCGTGAACCGCGCCCGGGTCTGGGGGAAGTCCTCGAGCAGCTGGGCCGCGACCGGCGACCCCGTCTCCTCGTGGTGGGCGCGCAGCAGCTGTTCCACCAGCGCGGCGTCCTCGTCGTCGAGCGGGTCGAGCGCGAGCTCGTTGGTCCGCACGGCGTCCAGGTTCACGAGCGCGGGCACCAGGTCCAGCACGTAGGCCGTGCCTCCCGACATCCCGGCTCCGAAGTTGCGACCCGTCCGGCCGAGCACCAGGACGGTACCGCCGGTCATGTACTCGCACCCGTGGTCGCCCACGCCCTCGACGACGAGCGTCGCGCCGGAGTTGCGGACGCCGAACCGCTCGCCGACCAGGCCGCGCAGGAAGATCTGCCCGGTCGTGGCGCCGTAGCCGATGACGTTGCCCGCCACGACGTTGTGCTCGGAGGAGAGCACCGCGTTGCGGTCGGGACGGATCGCTATGCGCCCGCCCGAGAGGCCCTTGCCGACGTAGTCGTTGGCGTCGCCGAACAGCCGCAGCGTGACGCCGCGCGGCAGGAACGCGCCGAACGACTGGCCCGCCGAGCCCGTGAGGGTGACGTCGATCGTGTCGTCGGCCAGACCCGCGCCGCCGAACCGCTTGGTCACCTCGTGGCCGAGCATCGTGCCGACGGTCCGGTTGACGTTGCGCACCGGGAGGGCGATCCGGACCGGCTCGCGGCGCTCGAGGGCGTCCGTCGCCAGCGCGATGAGCCGGTTGTCCAGCGCGCGGTCCAGGCCGTGGTCCTGCAGCTTGGTCTGGTGCAGCTCCGTACCGGCGACCGGCGACGGCACCGCGAGCACCGGGGCGAGGTCCAGGCCCTCGGCCTTCCAGTGGTCGATCGCCGCGCGGGTGTCCAGCAGCTCCACGTGGCCGACGGCCTCGAGCAGCGTGCGGAAGCCCAGCTGCGCGAGCAGCTCGCGGACCTCCTGCGCGATGAACTCCATGAACGTCACGACGAACTCGGGCTTGCCGGTGAACCGGGCGCGCAGCTCGGGGTTCTGCGTGGCGACGCCGACCGGGCAGGTGTCGAGGTGGCAGACGCGCATCATGATGCAGCCCGAGACGACCAGGGGCGCCGTCGCGAAGCCGAACTCCTCGGCGCCGAGCAGCGCACCGATCACCACGTCGCGGCCGGTCTTGAGCTGGCCGTCGACCTGGACGACGACGCGGTCGCGCAGGTTGTTCAGCACGAGCGTCTGCTGGGTCTCGGCCAGGCCGATCTCCCAAGGGGTGCCCGCGTGCTTGAGCGAGGTCAGCGGGGAGGCACCCGTGCCGCCGTCGTGACCCGAGATGAGCACGACGTCCGAGTGCGCCTTGGCGACGCCCGCGGCGATCGTGCCCACGCCGAACTCGCTGACGAGCTTGGTGTGGATGCGTGCCCTCGGGTTGGCGTTCTTGGCGTCGTGGATCAGCTGCGCCAGGTCTTCGATCGAGTAGATGTCGTGGTGCGGCGGCGGCGAGATGAGCCCGACGCCCGGCGTCGAGTGCCGCGTCTTGGCCACCCACGGGTACACCTTGTGACCCGGCAGCTGACCGCCCTCGCCCGGCTTGGCACCCTGCGCGAGCTTGATCTGGATGTCGTCCGCGTTGGTCAGGTACTCGCTGGTCACGCCGAAGCGGCCCGAGGCGATCTGCTTGATCGCCGAGCGGCGCACCGGGTCGTTGAGACGGTCGGAGTCCTCGCCGCCCTCACCGGTGTTCGACTTGGCGCCGATGCTGTTCATCGCCACGGCGAGCGTCTCGTGCGCCTCCGCCGAGATGGAGCCGTAGGACATCGCGCCGGTGTTGAACCGCTTGACGATCTCGCTGACCGGCTCGACCTCGTCGAGCGGCACCGGGGTCCGCGCGCCGTCCTTGAACGCGAGCAGGCCGCGCAGGGTCATCAGGCGCGACGACTGCTCGTCCACCCGGCGGGTGTACTGCTGGAAGATGTCGAACTGCCGCGTCCGCGTCGAGTGCTGCAGGCGGAAGACGGTCTCGGGGTCGAACAGGTGGTCCTCGCCGTCGCGACGCCACTGGTACTCGCCGCCGACCGCGAGCCGCAGGTGCGCCTGGCGGTTGCCGCTGGCCGGGTACGCGTCGGCGTGCCGGGCGGCGACCTCCGCCGCGATGACGTCCAGGCCGATACCGCCGAGCCGGCTCGTCGTGCCCGTGAAGTACCGGTCGACGAGGGCCTGCGACAGGCCGATGGCCTCGAAGACCTGGGCGCCGCGGTAGGACGCGATGGTCGAGATGCCCATCTTCGACATGACCTTCAGGACGCCCTTGCCGAGCGCCTTGATGAGGTTGGCGACGGCCTTGGTCTCCTCGACACCCGGCAGGTAGCCCGAGCGCGCGAGGTCCTCGACGGTCTCCATCGCGAGGTACGGGTTGACAGCGGCCGCGCCGTAGCCGATGAGCAGCGCCGTGTGGTGCACCTCGCGGACGTCGCCCGCCTCGACCACCAGCGAGATCATCGTGCGGGTGTGCCGGCGCAGCGTGTGGTGGTGCACGGCGCTCAGCAGCAGCAGGGACGGGATCGGCGCGAGGTCCGCGTCCGAGTTGCGGTCGGAGAGCACGATGAAGCTGACGCCGTCGGCCACCGCCGCGTCGACCTCGGCGAAGATCTCGTCGAGCCGCGCCTGCAGGGCCTCTCCCCCGCCGCTGACCTTGTACAGGCCGCGGATGATGGTCGACCGGAAGCCGAGCGACGGCTCCTTGGCGACGTGCACGATCTTGGCGAGCTGGTCGTTGTCGATCACCGGGAACGGCAGGATCAGCTTGCGAGCGTGGCCGGGGCCGTCCTCGAGCAGGTTGGGCTCGGGGCCGATCGCCCCGCCGATGGCCGTGACCAGCTCCTCGCGGATGGCGTCCAGCGGCGGGTTGGTGACCTGCGCGAACATCTGCGTGAAGTAGTCGAAGAGCATGCGCGGGCGGCTGGACAGCACCGCGACGGGCGTGTCCGACCCCATGGCACCGAGCGGCTCCGCACCGGCTGCGGCCATCGGGCTGAGCAGGATCTTCAGCTCTTCCTCGGTGTAGCCGAACGCCCGCTGGCGACGACGCACGGAGGCCGCCGAGTGCGCCACGTGCTCGCGCTCGGGCAGCTGCGCCAGGTAGACCGAGTTCTCCCGCACCCACTGGGCGTACGGCTTCTGCGCGGCGAGCGTGGACTTGATCTCCTGGTCGTCGATGATCCGGCCCTTGCCGGTGTCGACGAGGAACATGCGGCCGGGCTCGAGGCGGCCCTTGGCGACGACGGTGGCGGGGTCGATGTCCAGGACGCCGGCCTCCGACGCGCACACGACGAGGCCGTCCTCGGTGACCCAGTACCGGCCGGGACGCAGACCGTTGCGGTCCTGCACGGAGCCGATCAGGGTGCCGTCGGTGAACGTCATGGCGGCCGGGCCGTCCCACGGCTCCATGAGCGTGGAGTGGTACTCGTAGAACGCGCGGCGGGCGGGGTCCATCTGGGCGTGGTTCTCCCACGCCTCCGGGATCATCATCATCACCGCGTGCGGCAGGGAGCGTCCGGACAGGTGCAGCAGCTCCAGCACCTCGTCGAAGCTGCCGGAGTCCGACCCGCCCGGCGTACAGACGGGCAGGAGCGGGGCGAGGTCGCCCAGCTCGTCGCTGGCGAGCGTGCCCTCGCGGGCCGCCATCCAGTTGCGGTTGCCGCGCACCGTGTTGATCTCGCCGTTGTGGGCGATCATCCGGAACGGCTGCGCGAGCGGCCAGGACGGGAACGTGTTAGTGGAGAAGCGCGAGTGCACCAGTGCGATCTCGGAGGCGTACCGCGGGTCCGACAGGTCCGCGAAGAACGGCTCGAGCTGCCCCGTGGTGAGCATGCCCTTGTAGGCGAGCGTGCGGGCGGACAGCGACGCGAAGTAGAGGCCGTGCTCACGCTCGGCCCGCTTGCGCAGCCGGTACGCGCGGCGGTCGAGCTCGACGCCCGACAGCTCCCGGGACGGGTCCGCGACGACGAGCTGACGGAACACCGGCATGGACGCGCGCGCCGTGGGACCGACCAGGTCCGCAGTGACGACGACCTCGCGCCACGCGAGGACGTCCAGCTTCTCCTCCGCGGCGATCGACTCGATCGCGCTCACCGCGCTGCGCTGCTCCGCCTCGTCGACGGGCAGGAACGCCATGCCGATCGCGTAGTAGCCGGCGGGCGGGAGCTCGGCGTCGACGACATCACGAAGGAAGGCGTCCGGGATCTGCGTGAGGATGCCCGCACCGTCACCGCTGTCCTCCTCGGCACCGACGGCGCCGCGGTGGTCGAGGTTGAGCAGAGCGGTCAGACCGGCGTCGACGATGTCCCTGCCGGGCGTCCCCCGCAACGTGGCCACGAAGGCGAAGCCGCACGCGTCGTGCTCGGCGGTGGGGTCGTAGAGACCCTGCGGCAGTGGCGCACGAAGTGCGCCAGGGCTCACGGGCGACGTCGACATCAGCACCGTCCTCACGGTCCCCGGGGGTCGGGGAATAGCACGAACAAGAGGGATAGCGGGACGTCGTCGGCCCAGACGTGGCGACGATACAGGGCGGTCCGCAGACCACACGCATCGTCAGAGCTGAGAAGCGCTTCCGGCTTCCCGCGGGTCAGCGGGCGGGTCGGTCGCTGTCTCGTTCACCTGCGACAAGTCTTCCTGCACTGTCGGGGGTGCCAGCAGGAGGGTCGTGTCACGTCCTGGGTGCCGGCGCCCGACCACAACGAACGCTACCAGCGCTCCGACGCCCACGATGATGGCCGTCCAGACGTTGAGGCGGACGCCGAAGATGTGGTTCGCCGGATCGACACGGAGCATCTCGATCCAGAGCCGGCCGGTGGTGTAGATCATCACGTAGAGCCAGAAGACGCGACCGTAGCCGAGCCGGTAGCGACGGTCGATCCAGATGAGCAGGGCGGCGCCCGCGAAGTTCCAGAGCATCTCGTACAGGAACGTCGGGTGGAACAGCGTGCCGGACTCGTAGCCCGGCGGGAGGAACGCGTCGTCGATCCGCAGACCCCACGGCAACGTGGTCGCGGCGCCGAACAGCTCCTGGTTGAACCAGTTGCCGAGCCGACCGATCCCCTGGGCCACCAGCAGGCCGGGCGCCAGCGCGTCCGCGAACGGTGCGAGCCGCACGCCCTGGCGACGGCAGCCGATCCAGGCACCGACGCCGCCGAACGCGACCGCGCCCCAGATGCCGAGGCCGCCCTGCCAGATGAACAGGGCCTTGACGGGGTCGCCGCCCGCGCCGAAGTACGCCTCGGGCGAGGTGATCACGTGGTAGATCCGGCCGCCGACGATGCCGAACGGCACCGCCCAGAACGAGATCTCCAGGACCGTGTCGGCCTCACCGCCGCGCTCGACCCAGCGTCGTCGCGTCATCCAGAGCGCGACGACGATGCCGAGGAGGATCGCGAGCGCGTAGGCACGCAGCGGGAACGGACCCAGGTGCCAGACGCCCTGGGACGGGCTCGGGATGGCCGCGATCACCGCGCCGACCTCACGCCTTCTGCGAGGGCCGCCGTGACCCGGGCGAGCTCGGCACGACCCGCGGCGGCGTCCGGCGCGTCGAGCACGGCGCGCACCAGCGCGGAGCCGACGATCACCCCGTCGGCGTAGCCGGCCACCTGCGCGGCCTGCTCCGGCCGGGAGACCCCGAGGCCGACGCAGACGTGCCCGGCGCCGGCGGCGCGCGTGTCCGCCACCAGCTGCTCGGCGCGGTTGCCGAGCGACGTCCGCTCGCCGGTCACGCCCATGGTCGAGGCGGCGTAGACGAACCCGCGGGAGGCGGCGCTCGTCGAGGCCAGCCGCTCGGGTGTGGAGCTCGGCGCGACGAGGAAGACGCGGTCCAGGCCGTGCTCGTCGGACGCAGCGATCCAGTCGGAGGCCTCGTCGGGGATCAGGTCGGGCGTGATCAGGCCGGCGCCACCCGCGGAGGCGAGGTCGCGGGCGAACGCGTCGACGCCGTAGCGCAGCACGAGGTTCCAGTACGTCATGACGAGGATCGGCGCACCGCGGCCGGACACCTGCTCCACCGCGCGGATCGTGTCGCGGACCTTGAAGCCGCGGGCGAGCGCCGCGTCGACGGCCTTCTGGATCAGCGGGCCGTCCATGACCGGGTCGCTGTAGGGCACGCCGAGCTCGACGACGTCCGCTCCCGCGTCGATCATGGTGCGCACGGCGTCGATCGAGCCGTCGACGCTCGGGTAGCCGACCGGCAGGTACCCGACGAGCGCGGACCGCCCCAGGCCGTCGAGGAACTCTGCGACCTGCGACCGCACGGCGACCGGCGTCATAGCTGTTCTCCCTGGTCGGCGAGCACGACCGGTTCGTCGTCGATCAGGTCGAACCAGGCCGCGGCCGTGGCCACGTCCTTGTCGCCGCGACCGGACAGGTTCACCAGGAGCACCGGCTCGTGGCCGTCGTCGCCGGTCCAGCCCGCGAGCTCGGGACCGAGCGCGATGGCACCCGCGAGGGCGTGCGCGGACTCGATCGCCGGGATGATCCCCTCGGTCCGGCACAGGACGCGGAACGCGTCCATGGCCTCGACGTCGGTGACCGGCCGGTAGTCGGCGCGGCCGATGTCGTGCAGCCACGCGTGCTCGGGACCGACGCTCGGGTAGTCCAGGCCGGCGGACACCGAGTGGCTGGGCAGCGTCTGGCCGTCGTCGTCCTGCAGCAGGTAGGACTTGGCGCCGTGCAGCACGCCGGGCTCGCCGCCGGAGAACCGTGCGGCGTGCCTCCCCGACGAGATGCCCTCGCCGCCGGCCTCGAAGCCGAACAGCCGCACCTCGGGGTCGTCGAGGAAGGCGTTGAAGATGCCCATCGCGTTCGACCCGCCACCCACGCACGCGGCGACGGCGTCGGGCAGCCGCCCGATCTCCTCGAGGAGCTGGGCCTTGGCCTCCTCGCCGATGATCTTGTGGAAGTCGCGGACCATCTCGGGGAACGGGTGCGGACCCGTCACCGTGCCGAGGAGGTAGTGCGTCGTCTCGACGTTGGCCACCCAGTCGCGCAGGGCCTCGTTGATCGCATCCTTGAGGGTGCGGGTCCCGATGGCGACCGGGATGACCTCCGCACCGAGCAGGCGCATGCGCGCGACGTTGAGGGCCTGCCGGCGCGTGTCCTCCTCGCCCATGTACACGACGCACTCGAGGTCCAGCAGCGCAGCGGCGGTGGCCGTGGCGACGCCGTGCTGGCCCGCACCGGTCTCCGCGATCACGCGCGTCTTGCCCATGCGCTTGACCAGCAGGGCCTGCCCCAGCACGTTGTTGATCTTGTGCGAGCCCGTGTGGTTCAGGTCCTCGCGCTTGAGGAAGACGCGCACGCCCTCGGCCACGTGCTTCGCGAACCGCGGGACCTCGGTCAACGGGCTCGGGCGGCCCGTGTACGTGCGGTGCAGCCGCGCCAGCTCGCGCCCGAACGCCGGGTCGGTGAGGGCCTTGTGGTACTCGGTGTCGAGCTCGTCCAGCGCCGCGATGAGCGCCTCCGGGACGTACCTGCCGCCGAACTGGCCGAAGTACGGACCCGCGTGCGTCGACAGCGGGCCGTCGGACACGGCCTCGAGCAGCTTGTCGGACAGCGGTCCGACCGATGGCCGACCGGTCACTGGCGCACCGCGCGCAGGGACGGGTGGGCACCGGCGGCGACGAGGTCCGCGACGGACTCGCGCGGGGCGTCGTCGGTGACGAGGGCCTCCCCGACGAGCACCGCGTCCGCACCGGCGCGGGCGTAGTCCATGACGTCGTGCGGGCCGCGGACCCCGGACTCGGCGATCTTGATGATGTGCGACGGGATCGCCGGGGCGACCCGGGCGAAGGTCGTGCGGTCCACCTCGAGCGAGCGCAGGTCGCGCGCGTTCACGCCGATCACCCGGGCACCGGCGTCGGCGGCGCGCTCGACCTCGTCGACGTCGTGCACCTCGACGAGGGCCGTCATCCCCAGGGAGTGGACCCGCTCGACGAGCGACTCGAGGACCGTCTGCTCGAGCGCCGCGACGATGAGCAGGACCAGGTCGGCGCCGTGCGCGCGTGCTTCCCAGACCTGGTACGGCGTGACGACGAAGTCCTTGCGCAGCACCGGGACGTCGACCCGGGCGCGGACGGCGTCGAGGTCGGCCAGCGACCCGTGGAAGCGGCGCTCCTCGGTGAGCACCGAGATGACCGCGGCGCCACCCTTCTCGTACTCGGCGGCCAGCGCCGCGGGGTCCTTGATGGTCGCGAGGGCGCCCTTGCTCGGGCTCGAGCGCTTCACCTCGGCGATCACCCGGACGGCGTCCTCGGCGCGCAGCCGGTTGAGGCAGTCGAGCGCCGACGGACGACGGTCCGCCTGCTCCTTGACCAGCGCGAGCGGCGTTGCTTCCTCGCGGACGGCCAGGTCCTGCCTGACTCCGGCGATGATGTCGTCCAGCACGGTCATCGAAGACTCACCCTCTCCCCTGTCGGCTCGGCCCGCACACCGTCGTGAGTGGCTCGGGGCCGGGTTCCATCGTAGAGGGGGTGGACAGGTGACCCCGACCACAACCAGGTGCTGGGACGCCGCTCCCGGACTCAGCCGGTCAGGGGGCGAGGTACGGGGCCAACGCGGGGATGTTCCGCAGGATGCCGAAGGCGACGACCGCGCCGAGCAGGACCCACGGCAGCGCGGCCGGGAGACGGCGGCTCGTGGGTCGTCCGCGCGTCGTCGCGACGAGCCAGCGCGCCCACGCGAGCACGAGGAGCGGGGCGACGACGACCCACAGCGGGTTCATCGCCCACGCCCCGGCGACGTCGGCGCGCGCGAGGTCGTGCGTCGCACGCAGGCCTCCGCACAGCGGGCACCACAGTCCGGTCATGGCGTAGAGCGGGCAGACGCCGTAGCTGCCGGAGACGTGCGGGTCGTGGAGCGCGATGACCGCGACCCCGAGCGCCACGGAGGCGCCGACGACCAGCGGCGCGCGAGGGTCCGCCGCGCGCGCCGCCGTCGCAGGCCTAGAACTGGTAATCGGACGAGTAGCCGTCGAGTCCCCCGGAGGCGAAGACGATCCAGTAGCCGATGCCGAGGACGACACCGACGATGCCCAGGATGAGCCCGGCCGTCGCCATCCCGCCGTTGGTCGCCTCGCCGCGGGCGACCGCCTTGCGCGAGAGCGAGCCGAGGATGATGGCGGCGATCGAGACGATCAGGATGCTGCAGCACGGGATGACGCCGAGGATTCCCGTGACCAGCGCCCAGACGCCGAGCGCGTTCTTGTTCTTCACGGGGTACTCGGGCGGGCCGTAGCCGGGGTATCCGCCCGGTGCGCCGTACTGGGGCTGCTGCCCGTACTGCGGCTGCTGCCCGTACTGGGGCTGGCCGTACGGCTGCTGGCCGTAGGGCGACGGCGCGCCGTACTGCGGGGCCGGCGGCTGCTGCGGCGGCTGTCCGTACTGCGGCGAGCCGTACGGCGTCGCGGGCGGGTACGGCGGCTCGGTGGGCGACCCGTACGGAGCGGGCGGTGCGGGCGGCGGATCGGCCGGCGCGCCGTAGGGCGCGGGCGGCGGGGTCTGCGGGGCCGACGGGTCCTGCGGCTGCGCGGGCTGGCCCTGCGGGTCGTAGGGGTTCTGCGGCTCGTCGGGGGTGGACATCGTTCCTCCTGGGTCGCGGGCAGCCCGGGCTACGTCGATGCAGGCAGTGTCGCGAACGCACACAGCCTGCCCCCACGACCGGTGCCATGTCCGGTCATCGTAGGCGCATCCGACCACGTCGCACCGAGATTTCGTCGGCGCGTCAGGGCGCCGGACGCGACGCGGCGACGAGCTCAGTGACCGCCGTGGTTGGCCTGGTGCGCCCGCGTCTTGGCGCCGCCCTGGCCGTAGCCGGCCGCGACGAGCAGCCGGGAGACGATCAGGCTCAGCACGATGAGGCCGATGCCGACCCAGAAGAGCCACACGAGCGCGAACGCGACGCCGAGGCCGGCGACCGTGAACGCGATGACGACCGCGTAGGTGGTGAACCAGGCGGCGACCGTCTTGCCGTGGTTCGTCGGCGCCGCCGTCGGCGGGAGGTTCAGCTTCTCGGTGACGGTGACGTTCTGCGCGCGGTGCGCGAGGGTGCGGTCGGCCATGGTGTGGTGCCTTTCGTGCTCGGTTCTGCGGCTCACCCTAGCGGACCGACGCGCAGGTTCGGCCGTGTCGGCATCCAGGTCAGGAGGGATCGTCGCCGCGGCTGAGCGCGTCCCAGTCGGCGCGCTCGTCAGGGGTCGTCGTCGGTCCGGACGATGCCGGGTCCGTCAGGTCGGTCGAGGTCGACTGGTACCGGCGCGTCGGGCCGGCCCAGCCCCGGGACGCGACCACGAGCCAGACGGCGGCGAGGATGTCGAGTGCGCCGACCACGAGCGCGACCGTCGGCCACGCGCTCGTCGCGACAGGCCCGGCGAGGTGGCCGACGCCCGTCTGGGCGGCGACCACGGGCGCCACGGCGGCGGCGGGGTCGGTAAGCGCCGAGACCGTCGTCGCGACGACGAGGACGCCGCACCCGGCGACGACGAGCGCGACGACCCAGCGGCCGACGCGCCCCACCAGCCCGACCGCGGCGCCGGCCGCCAGGATCGCCACGGCGGCGGCGAGGATCCCCGGAGCCACGTCGGTGCCCTGGACCGCGACGTCGACCGTGCCCTCGAGCGCGGTCGAGCCGGTCGTCGTGAACCAGACGGGGACGGCCGTCAGGGCGGTCAGGCCCGCGAGGACCAGCAGGAGCGCGGCCGCGCGTCCGCGTCCGGCCCTCCGGCGTGCGGGACCGCTCACGCGCCCGCGCGCCGCAGCCGCGAGGCCACCTGGACGGCGCGCACCGCGGCGGCGGCCTTGTTCCGGGACTCCTCGTACTCCAGCGCCGGGACCGAGTCGGCCACGATCCCTCCGCCGGCCTGCACGCTCGCGCGCCCCTCGCGGATGAGGGCCGTGCGGATGGCGATGGCCATGTCCATGTCGCCCGCGAAGTCGAAGTAGCCGACCGTGCCCCCGTAGATGCCGCGGCGAGCCGGCTCGATCTGGTCGATCAGCGCGATCGCGCGCGGCTTGGGCGCACCCGAGAGCGTGCCCGCCGGGAACGTCGCGACCAGGGTCTGCAGCGCGGTGGCGCCCTCGCGCAGGCGGCCGACCACCGTCGAGCAGATGTGCATGATGTGGGAGTAGCGCTTCACCGCCATGAACTCGACGACCTCGACGCTCGTCGGCTCGCAGACCTTGACGAGGTCGTTGCGGGAGAGGTCGACGAGCATGATGTGCTCGGCGCGCTCCTTGGGGTCGGCGAGCACCTCGTCCTGCAGGCGCAGGTCCTCCTCGGGCGTCGCACCGCGCGGACGCGACCCGGCGATCGGGAACGTCACGACGCGGCCGGACGTCACCTTGACCAGCGTCTCCGGGCTCGAGCCGACGACCGCGAAGTCCCGGCCGTCCGCGTCCTGCAGCTGCAGGTAGTACATGTACGGGCTCGGGTTGATGGTGCGCAGCACGCGGTAGACGTCCAGCGGGTCGGCCGGGCAGTCGAGGTCGAGCCGCTGCGACAGGACGACCTGGAACACCTCGCCGTCGCGGATGGCCTCCTGACCCGTGCGCACGGAGCTCTCGAACTCCTCGCGGGTCGACCGGAAGGTCAGCTCGGGCTCCTCGACGTCGGTGAGTACGGCGAGACCGGGCTCCACCGGGTGCAGCAGGGCGGCCTGCATCGCGTCGAGGCGGGCCACCGCGTCCGCGTGCGCGTCGTCGACGCGCTCGTCGGTGTCGTCGAAGTTGATCGCGTTGGCCACCAGCCAGACCGAGCCGTCGTGGTGGTCGACGACCGCGAGGTCGGTGGCCAGCAGCAGGGTCAGCTCGGGGACGCCGAGCTCGTCGGGCGCGTTGGCGGGCAGCGTCGGCTCCCAGTGCCGCACGATGTCCCAGCCGAGCGCGCCGACCAGGCCGCTGGTCAACGGCGGGAGGCCGCCGATCGCGGGCGTGCGCAGAGCGTCGAGCGTCCCGGCCAGGACGTCGAGGGCGTCACCCTCGGTGGGCACCCCCACGGGCACGTCCCCGACCCAGACGGGAGCCCCGTCGCGCACGGTGAGCGTCGCGCGCGAGTGCACGCCGACGAACGAGTAGCGGTCCCACGTCCCGTCGGCCTCGGCGGACTCGAGGATGAACGTCCCCGGCCGGCCGGCGGCGAGGGTGCGGTACAGGCCCACCGGCGTGACGTCGTCGGCCAGCAGGCGGCGGACCACCGGGATCACGCGCCGCTCGGTGGCGAGCACACGGAAGGTCTCCAGCGACGGCCACGTGCCACCCCAGGGGACCTCGGCGGCGGCGACGTGGGTCGGGAGCGTCGGCGCGCTCATGCACGGCCTCCGGTCTCGGTGGGGCGGTCGCCGACGACGGCGGGCAGCGGCCCGCCCGCGTCGAAGCACGTGCGGGCGCCGGTGTGGCAGGCGGCGCCGACCTGGTCGACCTCGACGAGGAGCGCGTCGCCGTCGCAGTCGAGGCTCACCGCCTTGACGTACTGGGCGTTCCCCGACGTGTCGCCCTTGCGCCAGTACTCCTGGCGCGACCGGCTCCAGAACACGACGCGACCCGTGGTCAGCGTGCGGTGCAGCGCCTCGTCGTCCATCCAGCCGAGCATCAGCACCTCGCGGGTGTCGTGCTGCTGCACGATCGCGGCCACGAGCCCCTGCGGGTCGTGGCGGAGGCGTTCGGCGACGGCGGGATCGAGCGTGGGGACGGGTGCGGACGACACGCCCCGAATCCTGCCACGTATGACGACGGGCGTCGGCGGGCGTCCGGCCTACCGCGTCTGCGACACCCAGGCGGCGTGCAGCGCGGCGTAGTGCCCCTCGCGCGCGACGAGGTCGTCGTGGTGCCCGACCTCCACCACGCGCCCGGCGTCGACGACGACGACGGCGTCGGCGGCCTCGGCGGTGGACAGCCGGTGCGCGATGGTGACGGTGCTCCGGCCACGCGTGAGCGACTCGAGGGCGCGCGCGATGCGCACCTCGGTCGCGGGGTCGACCGCGGACGTCGCCTCGTCGAGGAGCAGCAGGTCGGCGTCGGCCAGGTACGCACGGGTGAGGGCGACGAGCTGGCGCTCCCCCGCCGACAGGGACTCGCCGCGCTGGCCGACCGGCGTGCCGAGCCCGGCGGCGAGGTCGTCGACCCAGTCCGCCAGCCCGAGCGCGTCGACGGCCGCGCGGACGCGCTCGTCGTCGGCCGAGGCCGTGCTCGCGTCGTCGTCCGAACGCAGGCCGTACGCGATGTTCTCCGCGAGCGTGCCGTCGAACAGGAACCCCTCCTGCGGCACGAGCACGATCCGGCGACGCAGGTCGTCCACCGGGATGTCGCGCAGGTCCACGCCGTCGAGCAGCACCGCTCCCGCGGTCGGATCCATGAACCGGGCGACGAGCTTGGCGATCGTCGTCTTGCCCGAGCCCGTCGCGCCGACGACCGCCACCGAGGTCCCTGCCGGGACCGCGAGGTCGATGTCGAGGAGCACGGCGGGGCCGTCCGGGTAGTGGTAGGCCACGTCGCGCAGCTCGAGCGTCGCCGGGCCGCGAGGGCTCGGGACGCCGTCGGAGCCTGCGTCGACCACCTCGACGGGGGTCTCGAGCACGCCGAGGACGCGGCGCCAGCCCGCGACGGCGTTCTGCAGCTCGTTGAGCACCTCGGTGGCCATCTGGACCGGACCGGTGAACAGCTGGACGAGGAACAGGAACGCGAGCAGCTTGCCGACCGACATCTGCCCCGCGATCCCGAGGTATGTGCCCGCGACCACCACGACGGCGAGGACGAGGTTCGCCACCAGGACGCCGCTGGAGAACACGACGCCGACGAGGTTCTGCGCCCGGACCATCGCCGAGCGCGTGGCACCGACCGCGGCGTCGATCCGGCGCTGCGTGCGCTCACCGACGCCGTACGCCCGGATGGTCTCGGCCCCGACGACGGCCTCGGAGATGGCACCGAGCATGGCGCCGACGCGTTCGCGCACCACCGTGTAGCGCCCGTTGACCCGCTTCTGCAGCGGTCGCAGCGCGAGGAAGAGCGGCACGAAGCCCGCCCAGACGATCAGGGTCAGCTGCCAGGAGTAGACCGCCATGAGGATCGTCGCGACGCCGATCTGCAGCACCGAGACGAGGAGCATGATCCCGCCCCACTGCACGAACAGGGAGATCGTGTCGACGTCGGACGTCACGCGGGAGACCAGCGAACCGCGGCGCTCGGTGTTCTGCGTGAGCACCGACAGGTCGTGCACGTGGCGGAACGCCTTCGTCCGCAGCGACAGCAGGCCGCTCTCGCTCGACCGGAAGAGGCGGACGTTCACGTACCCCGAGCACACCGCCCCGATCAGCAGGCCGACCGCCGCGATGCTCGTCAGCACCACCACGCGGTGCACGTCCGGACCGCCGGGCGCGAGGATCCCGGTGTCCACGGTCTGCTGGACGGCGATCGGCACGAGGATCCGCCCGAGGGACGCGACGACGGCCAGCACGAGCGTGAGCTTCCAGCCGACCAGGAGCTGCGGGGACACCGCCAGACCGCGCCGGAGCGTCGCGACGACGCCGAGCGAGCTCGCGGGTGCCATGGCGCTCATGCCGGGTCCTGCGCGAACGACTCGATGACCTCGTCGAGCGCCAGCTCGTCGTCCGCCTCGGCGGCGCGACGGGCGGTCTCCTGCTCGTAGGCGGTGGCGAGCTCCCGGTACCCGGTGTCGCGGGCCAGCAGCTCGTCGTGCGTCCCGCGGTCCACCACGCGACCACCTTCGACATGCACCACCTCGTCGGCGAGGAGCACGGACGACATCCGGTAGGCGACGAGCAGCACCGTCGGACCGCCGGTCCCGCGCAGACCCCGCAGGATCGCCTGCTCGATGCGCGGGTCGACCGCGGAGGTCGCGTCGTCGAGGATCAGGACGGCCGGCCGCCGGACCAGCGCGCGGGCGAGCGCGAGCCGCTGCCGCTGCCCGCCGGACAGGTTCGCGCCGCGCTCCCCCAGCTTGGAGTCCAGGCCGCCGGGCAGCGCGCGGACCACGTCGTCGACGCGCGCGACGTGCAGCGCGTCCCAGACGGCGTCGTCGTCGGGCGCCCCGGGCTCGCCCTCGTCGGCCAGCGTCACGTTGCCGCGCACGGTGTCCTCGAACACGAACGTCGACTGCGACACCAGCGCGACGTGCCGGGCGAGGTCGGCCGGGTCGAGGTCCCGCAGGTCGACGCCGTCGAGCAGGACCGCGCCGGTCGTCGGGTCACTCAGGCGGCCGACGAGCGAGACGAGCGTGGTCTTGCCGGCCCCGGTCGGCCCGACGACGGCCACGGTCCGGCCCGGCGCGACGTCCACCGAGACCTCCCGCAGCAGCGCCAGGTCCCCGCCGCCCGGCAGGTCGACCGAGAGTCCGACGTCGCGCAGCTCGACCCGGGCGCCGCCCCCGGTGGGCACCCACGACCGGTCGCCCGCCGGCAGGGAGCTGCGCGCGTCGAGCACCCGGGAGATCCGGTCGTACCCGACCAGCGCCCGCGGGACCTCGCCGAGCACCCAGCCGAACGCCCGCACGGGGATCGCGAGCAGGGTCAGCAGGTAGGCAGCGGCGACGACGTCGCCGGTCTCGATGTGCCCGGCGCTGACCTGCACGGTGCCGACGACGAGGACCAGGAGCGTGCCCAGGCCGGGCAGGACGTCGATCACGGGGTCGAACAGCGCACGCACGATGCCGACGCGGACGTTGGCGTCGCGCAGCTCCTGCGCCCGCCGGGCGAACCGGGCCTCCTCGCGCGCCGCCGTGCCCAGCGACGTCACCAGCACCGCTGCCTCGAAGCTCTCGTGCGCGATGTCGGCGACGTCGGCGCGCAGCTGCTGGGCGCGGATGGCCGCCGGGGACATCCGGCGCTGGAACACCAGGTTCGCGACGACGGCCAGCGGCAGGACGACGAGCGCCGCCAGCGCCAACCAGACGTCGGTCCGGAACAGCGCGACCGTGGCCACGACCAGCATGACCGCCACGCCCAGCGCGAACGGCAGCGGGTTGAAGATGTTGGTGGCCGCCTCGACGTCCGCGCTCGCGTTGGACAGCAGCTGGCCGGTCGGGTGCCTGCGGTGCCAGCTCATCGGCAGGTGCAGGTACTGGCGCGTGACGCTCGTGCGATGGTCCTCCTGGATCAGGGCGAACCCGCGACCGGCGAAGATCCGGCGCAGCGCGACCGTCACCGCGAGCGAGACCGCCACGAGCGCGATCGCCGCGCCCGCCAGCCAGATCCGGTCCTGCGCCTCCTGCGAGCCCGAGATCGCCGGCACGACGACCTCGTCCGTGATCGTGCCGAGCACCCGGCTGACGCCGACCGTCAGCACCCCGAAGACGGCCGACGTGCCGACCGCGACGACGTAGGTGCCCGGGTGTGCCCGCATGCCCCGCCAGATCAGCTGCGTCGCGCGGCTCGGCACCGAGCCGGTGAGCGCCGTCGATCGCAGTGGGGGCACGACAAGGACCTTCCAGGGAGCCGATGGGGGTTGCCAGCAAGTTTCTCACGGGTCGGACAGCAGGTCTCCTCGGCGGGACCGCACCCGGGGCACCGTGCGAGCATGCGGCATGCCCTGGCACACGATCGAGCGCGAGCAGCTGGCCGAAGCCCTCAGCGCCGTCGCGCCCGACGCCCCCACCCTGTGCGAGGGCTGGCAGGCACGTCACCTCGCCGCGCACGTCGTGCTGCGCGAGCACTCGCCCGTCGTCGGCCTCGCGCTCGCCGTCCCACCGCTTTCCGGGCGGGCCGAGTCGGCCATCGACCGGCTCGCCGACGAGTCCCGCGCGCCCGGCGACTACGCGCAGCTCGTCGACCGGGTCGCCGCCGGCCCGTCCCGGCTGCACCCGATCGCCTGGGCCCCGGAGCTCATGAACCTGCTCGAGCTCTTCGTGCACACCGAGGACGTGCGACGCGGCGCCGGACCCGTCGGTCCGCGGACGCTCGACCCCGAGCAGACCGAGGCGCTGTGGGTGGCCCTGGTCCGGCAGGGCGGCGGACGCCTGCGCCACGTGCCCGTGGGGGTGGTCCTGGTCCGCCCCGACGGTGTCCGCCACGTCCAGCACCGGGCCCGCGACGGGTACGGCTCGGTCGTGGTCCGCGGCGCGGTGAGCGAGCTGGCGCTGTACCTGTTCGGACGCGGCGCCGCGGCGCACGTCGACCTGCAGGGTGCCGCGGACGACCTCAGCGAGCTGGAGCGCGTCCTGCCCGCCTGATCAGCCCGCGGCCGCGGTCGGGTGCCCGGTGTCGAGGATGTCCACGACGAAGACGACCGTCTGGCCGGCCAGCTCCTCGCTCTCCGTGACGCCGAGCGCGTAGGTCGGCGGGACGACGAGCATCACCTGGCTGCCGACCGGTTGGTCGATGAGACCCTCCGCCCAGGCCTGCACGTCCTGCAACGAGAACGAGACCGGCAGCCCGTCGTGCGACCACGTCGAGTCGAACGACTCGCCGGACGTCCACGCGAACCCCGTGTACTGCACCGTCACGACGTCGTCGGCCTGGACCTGCTCGCCGGAACCTCGGACCAGCGGCTGCGCGACGAGCCCGGCCGGCGGTTCGGTCCCGGTGGGCGTCAGCGACGGCGCCCCCGACGGGTCGAGCGTGACGGCGGGCAGGTCGGCACGCGGGGGGACGGCCTCGCCCGACGCCCGCGTCGGGAGCACGTCGATGACGGTCACCGTGGGGTAGTCCGAGGCGCCGTTGCCGGTGCCCGGGCTGATCTGGAGCAGACGCGCCCCGACCTTCTGGCCCTGCAACGTGTCGAACAGGTCCTTGCCCAGGTCCACCTCGGTGAGCAGCAGCGCCGTCGGCTTGGTGGAGTAGCTCTCCTTGACCAGGGACGCGTCGGCGGCGTCCTCGAGCCAGAAGTCGATGAGGACCGCGGAGCCGTTGACCAGGTCCGGACCCGTGCCCGGCCAGATCTGCTCGGTGTGCGTCGTCGTGACGTCGAGGGGCGTCAGGTACGTGATCGTCGGCGCCTCACCGGGCTCACCGGTGACCGTCACGTCCGGGACCGACGTCTCGGGCGTGCTGCACCCGGCGAGGCCGACGAAGGTGAGCGCGAGCGCGGCCGCAGCCGCCAGGGCGCGCAGTCGTCGCACGGTCGGTCCTCCTCGTCACGGGCAGATGGGACGCCGCCCGGACGACCGGCCGACGCACCGGGACACTGTACGGTCCCGACCTGGTGCTCAGGGACTCGCGGGCGAGCCTCTCACCAGGTCCTCACATCGACTCGATCAGCCGGTCCACCCGCTCGTCGACGCTGCGGAACGGGTCCTTGCACAGCACCGTGCGCTGGGCCTGGTCGTTCAGCTTGAGGTGCACCCAGTCGACCGTGTAGTCGCGTCGGGCGTCCTGGGCGGCCCGCACGAAGTCACCGCGCAGCTTCGCCCGCGTCGTCTGCGGCGGCACCGCGGTCGCCTCGAAGATCTCGAGGTCCGTGGTGACGCGCTCGACCATGCCGCGCGCCGCGAGCAGGTTGTACAGACCCTCGGTGCGCGAGATGTCGTGGTACGCCAGGTCGAGGCGCTGCACGCGCACGTCCGACAGCTCGAGGTTGTGCTTGGCCTGGTAGCGCTCGATGAGCTTGTACTTGATCACCCAGTCGAGCTCGCGCTCCACGAGCGACAGGTCACCGGTGCGCAGGGCGCGCAGCCCGCGCTCCCACAGGTCCAGCACCTGCTTGTTCTCCGGCGTCGGCCCGCCCTCGGACGCGAGGAAGTCGGTGACGCGGGTCAGGTACTCCTCCTGGAGGTCGACCGCCGTGACGGTCCGCCCGTTCGCCATCGTGATCGGGTGCATGCCCGTCATGTCGTGGCTGATCTCGCGGATCGCCCGGATCGGGTTCTCCAGGGCCATCTCCCGCATGGGGACGCCCGCCTCGATCATGCGCAGCAGCAGGTCGGTCGTGCCGACCTTGAGCATCGTCGTCGTCTCGGACATCGACGAGTCCCCGACGATCACGTGCAGGCGCCGGTAGTGCTCCGCGTCCGCGTGCGGTTCGTCGCGCGTGTTGATGATCGGCCGGCTGCGGGTGGTCGCGCTGCTGACGGCCTCCCAGATGTGGTCGGCGCGCTGCGAGAGGCAGTAGACGGCACCGCGGGGCGTCGCCAGCACCTTGCCGGCGCCCGTGAGGATCTGGCGCGTGATGAGGAACGGCACCAGGACGTCGGACAGCCGCGAGAAGTCGCCCTGCCGACGCACCAGGTAGTTCTCGTGGCAGCCGTAGGAGTTGCCGGCCGAGTCGGTGTTGTTCTTGAACAGGTGGATCGTGCCCGGCAGGCCCTCGTGCTCGAGCCGCTGCTGGGCGTCCGCCACGAGCCCCTCGAGGATGCGCTCGCCGGCGCGGTCGTGCGTGACCAGCTGGCGGACGTCGTCGCACTCCGCCGTGGCGTACTCGGGGTGCGACCCGACGTCCAGGTAGAGCCGCGAGCCGTTGCGCAGGAACACGTTGGACGAGCGCCCCCACGCGACGACCTTGCGGAACAGGTACCGCGCGACCTCGTCGGCCGACAGCCCACGCCCGTCCTGGGCGGCGCACGTCACGCCGTACTCGGTCTCCAGGCCGAAGATCCGCCTGTCCATCGCCGTACCTCCCTCGGTCGTGCCTTGCCTCGTGCCCTCGCTGTGGAGGGCGCGTGCTCTCAGTCGAGCAGGTCCTCGAGCAGTGCGCCCGCCAGGCGACGGAACGTCCGACGCGGACGCGTGCGGTCCAGCACCGCGACCTCCAGCTGCGCGGCCGGGATCACCCGCTGCTCGCCGCTCTCCTCCGCGGGTGCACCGAGCGCCTTGACCGCGAGCGCCAGCACCTCCGGCAGCGTCATCCCGGCGTGCCAGCCCTCGGCGACGATCGTGTCGAGCCGTTCCGCCTGGCCGCCCATGACGACGTAGCCGTGCTCGTCGGTGACCGAGCCGTCGTACGCGAGCCGGTAGATCTGGTCGCCGGACACCTCGTGGCCGACCTCGGCGACGACGATCTCCACCTCGAGGGGCTTGGACTCCGTGGTGAACACCGTGCCGAGCGTCTGGGCGTAGGCGTTGGCCAGCCCGCGGGCCGTCACGTCGACCCGGTCGTAGGAGTAGCCCCGCAGGTCGGCGTAGCGCACGCCGGCGACCCGGAGGTTCTCGAACTCGTTGTACTTGCCGACGGCCGCGAAGCCGATGCGGTCGTAAATCTCCGAGATCTTGTGCAGCGCCCGCGACGCGTTCTCCGTGGCGAACGCGATCCCGTCGTCGTACTGCAGGACGACGACCGACCGGCCGCGGGCGATGCCCTTGCGCGCGTAGTCGGCCCGGTCCTTCATGAGCTGCTCGGGCGAGACGTAGAACGGCATGCTCATCGCTGGCCACCTCCCCGCGCCCGGTGGGCCCCTCGTCGTTGCTCCTCGACCTGCTCGACGATCGCCGAGAGCTGCTCGTCGGGAGCGCGCAGGTAGCCGGCCTCGGTCACGGTCGCGACGACGGGCCAGATCCCCCGCGTCCGGTCCGGCCCGCCGGTGGCGGAGTCGTCGTCGGCCGCGTCCCACAGCGCCTCGACGGCGACGCGGACGGCGCCCTCGGCGTCGAGCCCGTGCTTCCACAGCTTCTTGAGCGAGCCGCGCGCGAACACCGACCCCGACCCGACCGCGTGGTGGTCGTGCTCCTCGTACTGACCGCCCGTGACGTCGTAGGAGAAGATGCGCCCCGTCCGCCTGTCCAGGTCGTAGCCGCCGAACAGCGGCACCACGGCCAGGCCCTGCATGGCGAGGCCGAGGTTGCCCCGGATCATCGTCGCGAGGCGGTTGGCCTTGCCGTCGAGCGAGAGCAGCGAGCCCTCGATCTTCTCGTAGTGCTCGAGCTCGAGCTGGAACAGGCGGACCAGCTCGATCGCCAGCCCGGCGGTGCCCGCGATGCCGACGGCGGAGTACTCGTCGGCCGGGAACACCTTCTCGATGTCCCGGCTCGCGATCATCGACCCCATCGTGGCGCGGCGGTCGCCGGCCATGACGATGCCGCCGTCGAACGCGAGCGCGACGATCGTGGTGCCGTGGGGCGCCTGCAGCTCACCGGCCGGGCGGCTGCCCGGCAGGAGGTGCGGTGCATGGCTGGAGAGGAACTCGACGAACGACGACGAGCCGGGCGTCGTGAACGCGTGCGGCAGCCGCCCGGAGGACGACGTGTCGTACTGGTTCACTGGCCGCCCTTCTGGACGAACCCGCGCACGAACTGCTCCGCGTTGGACTCCAGGACGTCGTCGATCTCGTCGAGCAGGGCGTCGACGTCCGCGTCTCGGGACTGCGCGCTGGGCGTCGCCGGCGTGGGGGTGTCCGGACCGCCTTCCGGCTCCTCGTCCTCGCGACGTGGGCGTACGTGTTCCTGACCAGCCATCGTGAACCCTCCCGGTGTGCCAGCTGACGTGCTCAGCTCCACCCTAGGCCCATCCTCGGACGTGCCCGGCTCAGGCGCCCGCCGTTCGGACGAACCGACGGGCGAACCTCGTCCACAGATCGACGGATGTCCCGTCACCGGGAAGCGCGCGCTGCCATCATCACCCGATGACGGACCCCGCGATCCACCTCACGTCCGAGATGGCCCGCGCCCGGGCGATCCTCCTGGACACCCGGGCGTGCCCCGTCTGCGCGGGACCGATCGGGACGACCACGTGCGGTACGTGCGGGATCGACCTGTCGGGCGACGCGGGGCTGCGGATCTGGCGCTCGTCGCTCGAGGCCGTCGCCGCGATCGAGGCGCGCGCCGCGCTGGCCGCCGAGGTGCGCGGTGAGCAGCTGGCCGCCCGGCCGCGGTACTCCTCCCCCGCCGCGGGCTCGCCGGCCGTGCCTCCTCCCGTCGCCCCGGCCCCGCTCGCGATGTCGGTACCGGTGCCGCGGCCGGCGCCTGCACCGCGACCCGTCGCCGAGCCGCGTGCGCCGTGGCGTGTGCAGACGGTGCTCCAGATCCTCGGCGTCGCGCTGCTCGCGATGGCCAGCCTCGTGTTCCTCGTCTTCAGCTGGGACGTCCTGACGGTCGCCCAACGTGGCGGCGTCATCGCGCTGGGCACGGTCGTCGTGCTCGTCCTGGCCGCCTGGCTCAAGCGCCGGGACCTCGAGGGCTCGGCCCAGGCGGTCGGCGTGCTCGGCTCGGTCCTGGTCGTCCTCGACGCCTGGGCCGTGCACGCGATCGGCATCTTCCCGAAGGCCGACCCCGCCGCCTACGCGGCGGTGGCCTGCGTCGTCTGCGCAGCCGCCCTCGGTGCGTACGGCCGGCAGACGGGCGTGCGCGCCGGCACCGTGACCGCGAGCCTGCTCCTGCCTGCCGCCCCGCTCATGCTGCTCGGGCACGGCGGGAGCGCGGCCGGGGTCGCGGCGCTGCTGCTCGGCGTCTCGGTCGTCGGGACCCTCCGCTTCCTGCTGCCGTGGGGCATGCGCGGCGAGCGGGCCGTCCTGGCGGGCGCCGCGGCCGTCGGGCTGGTCGCGGCCTGGGCGACGGCCCTGGTCGGGGTCGTGGTCGAGTGGGACGGCGGTGAGGTCTGGCCGCCGGTCACCGTCCTGGCCGCCGMGACCGTCGTCGCCCTGGCGCAGGGTGCGCTCGCCGCGCGAGAGGCTCGCGCCGCCGGCCGCCGGGCGGGCGCCGGACGCGTCTGGGCCTACGGCGCGGGGGTCCTCGCCATCACCACCGCGACCGCCGTCTCCGTCGTCCTCGGGCTCGCGGCTGCCGTGATCCCGGCGGCTATCGCCGTCGCCCTCGTCGCGACCACGTCCCGCTGGCCGGCGACCCGGCCCGGACGCGGACTCGTGCGCGCGTGCGCGGACAGCGCCGGCCTGACGGCCCTCGCCGTCGGTGTCCCCGCGGCGGTGCTGCTGTACGGCGACGGGATCGACGCGATCACCGGTGTCGACGGTGCGCCCACGTCCGAGGTGCTCCGCCGGCTCTCCGGCGTCGTGGCCGTCGCAGTCCTGCTCGTCGCGATCGCGGTGTGGCGGGGTGCCGGTCGGGCGGCCCGTGCCGCCCGGCACGCAGCCGCCGCGGTGACCGTCGAGATCGTGCTCGTKGGAGCCGCCGTCGCCGGCGGCGACGAGGCGACCGCCGCGCTGCTCGCCGTCGGCGTCGTGGGCGCGGTCGTCGGGCTGCTGCGCACGGGCTGGCTGCGCTGGTACCTGCGGGTCGGCACGCTCCTGTCGCTGGGCGCGGCGTTCGTGGCCGCGCAGCTCACCACCGGGGGTGGGGCATGGTGGTCGGGCAGCGTCCTGGCCGCCGGCGCAGCGGTCGCGTACACGGCACGCTGGTGGGGCGGCGCCCCGGTCGCCCGGGCCGTCTCGACCGGCACGACCGCCCTGGTCGGCCTCGCGGCGCTCGCGCAGCTCCTTGCCGCCGGGGACGTCGCCGCACCCGTGACGGTCGCCGCCTCGGTCACCGTCGCGATCCTGACCCTGGTCGCGCTGCGGGTCGCCAGGAGCACTGCGGAGCGCCACGTCTCCCTCGGTGCAGCCGCGCTCGTCGGTCTCGGGTGCTGGATGACGGGCGTCTCCCCCGTACCGGCCGTCGTCGCGCCGAGCATCGTGCTCGGCGCCGTCGTCGCGGTCTCGGTCCTCGCCGTGGCGCTCGTCGGCGGGTCCCGCCTCGTCGCGCCCGTGGTCGTCTGGGCGACGGCTGCCGTCGCCCCCGTGGCGATGCTCGAGCTCGTCACGGCCCAGGCGCTCACCGGCTGGCCGGACGCCGTGGCCGTCTGCTTCGCGGCCGTCGTCCTCGGGGGCGCTGCGGCCCTGGTCGCCGGGACGCTCCCGGCGTCGCTCGCCGACCGGCGGCTCCCGCTCGAGGGCGTGGGCTGGGTCGTGGTCGGCACCGGCATCGCGGCGTCGTTCGGCCAGAGCGTCTCCGCGGCCGCGCTGAGCCTCGTCCTCGCGTCGCTGGTCGCCGCCGCGTGCGCGAGCCGTCGCGACCGTCGCGCCGAGCTGTGGGCGGCGCTCGGCCTGCTCGTCGCCGCGTCCTGGTGCGCGCTCGCGATCCGGGACGTCGGTGTCCCCGAGGCGTACCTGGCCCCGCTCGGGGCCGTGCTCGCGGCCGTCGGCGTCGTGCGGTGGCGGTCCGGCGGACGATCCGCCGCCGAGCTCCTCGGTTGCGGGCTCGCCCTCGCGACTGTCCCCACCGCCGTGATCGTGGACCCGATCACGATCGGGCGCGCGACGCTGGACCGGACGATGCTCGCGACCGTCGCGGCCGCCGTCCTCGTCCTCACCGCGCTCCTCCTCGTCCGGCGGCGCTCGGCGCCGTACACGGCGGGGAACGACCCGGTGCTCTGCGTGGCCGCGGTCGGCGCCCTGCTCGCCGTGCTCGGTCCGGCACGTCGCGCCGTCGTCCTGGCGGGCCTGAGCTGGACCGAGCCCCAGCCGCCGACGGAGCTGTGGGCCCTGCCCGCCGCCGCCCTGCTCGCCGGCGCGGGCGCGGCCTGGCTGCTCGCCCGGCCCGGTCAGGATGCGGGGCTTCGCCGGGTGGTCCCGTGGGGCGTGCTGCTCGTCGCCACGATCCCGGCCCTGCTCACGCAGGACGACGGACCCGCCGGGCTCGCCCGGATCGCCGTGGGTGCCGCGCTCGGCACCTACCTCGCCGCCCGGGGAGCCGCGGGCCTCGGCGCGCTCCCCGGTGCCCGCTGGTCGCCGCCGGCGCCGGACCTGGTCGGGATGGGCGCGTCGCTGCTCGTCGTGACCACCGTCGCCGCCCTGGCCCGGACCTGGGCGGTGCCGCAGGACGCGGTCCTCGTCGTCCTCGGCGTGCTCGTCCTGGTCGTGGGTGCGGTGCGGATGCGGACGGAGCCCACGACGCCGACGTGGAGCGCACTGGGACCGGGACTGGCCCTGGCGCTCGGTGTCCCCACGCTCACCGCGCTGGCCACCGGCACCGGCTGGCGCATCGGCGTGGCGATCGCGGGCGGGCTGCTCGCCGTGGTCGTCGGCGCTGTGCGGCGGTGGCAGGCGCCGTTCGTCGTCGGGGCGCTGGCGCTCCTGCTGGAGCTGGTCGTCCAGCTGGCACCCGTCGCTCGTCAGGCCGTCGGCGGGCTCGGCTGGTGGCCTGTCCTCGCGCTCGGCGGCGCCGCCCTGCTGGGCCTCGGACTGACCTACGAGCGACGGCTGCGGGACGCCCGGGAGGCCGCCCGATACGTCGCGCAGATGAGCTAGGCGCCGAGCGCCTCGAGCAGCGACGCCGCGTCGGGGCTCCGGTCGAGCAGCTCGCCGACGTGCGCCGCGGTCCCGCGCAGCGGGTCGCGCATCGGCACCCGCTGCAGCGTCGCGGCACCGGGGACGTCGAACACGACCGAGTCCCAGCTCGCGGCGGAGATCTCGGTCCCGTACCGAGCCACCGCCTCGCCCCGGAAGTACGCGCGCGTGTCCCTCGGCGGGTGCAGGACGGCCTCGGCCACCTGCTCGGCCGTGACGAGCAGCTCGACGGCTCCCGCGCTCACCAGGCGGTGGTACAGGCCGCGCTCCGGCCGCACGTCGGACCACTGCAGGTCCATCGCGGCCAGGCGGGGGTGGTCCCACGCGAGGTGGTCGCGCCGGCGCATGCCCTCGAGGAGCCGCAGCTTGGCCAGCCACTCCACCTCGCGGGCACAGCTCGCCGGGTCGGTCGCCAGGCGGTCGAGCACGGACGCCCATCGGTCCAGCACGTCCTCGCTCTGCGCGTCGAGGTCGCCGCCGGTGTGGGCGAGCGCGGTCCGCACGGCCGTCAGGTACTCGCGCTGAATCTCCAGGGCGGTCAGGTGCCGACCGTCGGCCAGCTCGACGCGGGTGGTCAGGGTCAGGTCGTGGCTGATCAGGTGGACGGCCTGCACCGGGTCGCGCAGCGTCAGCCGGTCGACGATCGCGAGAGCTCCCCCGGCGCCGCCCTCGGCGACGGCGCGCTCGATGAGCCACAGGACCAGCGACGTCGTGCCCAGGCGCAGGTACGTGGAGACCTCGAGCATCGTCGCGTCGCCGATGATGACGTGCAGGCGGCGCCACCGGTCCGGGTCGGCGTGGGGCTCGTCGCGGGTGTTGATGATCGGGCGGCGCAGGGTCGTCTCGAGGCCGATCTCGGCCTCCATGTAGTCCGCGCGCTGGGACAGCTGGAAGCCGGGCGTCTCGCCGCGCTGGCCGATGCCCACGCGGCCGGCGCCGGTGAACACCTGGCGGGTCGCGAAGAACGGGATCAGGCGGGCCGCGAGGTCGTTGAACGGCACGGCCCGGTCGACGAGGTAGTTCTCGTGCATGCCGTAGGTGGCGCCCTTGCCGTCCACGTTGTTCTTGTAGAGGGCGACGTCCGGCAGGGCCTGCGTCGAGGCCAGGGCTCGCACCGACGCGAGCATCACCCGCTCGCCCGCGCGGTCCCAGCGCACCGCGTCGAGGGGGTTGGTCACCTCCGGCGACGAGTACTCCGGGTGGGCGTGGTCGACGTACAGCCGGGCGCCGTTGGTGAGGATGACGTTCGCGGCACCCGGGTCCTCGTACTCGTCGCTGGACGCGCGCGGGAGGGCCTGCGGGCCGTCACCCGACGGTGCCGGCACGTCCGGGTCGTCGGTGAGCAGCGACGGATGGGCCGACGCGCGCTGCAGGTGGAACCCGCGGGCGTCGTGCAGCGGGTCCTCGTCGTCGTAGTCCCAGCGCGCACGGGTCCGTGCCCCCTCACGCGCGGCGGCGTGCACCGCGACCACGTGCGAGGAGAGCAGCATCGGGTTGGCCAGCGGGCGTCCGGGCTGGAGGATCCCGTACTCGGTCTCGATCCCCATCACTCGGCGCACGGTCACGGGACCACCCTAGGGTCGTCCCGCAACCGGGCGCGCAGACTGTCCGCCGCTACAGGTACTGCCCGGTGCTCGTGACGGTCTCGATGGTGCGCGAGCCCTCCGCACCCTTCTTGCCCTGCACGATCGTCCGGATGAAGACGATGCGCTCGCCCTTCTTCCCGGAGATGCGCGCCCAGTCGTCGGGGTTGGTCGTGTTGGGCAGGTCCTCGTTCTCGCGGAACTCGTCGACGCAGGCCGTGAGCAGGTGGTCCACCCGGATGCCCCGCTGCCCGCTGGCCAGGAAGTCCTTGATGGCCGACTTCTTGGCGCGGTCGACGACGTTCTGGATCATGGCGCCCGAGTTGAAGTCCTTGAAGTACAGGACCTCCTTGTCGCCGCTCGCGTAGGTGACCTCGAGGAAGCGGTTCTCGTCGCTCTCGGTGTACATCCGCTCGACGACGCGGCTGATCATCGCCTCGACGGCCTCCGTCGCAGACCCGCCGTGCTCGGACAGGTCGTCCGGGTGGATCGGCAGGCTGGGCACCAGGTACTTGGCGAAGATCTCGCGCGCGCCCTCGGCGTCCGGGCGCTCGATCTTGATCTTCACGTCCAGGCGGCCGGGCCGCAGGATGGCCGGGTCGATCATGTCCTCACGGTTCGAGGCGCCGATGACGATGACGTTCTCCAGCCGCTCCACGCCGTCGATCTCGCTGAGCAGCTGCGGCACGATCGTCGTCTCGACGTCGCTCGAGACGCCGGTGCCGCGGGTACGGAAGAGCGACTCCATCTCGTCGAAGAACACGACGACCGGGTGCCCCTGCGACGCCTTCTCGCGGGCACGGGCGAAGATCAGGCGGATGTGCCGCTCGGTCTCGCCGACGTACTTGTTCAGCAGCTCGGGGCCTTTGACGTTCAGGAAGAAGCTCTTGGTGTCGGCGGTGTCCTCGCCCCGCGCGGCGGCCGCGGTGGCCGCGAGCGAGTGCGCGACGGCCTTGGCGATGAGCGTCTTGCCGCATCCGGGCGGGCCGTACAGCAGCACACCCTTCGGCGGCTTGAGGCCGTGCTCGCGGAACAGCTCCGGGTGCAGGAACGGCAGCTCGACCGCGTCGCGGATCGCCTCGATCTGCGGGCCCAGGCCACCGATGTCCTTGTAGTCGATGTCCGGCACCTCTTCGAGGACCAGGTCCTCGACCTCGGCGCGCGGGATGACCTCGAACACGAACCCGCTGCGCGAGTCGATCGTCAGGGCGTCGCCGATCCGCACGTGCGCGTCACGGACCTGCCCGGCGAAGCGCACGACGCGCTCCTCGTCGCCACGCCCGACCACGAGCGCACGGTCGGTGCCCAGCAGCTCCTTGACCGTGACGAGCTCGCCGACCTCCTCGTACCCGCCGGCCTCGACGACCGTAAGGGCCTCGTTGAGCATGACCTCCTGGCCGGGGCGCAGCGTGGAGACGTCGAGCGACGGGCTGGCGCCCACGTGCATCTTGCGGCCGGCGGAGATGATGTCGACGCTGCCGTCGTCGCGGGAGCCGAGGTACGTGGCGTACGTGCCCGGCGGCTTGGCCAGGTCGTCCACCTGCCGCTTGAGGTCGATGATCTGCTCGCGAGCGGCGACGAGCGCGTCGCTGAGACGCTCGTTCTTGGCCGCCAGCACACTGAGCTCTCGGTGGATGTCCCGTCCAGGGGCGCCCGGATCAGTCATGTCGTCGGCCTCCGTCCCGCTTGCGCGAAGTGTGTCTCCGTCTCCATCGTGCACCGCGTTGTGCCTGCTGGTCCGACGACCCTAACCACAGATGTCAACAGTCGGGGGCCCGACGCACCCGACTCGACCGGTTCATCCCGATCTGTGGACGGCGGGTCGCGCGGTGGTCGCGCGACCACGGCGCCACGGGCGGGCGGAGGTCGCGCGAGGACGGCGGGACGGCTCAGACGGTGGGCGCCTGGCCGACGTCGCGGCGTGCGCGGCGCAGCTTCTTGTCGGACACCGTGCGCTCCCCCATGGCCTCCGGCGACCAGAGCTCGGCGTCGTCGACGGCCGGTGCTCCGTCGGCGGCCACGGGGTACGCCCCCTTGGCGGGACGGCGACGACGCTGCGGGGCGTCCACCCCGTCGGCGAGCCGCCGCGTGGTGAGCAGGAAGCCGGTGTGGCCGATCATCCGGTGCTGCGGCCGGACGGCCAGGCCCTCGAGGTGCCAGCCGCGCACCATGGACTCCCAGGCCTCGGGCTCGGTGTAGCGGCCGTCGCTGCGGATGTCCTCGGCGAGCCGCGACAGCTGGGTCGTCGTCGCGACGTAGGAGATGAACACCCCGCCGGGCGCGAGGGCCTCCGCGACGGCGTCGAGGTTCTCCCACGGCGCGAGCATGTCGAGCACGACGCGGTCGACGCTGCCGGGCTCGGCAACGGTCGGCAGCACGTCGGACAGGTCGCCGACCGACAGCTCCCACGCGGGGTGCGGGCCGCCGAAGAAGCCCTCGACGTTCCCGCGGGCGATGGCCGCGAAGTCCGCTCGCCGCTCGATGGAGTGCAGCGACCCGCCGTCGCCGACGGCACGCAGGAGCGACATCGTCAGCGCCCCGGACCCGACGCCGGCCTCGATCACGCGCGCGCCCGGGTAGATGTCGGCCATCGCGACGATCTGCCCCGAGTCCTTCGGGTAGACCACCGCGGCGCCGCGCGGCATGGACAGCACGTAGTCGGCCAGCAGCGGCCGCACCGCGAGGTACTCGATGCCCGACGTGTTCCGCACGACCGTGCCCTCGGGCGCCCCGAGCAGCGAGTCGTGCGTCAGGTAGCCGCGATGCGTGTGGAACGACCCGCCCTCGGCGAGCGTGATCGTGTGCAGCCGGCCGCGCGGGTCGGTCAGCTGCACGCGGTCGCCCGCTCGGAAGGGACCGCGGCGTTGCGCGGCACCGGTGGACGTCTGGTCGGGGTTCACGGTCCCCGAGTCTAGGAGCGGATGGCTGCCACGACGTCCATCGCGCGGATCAGGCCGACCACCTTGCCGTCGACGAGCGCGGCGACGACGGGCGAGTTCCGGGTGGCCTCCCCGATCGCGCCCACGAGCGCCGGGCCGCTGAGCAGGCCGTCGACGGTGGCCCCGACGGGCAGCGGGATGGAGACGGCGGTCACCGGCGTCGTGCCCGCTGCCTCGGCCGGGACCGAGGCGGCGGCGGCGCGGTCGACGTAGGCGGCGGGCCGGCCGTCCGGGGACAGGATGACGACCTCCTCGGCGCCGGCCGCGGCGGCGACGGCCCCGGCGTGCGCGAGGGAGTCGGTGTGGCCGACCCCGACCGCCCGGCGCCCGACGCTCGCCAGGGTGATCTGCTGGACTGCCTTCTGCGTCCGCCCCCCGCGGACCGCGGACGAGGCCCCGGACCACAGGAAAGCCCCGATCAGGGCGGACCACACCACGCTGCTGATCTCCGGCTGCCGACCGCTCAGGAGCGGCACGACGAGGGCCCAGGCGAGCACGCCCACGGCGACGACGCGACCCGCCCAGCCGGCGACGACCGTGCCGGTGTGCCGGTTCTTGGTGATGCCCCAGACCGCGGCCTCGAGCACCCAGCCGCCGTCGAGCGGGAGGCCCGGGATGAGGTTGAACACCCCGAGGAACCCGTTGGAGACGGCGCCGGACCAGAGCAGGAGCCCCCCGATGCTGTCGGTGCCGACGCGCGCGGCCAGGAAGGCGAAGATGCCGGCGCACACGAGGTTCGAGATCGGCCCGACGATCGCGACGAGGATGCTCGTCAGAGGCGTCGGGGACACCCCGCCGAAGCTCGTGTGGCCGCCCCAGAGGGTGAGCACGAACTCGCGTGGCTGCTGACCGCGTGCCCGCGCCATGAGGCCGTGGGCGAGCTCGTGGACGAGCACCGAGGCGAACAGCAGGACGACGAACCCGAGCGCGACGACGTAGATCTTCACGCCGACGTCCCCGCCGAGCCAGCGGCGCACGCTGGGCGCGATGAACAGCGTCAGCACGACGGCGGCGAGCAGCCAGCTGGGGGCCAGGATGATCGGGGCGCCGACGACGCGGCCGATCACCCAGCCCGACGTCCGGCGTTCGGTGGGTCTGTTGCTGCTCACGTGCCCAGAGTAGGTGTGCGTCGATCCGCCCCGCTGTCGGTGGTGGCGCCTAGGGTCGGAGGCGTGCACAGCTCCGACGGAAGACCCGCCGCATGACCAGCGACGCGCTCGAGCTCGAGGTGGTCGACGAGGCCGTCGAGGACGCCGTCGAGCAGCTCGTCACGGGCGACCGGCCGCCGTCGCGGCCCGGTCTGTCCCCGTCGCGGGCCAACGACTTCCTGCAGTGCCCTCAGCTGTTCCGGTTCCGGGTGATCGACCGGCTCCCCGAGCCGCCCAGCCCGGCCGCGGCACGCGGCACCCTGGTGCACGCCGTGCTGGAGCACCTGTTCGACCTGCCCGCCCCCGAGCGCACGGTCGAGGCCGCGCAGGCGCTGCTGCCGGTGCAGTGGGAGATGCTGCTGGAGCGCGACCCGTCGATCGGTGAGCTGTTCGCGGAGCCGACGGACCTCGCCGAGTGGCTGACGAGCGCCGAGGCGCTGCTGGCGACGTACTTCACGCTGGAGGACCCCACCCGCCTCGAGCCGCGCGAGCGCGAGCTCATGGTGTCCACCGAGCTGTCCGAGGGCGGTCCCCAGCTGCGCGGGATCATCGACCGGGTCGACGTCGCACCGAACGGGTGGGTGCGCGTCGTGGACTACAAGACCGGCAAGTCGCCGCGTCCCGGGTTCGAGAGCTCGGCCCTCTTCCAGATGCGGTTCTACGCCTACGTCATCTGGCGCACGCGCGGGATCCTGCCCAAGCGGCTGCAGCTCGAGTACCTCGGCGACGGGGTCGTGCTCACGCACGAGCCGTCCGAGTCGGAGATGGCGACCATCGAGGCGCGCGTGCGGTCGATCTGGGGCGGCATCGAGGACGCCGCACGATCGGGCGACTGGCGGCCGCGGCCGTCCAGGCTGTGCGACTGGTGCTCGTTCAAGGCACTGTGCCCCGCGTTCGGGGGGACGCCGCCCGAGGTGCCGGAGGGCGCAGTCGAGCGGTCGATCGGCGTGCAGCCGACGGCGCTCAGCTAGCGGCGCGCAGGTCCAGCACGTCGCCCTCGGCCACCCGCAGCAGGTCCGCCACCGACACGTCCTCGAGGGAGCCGACCCGGCTGAGGCCCGGTCGGGACGCGACCGCGTGGTGCACCTCGACCGCGATCGTGCGGGCACCCGACGCGACCGCCGAGGCGATGCCCGACCGCGAGTCCTCGACCGCGATGCACGACGCGACGTCGACCCCGAGGCGCTCGGCGGCCAGGAGGTAGGGCTCCGGGTCGGGCTTCGCGCGGCTGACCTCGTCGCCGCTGACGACGACGTCGAACAGGCCCACGGCCGCGGCGAACGGGTCGGCCAGCACGGCGAACGACGAGGTCACCAGCGCCATCGGGACCCCCGCCGCGTGCACGGCGCGGAGCAGCTCCTGGGCGCCCGGCTGCCACGGGATCCCGGCCGCGACGCCGGACGCGACTCGCTGGTTCAGGAAGTCGACGATCTCGTCGTACGGGAGGTCGACGCCGCGCTCGGCGAGGGCCTTCGCGCTCACCATCATCGGGTTGCCGACCATGGCGAGGCCGTCCTCGTGCGTCCAGACACCGCCGTGCGCCTCGACCAGCTCGGTCTCGGCCGCGATCCAGAACGGCTCGGTGTCGATGAGGGTGCCGTCCATGTCCCAGAGGACTGCAGCGAGGTGGGGGTTCACCGAGCCATCGTACGAGGGGCTGCCGACGCGCTCAGGCACGTCCCGTCCGGCGTCACCGCAGCCACGCGCCCTAGGCTGGACCGATGAGCACGCCAGCCGCGGACCTGCCCGCCAACGAGACGGTCCTGCTCGCGGCGTTCGAGGGGTGGAACGACGCGGGGTCGGCGGCCACGCAGGCCCTGGAGCACCTGCACGAGGTCTGGGACGCCGAGCACGTCGACGAGCTCGACCCCGAGGAGTACCACGACTTCCAGGTGAACCGGCCGATCGTGGGGCACGGTCCCGACGGTCGCCGCGAGATCACCTGGCCGACGACGGCGGTGGCCGTCACGAACGCGCCGGTCAGCGGTCGCCGGGTCGTGCTCGTGCACGGCATCGAGCCGTCGATGCGCTGGCGCCGGTACTGCACCGAGCTGCTGGACATCGCCGCCGGCCTCGGGGTGAACACCGTGGTGACCCTCGGCGCGCTGCTCGCGGACGTCCCGCACACCCGGCCGATCCCGGTGAACGCCACGAGCGAGGACGCCGAGGTCCGCGACATCTTCGGGCTCGAGCCCAACACCTACGAGGGCCCGACCGGCATCGTCGGCGTCCTGCAGCACGAGGCCGCGGCGCGCGGGATGCGGTCGCTGTCGCTGTGGGCCGCGGTGCCGCACTACGTCGCGCACCCGCCGTCGCCCAAGGCCACGCTCGCGCTGCTGCACCGGATCGAGCAGCTGCTGGGCGAGCCCGTCCCGCTGGGCGAGCTGCCCGACGACGCCGCGGCGTGGCAGCACGGCGTCGACGAGCTCGCCGCCGAGGACTCGGAGATCGGCGAGTACGTGCAGCAGCTCGAGGAGGCCAAGGACACCGCCGACCTCCCGGAGGCCAGCGGCGAGGCGATCGCGCAGGAGTTCGAGCGCTACCTGCGTCGCCGCGACAAGGGCACCGGCGGCTGACGCTCACCCGCGGTGGGCGTCGGCCCACCCGCGCGGACGATGCGCAGAGGTTAGAGTCGGATGCCCAGCAGGGCGTCGACCATGCGGGCGATGACGCCCGGCGCGCCCTCGACCGGGTCGGCGGTGCCGGCGAGCGAGAGGTCCGCCCAGGCGTCGACGACGGTCAGCGCGGTGGGGGTGTCGAGGTCGTCGGCGACGGCCGCGCGCACGGCGGCAAGGGTCGCGTCGGGGTCAGGTCCTCCGTTGCCCGAGACGGCTGCACGCCAGTGCTCCACCCGGGCCTGCGCCTCGACCAGGCCCGCGTCGGTCCAGTCCCAGTCGTCGCGGTAGCGGTGCGCCAGGATCGCGAGCCGGATCGCCATCGGGTCGACCCCCTGTTCGCGCAGCCGTGAGACGAGCACGAGGTTGCCGAGCGACTTGCTCATCTTGTGCCCGTCGAGACCGACCATGCCTGTGTGCACGTGCACCCGGGCACCGTGGCCGGCGTCGAGCAGGCGCGCGTGCGAGGTGCTCATCTCGTGGTGCGGGAACAACAGGTCGGAGCCGCCGCCCTCGACGTCGAACGGCAGGCCCAGGGCGTCGCGCGCGATGACCGCGCACTCGATGTGCCACCCGGGGCGGCCGTCGCCGAGGCTGCCGCCGTCCCACGCGGGTTCGCCGTCGCGCGAGCGCCGCCAGAGCAGGGGGTCGAGCGGGTCACGCTTGCCGGGACGGTCGGGGTCACCGCCGCGCTCGGCGGCCAGTGTCCGCATGAGGTCGTCCTCGAGACCGGCGACGGACCCGAACGAGACGTCCGCCGACAGGTCCGCGTAGATGTCGCCGCGCTCGTGGCCCTCGGTGGGCACCCGGTAGGCGGCGCCGGCGGCGAGCAGCTTCTCGACGGCCTCGACGACGGCGGGGATGGCCTCGACCACCCCGGAGTAGACGTCCGGCGGGATGACGGCCAGCGCGGCCATGTCCTCGGCGTACAGGGCGGTCTGCGACTGGGCGAGGTCGCGCCAGTCGACGCCCGTCGCGGTGGCGCGCTCCAGCAACGGGTCGTCGACGTCGGTGACGTTGGAGGCGTACCGCACGGTGTGCCCGGCGTCGCGCCAGGCGCGGCCCAGCACGTCGAAGGCGACGTAGGTGGCAGCGTGGCCCATGTGGGTGGCGTCGTACGGCGTGATGCCGCACACGTAGAGCGTGGCGTCTCCCCGCGAGGCGGCCAGCACGACCTGCCCGGTCGACGAGTCGAGGACCCGGACCGGGTCACCGTGCCCGGGGAGCGCAGGGACATGCGGCGGCGGCCAGGTGAGCACGGCGGAAGCCTAACCGCGTCCCGGCGGCACACGGGTCCGAGGTCCACAATGCCCACGTGACCGATGAACCGATCCGCCTGCAGGACCTCGAACCGAACGACGACGGCGAACGCGTCGTGGCCCGGACCGCCACCGGGTGGGGCGAGCCGACGCTCGGGCTCAAGCGAGGCGGCACGCTCTGGGTGATCGTCGCGGAACGCCGGGACCTGGCCGAGGCGTGTCGCCGGCACGGCATCGGCGAGACCGCGCTGAACATGCTCGAGCACCGTGGGCCGGGCTCGCACCCGTCGTCGGCGGACCACCCGCTGCGCGCGCGCCTGGACCGCTCCCCCGACGGCGAGATCGTGCTGACCGTGCCGACGCTGTCCTACGTCGAGCGGACGAGGGACGTGCACACGGGCGCGCTGGTCAGCGTCGTGGGCAACGGCGTCGTGCTCATGTGCGAGCTGGGCGACGCGGACGTGGTCGGCCGTGCGCTGGAGAAGCTCACCGGAGGCTTCCCGGTCCCCGACGAGGGCGTCCACCAGGTCCTGGCGGCGGTCCTGATGTCGCTCGTCGCGGAGGCCTCGGACGTCGAGGTCGGGCTCGGGGACGCGGTCGCCGAGGTCGAGCGCGCGGTGTTCTCGAGCAGCCGACGGAGCCCCGTCGAGGAGATCTACGACCTCAAGCGCGAGATCGCGGAGGCCCGGCGCGCGCTGAGTCCGGTCACCACGGTCCTCCCCGAGCTCGTCGCCGAGGCCGAGGAGGCCGACCACCGCAGGCACTCGCAGCCGTGGCTGCAACGGCTGACGGCATGGGTCGAGCGGCTCGACAAGCACCTGGACGGGTACGACGACCTGCTGACCGACATGCTCTCGGCACACCTGTCGCAGGTCTCGGTCCGGCAGAACGAGGACGTCCGCAAGATCTCGTCGTGGGCGGCCATCGCGGCGGCCCCGACGCTGGTGGCCAGCATCTACGGCATGAACTTCGAGCACATGCCCGAGCTCGACTGGACGTACGGCTACCCGCTGGCGCTCGGCGCGATGGCCCTCATCTGCGGCTCGCTGTACGCGCTGTTCCGACGGTCGGGCTGGCTGTAGCCGCCCAGGACGTGTCTCCCAGACCTGCGTCGCTCTCGTGCGGCTGCAGGCAGCGCTGCGCGCTCGCACGACCGGCCTGTCGATTCCGGCGAGGCTCGTCCGTCACAGTGGGGACAGGCCACAGGGGCCGCCGAACAGGAGGAGCGACATGACGCAGTACGCCATCTACTTCAACCAGCAGTGGGTCGGAGACCACCCGGCCGAGTGGTTCCAGACCCGCGTCGAGCCCAGCACGGCGGTCGTCCGTGACATGGAGGCGGCCGGGGTCCTGGTCTTCGCCGGCGGTCTCGAGGAGAACATGGCCGACGCGTTCAGCGCCGACGCGACGAGCGGGACCGTGTCGATCACCGACGGTCCCTACACCGAGACCACCGAGTACCTGGGCGGGATCACCGTCATCGACGTGCCCGACCTGGAGACGGCCAAGATGTGGGCGGGCAGGGTCGCCGAGGGATGCGGCTGGCCGCAGGAGGTCCGCGTCGTCATGTAGTCCCCACGGCGGTGCGGCACGACGACCACGGGACCTACCCGGCGACGGTCGAGTTGGGCTCCAGCACGCCCGTGAGCAGCAGCAGGACGACGAGGGCCGCCAGGCCGAGCCGGTAGTACACGAAGGGCTTGTAGCTGAAGGTCGAGACGATCTTCAGGAACACGATGATGACGAGATAGCCGACGACGAAGGCCACGAGCGTCGCGACGAGGGTCGCGAAGAACCCGGGGGCGCCGTCCTTCCCGAAGCCGTCGAGGCTCTTGGCCAGCTGGAACAGGCCCGACCCGAAGACCGCCGGGATGGCCAGCAGGAACGAGTACCGCGCCGCCGCCGACCGGGTGTAGCCCATGAGCAGACCACCGGTGATCGTGCCGCCCGACCGCGAGACGCCGGGCACCAGCGCGAGCGCCTGCCAGAACCCGAACTGCACGGCGTTCCGGCCGGACATCTGCTCCAGCGCCAGCCGTTTGGCGCCCACCTTGTCGGCCCACCCCAGCAGCAGGCCGAAGACGGCGAGCGTGAGCGCGATGAGCCACAGGTTGCGGAACGTCTGCTCGATCGCGTCCTGGAACAGCAGGCCGAGCACGACGATCGGGATCGATCCCAGCACGATGTACCAGGCCATGAGCGCGTCGTGGTCGGACGGCTCGCCGACCGGTGCGCCGACGCGTGCCCGCCAGGACGTGCCCAGCGACCCGCGCAGCGCCGACCACCAGGCGCGGAAGATCCGCGCGATGTCGCGCCGGAAGTACAGGATCACGGCGGTCTCGGTGCCCAGCTGCGTGATCGCGGTGAACGCCGCACCCGGGTCCGAGCCCAGCAGGTCGCCGACGATCCGCAGGTGCGCGCTCGACGAGATCGGCAGGAACTCGGTCAACCCCTGCACGAACCCCAGAAGGATCGCCTCGCCCAAACCCATTCCCGAAGTCACGAGCGGAACCCTAGCCGTGCCGTGTTGCCACAGGTGCGCAGCCCGCGCCGATTAGTGTTGCGCCTCATGGAACAGCGCCACCTGGGCCGGACCGGTCTGCGGGTCTCCCGGCTCGGGCTCGGCACGATGACGTGGAGCCGCGACACGGACGCGCACGACGCCTCCGAGCAGCTGCGGGACTTCGCCGACGCCGGGGGCACGCTCATCGACACGTCGGCCTCCTACGCCGACGGCGGCGCCGAGGAGCTGCTCGGCGCGCTGCTCGACGACGTCGTCCCGCGCGACGAGATGGTGCTGTGCACCAAGGCAGGCATCCGGCAGACGAGCACCGGCGGCGTGATCGACGCCTCGCGCGGTGGCCTGCTGAGCTCGCTGGACGCCTCGCTGCGCCGGCTGCGCACCGACCACGTGGACCTCTGGCTCGTCCAGACGCCCGACCCGCGCACCCCGCTCGACGAGACCGTCTCGGCGCTGCGACTCGCCGTGACGAGCGGTCGCGCACGCTACGTCGGCCTGTCCAACCACGCCGGGTGGCAGGTCGCCCGCGCGGCGACCCTGCTCGAGGACGAGATCGGGCTGACCGCGGTCGAGGCCGAGTACTCGCTGCTGCAGCGCGGGATCGAGCGCGAGGTCGTGCCCGCCGCGACCGTCCTCGGCATCGGCGTGCTCGCCTGGTCGCCGCTCGGTCGCGGGGTGCTGACCGGCAAGTACCGCCGCACCATCCCCGCCGACTCCCGTGCGGCGTCCCCGCACCTGGCCGGGTTCGTCGAGCCCTACCTGGCGCGCTCGTCGGCCGCCGTCGTCGAGGCGGTCGCCACCGCCGCTGAGGGACTCGAGCGCACGCCGCTGGACGTCGCGCTCGCGTGGGTGCTGAGCCGCGGGATCTCCGCGGCGATCGTCGGGGCCCGGACGGCCACGCAGCTGCGGGGGTCTCTGGCGGCGCTCGACCTGGAGCTTCCCGACGAGCTGCGCCGCGCGTTGAGCGAGGTCAGCGCACCGGCACTCGGGTACCCCGAGCGGTTCTAGGCGACGGGTCAGGCCTCGGCGAGGTCGTCGACGTCCGCGTCGACGTCGGGGTCGTAGTCCTCGTCGTCGTCCTCGTCGTCCTCGTCGTCGTCGTCCTCCTCGGCGAGGTAGAACGGCGTGGCCTCGCCGTGCACGGTGCCGAGCGCGTCGTCGTAGACCTCGAACGCGTCGGCCAGGATGTCGTACGCGTCGTCGACGGCCGGGTCGTCCTCGCCGTGCGGTGAGGCGACTGCGGTGTAGTGGGCCTCGAGGGCTGCGATCAGGCGGTCCAGCGCGGCACGCGGGTCGACGGTCATGCGACGACGTTAGCCTCCTGCGCGGCACAATGGGAGCGCGTAAGGTGTCCCGGCACCGGCAGGACTTCGAGTTGCGGCGTAGGTCGGACGACGGCGGCGATGGGGTGACGGATGGCAAACGGTCAGACACGGACGAAGCGCCCCGACTGGGTCGCGCAAGGCGGTCAGTACGAGTACCGCGAGCTCAGGATCCCCGCGACCGTGTCCCGGAACGACGCACGCCGCATGCTGACCGAGCAGGCCGAGCTGGGCCGCTGGGAGCTGTCACGGACGCTCCTGTTCGCGGGCGGGGAGCGCAAGGTCTGGCTGCGTCGCAAGATCATCCGCGTGCGCTCGACCCTCGCGGAGACCACGAGCCTCGACTGACCTACGCGGTCGCGGCGCGGCGGTGCAAGGTCGTGACCCGGCGACGCTCCCGGAACTGCTCGACGGTCATCGCGGGTCGGCGCTCGCGGAGCCAGCCCTGGACCTCGATGAGGTTCGCCACGTCGCCGGCCGTCGCCTCGGGCTCGTCCTCGTCCGTCTGGTCCGCCGACGGGTCGTCGTGCGAGACGGTGACGCCGAGCGCGGTGAGGAACGCGGTGGCCCGGTAGACGTTGAGGGTCCGGTCGGACAGGTCCAGGCGATCCATGGCGAGGCGCACCTCGCGCTCGTCGACCCGGTGCAGGCCAGCGTCCTCGTGCCCTGCGGTCTCGTGCGTGTGCTCGTCCATGGCCGACTCCCTCGTCGCGGCACTCCCTTGCTCTAGCCATCGACACGCAGAGGCCAGTTGAGAAGGGTTTGGTGCTCAGCAGTCGCGCAGGAGCCGGTCGAGCACGCGGGTGCCGAAGCGCAGGGCGTCGGTGGGCACGCGCTCGTCGACACCGTGGAACATGCCGGCGAAGTCCAGCTCCGGGGGCAGGCGCAGGGGTGCGAAGCCGTAGCCGCGGATGCCCAGGCGGGCCAGCGACTTGTTGTCCGTGCCGCCGGAGAGCGTGTAGGGCAGCACCACGGCGTCCGGGTCCTCGGCCACGAGCGCGTCGACCATGCGGTCGACGAGGTCGCCCGAGAACGGCACCTCGAGCGCCTGGTCGTGGTGCAGCGGCGTGACCGTCACGTGCTCGCCGGCCAGCTCGCGCACGGTCGAGAGGAACTCCTCCTCGTGGCCCGGCAGGAAGCGCCCGTCGACGGTCGCCTCCGCCGAGCCGGGGATGACGTTCGCCTTGTAGCCGGCGGTCAGCTGCGTGGGGTTCGTCGTGTTGCGCAGCGTGGCGCCGACGAACTTCGACGCGGGTCCCAGGGCCGCCACGAGGGCGTCGATCGCGGCCGGGTCCTCGGGGTCGTAGGTCAGGCCGGTGAGCTTGCCGACGCCGTCGAGCAGCGCCTGCACGGTGGGCGTCAGCTGCAGCGGCCACGGGTGCCGGCCGAGCCGAGCGACCGCCTCGGCCAGGTGCGTCACCGCGTTGTCGGCGTTGACCTGGCTGCCGTGGCCGGCACGGCCGTCGGCGACGAGCCGCAGCCACGACAGGCCCTTCTCGGCGGTCTGCAGCAGGTAGGCACGGCGGCCGTCGACGTCGACGGAGAAGCCGCCGACCTCGCTGATCGCCTCGGTCGCGCCCTCGAACAGCTCCGGGCGGTTGTCCACCGCCCAGCGCGCGCCCTTGGCGCCGCCGGCCTCCTCGTCGGCGAACATCGCGACGACGACGTCCCGTGCGGGGCGACGGCCCTCCCGGGCCATCTGTCGCACGACCGCCAGGATCATCGCGTCCATGTCCTTCATGTCCACGGCGCCGCGGCCCCAGACGAGGCCGTCGACCTCCTCGGCACCGAAAGGGTCGACCGACCAGTCGTCGGCCCGCGCCGGCACCACGTCGAGGTGCCCGTGCAGGACGAGCGCCGGGCGCGACGAGTCCGAGCCCTCCAGGCGCACGACGACGCTGGACCGGCCGGGCTCGCTCTCGAAGAGCTCCGGGTCGAGCCCGACCTCGGTCAGCAGCCCCATCACGTGCTCCGCCGCGACCCGCTCCCCCGGACCGGTGTCGTCACCGTAGTTCGAGGTGTCGATCCGGATGAGGTCGCGGCAGATGCCGACGACCTCGTCCTCGGCCGAGGGGGGAAGCGTGGTGGGCATGGCGATCAACCTACCGGGGCGGTCAGGACGAGGAGGCCGCGTCCAGACCGCGACGGACGAGCAGCGGCTCGATGATCGGGTCCCGGCCGCGCAGGTCGCGGAACAGCTCCATGGCGTCGACCGACCCGCCCCGGGAGAGCAGCTTCGCGCGGAACGCGTCCCCGTTCGCGCGCTGCAGCCCGCCGTTCTCGCGGAACCACTCGACGGTGTCGGCGTCGAGGACCTCGGACCAGATGTACGAGTAGTAGCCCGCCGAGTACCCGCCGCCGAAGATGTGGTTGAAGTACGAGGTCCGGTAGCGGGGCGGCACCGGCGCGAACGCGACCCCGGCCTTCTCCAGGGCGGCGGCCTCGAAGGCCTCGACCTCGGCGACGTCGGTCGGGACCTGGTCGGGCGAGAGCCGGTACCAGGCCTGGTCGAGCAGCGCGGCGGCCAGGTACTCGGTCGTCGCGAAGCCCTCGCCGTCCTGCCGGGCGGCCAGCAGCGTGTCCACCCAGGCGCTCGGCATGGGCTCGCCGGTCTCGTGGTGCAGGGCGAACGCGCGCACGATCGACGGCTCCCACGCCCAGATCTCGTTGACCTGCGACGGGTACTCGACGAAGTCGCGCGGCACCTCGGTGCCGGACTGGGACGGCCAGCGCACGGCCGAGAACAGCCCGTGCAGGGCGTGACCGAACTCGTGGAACAGCGTGATCACGTTGTCCCAGGTCAGGAGCGTGGGCTCCCCCTCGGGCGGCTTCGGGATGTTGAGGTTGTTGACGACCACGGCCGGCTCGCCCAGGAGCGTCGACTGGTCGACGAGGTTGTTCATCCAGGCGCCGCCGCGCTTGCTCTCCCGCGTCCAGAAGTCGCCGAGGAACAGGCCGATCCCGGTGCCGTCCTCGTCGAACACCTCGAAGACGCGCACGTCCGGGTGGTAGCCGACCAGGTCGTGCCGCTCGGCGAACGTGAGGCCGTACAGGTGGTTCGCGGCCCGGAAGACGCCGTCGGCGAGCACCCGCTCGAGCTCGAGGTACGGGCGCAGCTGGTCCTCGCTGAGCGAGCGCTTCTCCTTCTTGACCTTCTCGGCGTAGAACGCCCAGTCCCACGGCTCCAGCGTGGCGCCGGGCTCGTCGGCCTCCAGCGCGGCCGCCAGCTCGGCGGCCTCGACCTTCGCGTTGGCCACGGCGGCCGGGGCGAGCTTCTCGAGGATGTCCGCGACGGCCTCGGCGGTCTTGGCGGTCGCGTCCGCGGCGACGTACTCCGCGTGGTGGGCGTACCCGAGCAGCTGGGCGCGCTCGGCGCGCTTGCGGGCCAGGCCGAGCAGCGTCGCCCGTGTGTCGTGGTCGTCGCCCGCGGTGCCGCGCGTGATCGACGCGCGGAACACCCGCTCGCGCACGGCGCGGTCGGTCAGCGACGTGAGCGGCGCCTGCTGGGTCGGCAGCTCGAGCTCGAGGAGCCAGCCGTCCTCGATGCCGCGGTCGCGGGCTGCCTTCGCCGCGGCGACCCGCGCGTCCTCGGCGAGCCCGTCGAGCTCGCCCTCGTCGGTCACCAGGACGGCCGCGGCGTTGGTCGCCGCCAGCAGGTCGCGGCCGAACGCGGTCTCGAGCGAGTTGATCTCGCCGTTCAGGACGCGCAGGCGGTCCTGCGAGGCCTCGTCGAGACCCACGCCCGAGCGGACGAACTGGATGTGCGTGCGCTCGAGGAGCCACGCGGTGTCGGGCTCGAGGTCGGTGGCCGACTCCCGGAGGGCCTCGACGCGCGCGAACAGGCGCGGGTCCAGGTAGATCGCGTCGTGGTGCGCGGCGAGCAGCGGGGAGATCTCCTCCTCGATCGCGTCGAGGCCGGGCGAAGAGTCCGAGCTGGACTGGTTGAAGAACGACACCGCGGCGCGCTGCAGGAGGCGACCGGAGCGCTCGAGCGCCTCCAGCGTGTTCTCGACGGTGGGCGCGTCGGGGTTCGTCGCGATCGCCTCGATCTCGGCGCGCTGCTCGGTCATGCCCGCGAGCAGGGCGGGTCGGTAGTGCTCCTCACGGATGCGCGCGTGGTCGGGCAGGCCGTACGGCAGCGTCGACGTGGTGGCGAACGGGTTGTCAGCGGCGAGATCGGTCGTCATGGCGTTCATCATGGCCGACGCCGGAAAGGAATTCGTCCTCGGCGTCGTAGGCGAAGAAGTCACCCATCGCCTCCATCCGGCCGAAGCCGGGGAACGCCTCGCGCCAGTCGGTGCGCGCCGCCTCCTCGACGAGCCACGTGACGCACGCGCCGACCGTCTCCGCGTAGCCGCCCGGCGCCAGGTAGCCGAGCTCGCGCGAGGCCGCGCCCATGTCGAGCACCAGCGGCGTCGGCACCGCCCACGGGGTGAGCCCGACGTCCTTGGACGGCTCGCCCGGTACCCGGACGATGCGCGAGGTCGCGCCCATGACCGCGTCGATCGTCCGGGCGATCTCCTCGACCGTGAGCGCCTCCGGGTCGACCGCGTTGAGCACGCGGTGGCCGGGCCGGGCCGCCGCGAGCCGCACCAGCTCCGCCAGGACGGCGGTCGACGTGGTGTGGAAGCGGCTCTTGCCGTCGAAGGCCAGCACGCGCACGTCGCGCCCGTCCAGCACACGCTTGACGAACGTCCACTCGCGCGGCTGCCGGCAGCCGGGGCCGTGGATCGCGCCCGGGCGCAGGATCGTCGTCGGGACCTCGGACGCGAGCCACGCCTGCTCGAGGGCGACCTTGCCGGTGGCGTAGGAGTCGTGGCCGGGGTCCACGGTCGGCTGGTGCTCGGTGATCGGCACCGGGAACGTGCCGAAGACCTCCGACTCGAAGCCCATCTGGTGCTCGTCGACGTAGACCGCCGCGCTCGAGACGACGATCGCGGAGCCGATCCGGTCCCGACGCCCCAGCAGCGGCTCGGCCTGGCGGTCGTCGTAGGCGACGACGTCGACGACGACGTCGACGCCCGTGCCGAGCGCGCGGTCCACGGCCTCCGGGTCGGACCGGTCGCCCAGCACCGGCTCGACACCCTCCAGCGGCGGGGCGTGCCGTGCGAGCACCCGCACGTCCCAGCCGTCCGCGAGCAGCGCCGGGACGGCCGTCCGGCCGATCTGACCGCCGCCGCCGATCACCAGAGCAGTCGCCACGAGAGCCGACGCTACGTCAGCGGGACGTGAGCGCCACCTCGTAGCCGTGGGCCTGCGCCACGGCACTGTTGCGCAGCGTTCCCGCGTGCGTGGTCAGGCCCGCCCCGAGCGACGGCAGCGCGGCCGTCGCCCCCTCCCAGCCGAGGTCCGCGAGCGCGGACAGGTACGGCAGGGTCACGTTGGTCAGCGCCCTCGTGGACGTCACCGGGACCGCGCCGGGCATGTTGGCCACGCAGTAGAAGACCGACCCGTGCACGACGAACGTCGGGTCGTCGTGCGTCGTCGCGCGCGTGTCCTCGAAGCACCCGCCCTGGTCCACGGCGACGTCGACGAGCACCGATCCCGGCTTCATCCGCGAGACCAGCTCGTTGGTGACCAGCCTCGGCGCCCGGGCCCCGGTGACCAGGACGGCGCCGATCACGAGGTCCGCGTCGAGCACCTCGCGCTCGACGGCGTACGCGCTGGACGCCACGGTGCGCACGCGTCCACCGAAGACGGTGTCGGTCTCGCGCAGCCGCGGCAGCGAGAGGTCGAGGACCGCGACGTCCGCCCGCATGCCGACCGCGATCTCGGCCGCGTGCCGCCCGACGACCCCGCCACCGAGGACGACGACCTTCGCGGCGTCGACCCCCGGGACCCCGCCCAGCAGCACCCCGGAGCCACCCTCGTTCTTCATCAGGTGGTAGGCGCCGACCTGGGTGGACAACCGGCCCGCGACCTCGCTCATCGGCGCCAGCAGAGGCAGCGTCCCGTCGGGGAGCTGGACCGTCTCGTAGGCGATCGACGTGGTCCCGGCGGCCAGCAGCGCGTCCGTGCCGGGGCGGTCGGCCGCGAGGTGCAGGTACGTGAACAGCACGAGGTCGTCGCGCAGGAACCCGTACTCCGAGGCGACCGGTTCCTTGACCTTGCAGACGAGGTCCGCGCGCGCCCAGACCTCCGCGGCGTCGCCGACGACCGCGGCGCCGGCCGCCAGGTAGTCCTCGTCGCTGATCGCGGAGCCGACCCCCGCACCCGCCTGCACGATGACCTCGTGCCCCGACGCGACCAGGTGGTGCACGCCGGCGGGCGTGATGGCCACGCGGTACTCGCGGTTCTTGACCTCGCTGGGGATGCCGACCTTCATCGGTGGGGCTCCGTCCGGGTGCGTCGAAACTGACTCGACCAGTCTGAACTTCCTGTGTCACAGCCAGATGACAACGGCAGAAGATTCGCTAGATTGCCGTCATGTCCGCATCCGATTCTCCAGTCCGACGTGTGGCCGATTCTGACCGAACGACGTTCGGCCCGGCGCCGGTGCTCGACGACATCGACCGCGACCTCCTGCGTGAGCTCGAGCGCGACGGGCGCATCTCGAACAAGGAGCTGGCCGCCCTCGTCGGGGTGGCGCCGTCGACGTGCCACGCCCGCGTGCGGGCCCTGCGGGACTCCGGGGTGCTGCGCGGCTTCCACGCCCAGGTGGATCCCGAGGCCGTCGGACGCGGGCTGCAGGCGATGATCGCGGTCCGGCTGCAGGCCGCCGCTCGCTCCCGGCTCTCGGAGGTCGCGCACCGCCTGGCGCAGCGTCCCGAGGTGCGCGACGTCTACCTGCTCGCGGGTGTCGACGACGTCCTGGTGCACGTCGCGGTCCGCGACTCCCCCGAGCTGCGCAGGTTCGTCCTGGAGCACCTGAGCACGCGCCCCGAGGTGGCACACACGCAGACGAGCCTCGTGTTCGAGCACGTCCACGCACCCGGCACCGCCGCGCTCTAGAGACCCGCCACCCGCGCCCACGCCCGCGCCCGGTCGAGGCCCTCGCGGGCACCGCGCTCGTCGCCCAACGCGTCCCACGTCCACAGCGCCGACTCCGTGGCCCGTGCCGTCCCCCAGGCCGCGATGCGCCACGGATCGGTCCCGAGATGCTCGGCGACGAGGGCCACCCGCCCCGCGAGCACCGCGTCGTCGTGCCGGAACGGGTCGTCCACCTGCTCCAGCAGCGGCCACGGGTCGTAGGCCGGGTCCCCGCGCATCGGCTTCGGGTCGATGGCGACGAAGGTGGCGGTGCCGGTGCCCGACTGCAGGAGGTTGCCCGGGTTCAGGTCGCCGTGCACGACGACCCCGGGGACCCCGCCCGGGAGCGTCCGCAGCAGAGCGGCGGCGGTGCCCACGTCGACACCGTGCCGGTCGGCCCGCCGCTCGAGGACGTCGGCCCAGGCCGCGCACACGTCGACCATCGAGGCCACCGCCAACGCCGACGTCCCGGGCGCCTCGTGCAGGGTCCTCGCCACGAGCGCGCCCGTCACGAGCTGGTCCGCGGGACTGGCCACGCTGTCGGCCAGCGGGGTGCCCGGCACGACCCGCTCCAGCAGGAGCGCCCAGTCGTCGGGGTCGTGGTCGATCAGCTCCGGGGCGCCGTGGCCGTGCCAGGCGCGCAGCCCCGCCGCCTCGTCGCGCGCCTCGTCGTGCGGGAACACGATCTTGAGCACCACGTCCCGCCCGTCGCGGTCCCGCCCGGGTGCCGTCCAACCGGATGCGCCCGCCTCGAACGGGCGACCCAGGACCAGTCCCCAGCGTTGCGCCGAACGGGTGACCAGGTCCGGCAGCCTCGACAGCCACACGGCGCCGTCGGGAGTCCGTCCCACCCCGTCGCGCACGTTCGCAGGGACCTCCGGAGCACGCATTCGACGAGGTTACCGACGGCTCCGGCTCCCCTCTCGAGCGCTCGCGGCCGGTTCGGGCCGTGTGCGATCCTCTGCGGGACCGGTGCACTCGACGCGGAGCGCCTCCGGGGGCGTACGACCAGGAGGCACGGGTGAGCGGTGGAGACCCGCACGGGTTCGACCCGTGGGTCGACGCGCGCGGGAACGGGCCCCGGACGTCGCTGGTCCCCACTCCTCGGACCCCGCTCGAGGACGAGTTCGGGATCCGGTTCCTCGGTCCTCCGGTGCAGGTGCGTCGCGGCCCACGCCGCGGGTTCGTGCTGTCGATGGTCGTCCTCGTCGCGGCTGCGGCGGTCCTCACCGGCCGCCTGTGGTCGATCGGCCAGAGCTCGGTCCCGCCCGCCGGCTTCGAGGAAGCCGCGACCCCTCTCGGCACCCCGCCTCCCGAGACCATGCAGGCGACCGGCAACCACACGTTCGCAGCGATGCAGCCCGACGGCAGCGGCCCCGTCGCGTGGAGCCCGTGCCGACCGATCCACTACGTCGTGCGTCCCGACGGCGGTCCCGCCAACGGCGCGGAGCTGATCGCCACCGCGGTCGCGCGGGTGTCGGCCGCGACCGGGCTGGTGTTCGTCGACGACGGGCTGACGCAGGAGGCGCCGAACGTCGACCGCGACGCCTACGAGCCCGAGCTCTACGGGAAGCGTTGGGCGCCGGTGCTCGTGGCCTGGTCGACGCCCGAGGAGACCCCGGCGCTGGCCGGCGACACCGTGGGGATCGGCGGCTCCGCCCCCGTCACGCGAGCGGGGCTGTCCGTCTACGTCACCGGGTCGGTCACCCTCGACGGACCCGGGTTCGCGGAGCTGCTCGCCACCCCGAGCGGCACCACCAGCGCCTACGGCGTGATCACGCACGAGCTCGGGCACGTCGTCGGGCTCGACCACGTCGAGGACCCGAACCAGCTCATGTACCCCCGCGCCTCGCCCGCCGTCACCACGTTCCAGCCGGGTGATCTTGCGGGCCTCGCCGCGCTCGGGACGGGTTCCTGCGCGCCCCAGCTCTGAGTCTCTCTCACGAAACTCCCAGGAGAGCCGATTACCTTGCCAGAGGCCCCGACCGTCCGGTCGGCCTCCCGACGCAAGGAGCACGCCATCCACCGTCGCCCGATCGTCCTCGTCCACGGCACACGGACGTCGTCGGCGATCTGGCGACGACAGGTCGACGCGCTGGAGCGGTCCGGTCACCGGACGATCGCCATCGACCTGCCGGGGCACGGCACACGCACCGGGGAGCGGTTCAGCCTGGCCGGTGCGCTCGACGCGATCGACGGCGCCGTCGACAGCTGCTCCGAGCCCCCGCTGCTGGTCGGGCTCTCCCTCGGCGGCTATGCGAGCCTGGCGTACACCCGTGAGCACGAGACGAAGATCGCCGGCGTCGTCCTGGCGGGCTGCTCCACCGAGATCAAGGGCAAGCCCGTCAGCGCCTACCGACGGGTCGCCCATCTCGTGGCCCGCACCCTGCGTCCGCGCGGCGGCTCCTGGCACGTCGTCACCGACATGCTCACCTCGCTCGCCGGCTACTCCCCGCTCGCCGACCTGCGCCGCACCGCCGTCCCGGTCTGGCTGGTCAACGGCAGCCGCGACCCGCTGCGCCTCGACGAGCGCCGCTACCTCGAGGCCCGTCCCGGCACGCGCCTGACGGTCGTCCCGCGTGCCGGTCACGACGTCAACGCGCACGCGCCCGTCGCGTTCAACCGGGTGCTGCTCAACGCCCTGCACGAGCTGCGGTCGCGCGACTCGTTCGCCATCGCCTGACGCATGTCGCCGGCTCGGTCGGCGACCGGGCAGAGTGGGCCCGTGGTCGACCGCCTGCGCACCCGTGCGACCGTGCTGCACGCCGACGCCGACTCGTTCTTCGCGGCGGTCGAGCAGCGCGACAAGCCCTCGCTGCGGGGCAAGCCCGTGCTGGTCGGCGGCACCGGTCCGCGTGGGGTCGTCTCGACCGCGTCGTACGAGGCACGGCAGGCGGGCGCGCGGTCGGCGATGCCGATGAGCCGGGCGCGACGCCTCGCACCGGCGGCGGCCGTCCTGTTCCCTCGCTTCGAGGCCTACAGCGCGTACTCGCGCGCGATCATGGCCGAGCTCGCGACCCTCTCGCCGGTGGTCGAGCAGCTGAGCATCGACGAGGCGTTCGTCGACCTGGAGGACGGAACCTTCGCCGACGACCCGTCGGGTGCGGCGGCCGACGTCCGCGCACGGATCCGGGCCCTGACCGGGCTCGCGGTGTCGATCGGGATCGGCCGGACCAAGCTCGTCGCCAAGCTCGCCTCGGAGGCCGCCAAGCCCGACGGGCTCCGGCTCGTGGAGCCTGCCGACGAGGACGCGTTCCTCCTGCCCCTGCCCGTGCGCGCCGTGCCGGGCATCGGGCCGGCGACGGCGGCGGCGCTCGAACGGCTCGACGCCCGGACCGTCGCGGACCTGCGACGCCAGCCGCTCGACGTCCTGACCATGACGGTCGGCGAGTCGTCGGGGGCGAACCTCTACCGTCTGGCCCGTGGCATCGACCCCCGGCCGGTGACGGTGGGAGCAGAGCGCAAGTCGGTGGGCGCCGAGCGCACGTTCGCCGCCGACATCTTCGGTCGCGACGCCATCACCACCGCGATCGACGCGGTGACCGACGAGGCGCTGCGCCGGCTCACCGCGCACGGCGGGGGCGCGCGGACCGTCGTCGCCAAGGTGCGGTTCGCGGACTTCACGACGCTCACCCGGTCGATCACGCTCCCGCAGCCCTCCGCGGAGCCCGCCGAGCTGCGCGCGGCGGCCCACCAGGCGGCGCTCGCCGCCGGCCTCACCGACTCCGTGCGGCTGCTCGGGGTCTCGTTCCACAACCTCTCGGCGCACGCCCAGCTGACGCTCCCCTGGGACGCCGACGACCTCGACGTCGAGCCGGAACCGCTCGACCTGCCGGCCGAGGACCCGAGCCAGGCGCGACCGCTCACCGAGGAGAACGCCCGCCCCGGTCTCGACATCGAGCACCCGACCCGTGGCCGGGGCTGGGTCGTGCACGTGCGCGGCCGCGAGGCGACGGTCCGGTTCGAGTCCGTCGACACCCCTCCGGCGCGCTCCCAGGTGCTCGACCTGGACGCGGAGCCGCTGATGCTCGTCCCGCCGCTCGTCGCGCTGGAGCCGTCCTAGCCTCGGCGGCGCCCGGCGCGACGACTGCTCAGACGGTGCCCGCGGCGCAGGAGCGCCGCACGTCCGTGACGGTCTGCGCCACACCCTCGAGCACGCGCACCGAGCCGACCGCTCCCGCGAACGGCGCGGCTCCCCCGAAGGCCTGGCCGACCAGCAAGGGGCCGGACGCCGACCACGGCGTCGTGAACGCGACGGGACCGCTCGCCACGGGCACCCCGCTGCCGGGCTTGGCGGCCGACCCGAGCGTGCAGACGAACAGCGACACGGCGCCGGTCGTGGCGTTGTGCACGCCCGTGAGCTCGACCCACGAGCCCGGCTCGACGGCAGCGGCCGACCGCACGACGGCCTGCGGCGCGGCCGCGGAGTCCGATGTCGGCAGGGCGAAGCTCCAGCAGGCCGCGACGCCCGCGGCGCAGCCCTCGGACGTGTAGCCGAGCGTGAACGCGCTCGTGCTGGTGCCGTCCTGGCTCAGGACCGTCCCGCTGGTGCCGGTCGCGTCGAGACGCGCGAACGCGACCGCGGTGAACGTGCCGCCCGTGTTCACGACCGAGCCCACCGTCTGCGCGCCGTCGGCCACCGAGTCCAGGAGAAGGGCACGGTCGGTGGGGCGGTTGGCGAGCTCGGCCAGCGGGCCCCCGGTCCAGCCGGTGCTCGGGGTGAGCGCGAGGGACGCGCCCCCGGCGGCCTCGGCGCCGACCGCTCCGGCTCCCTCGTCGAGGAGCCAACGCCCCCCGCCGGTGACGACCGGGGAGGCGACGGTGAACGTGTAGATCCGGGCATCACTGACGTTCCCGGCGGCGTCGACGGCCTGGACCGACAGGGTCTGTGGGCCGGGCGCCGTCGGGGTGTAGGCGATCGTCGGCGTCGCGGCCGGGACGGAGCCGCTCGCGGCACCGCTGAACCCGTAGACGTACGACACGACGTCCGATGTGTCGCTGAGCGTGAACGAGCCCCGCAGACCGGTGCCTCCCGAGGTGGCGCCCTCGACGTAGACGGCCGGCTCACCGGCGACCGGCGTGACGCTCGGGACCGCGGGGGCGACGCTGTCGACCGTGAACTGGCACAGCCTGGGCAGGGCCCAGTGGCCGGACGCGTCTCGGCCGCTCACGACCCAGGTGTAGGTACCCCCGTCGGCGAGCCTGCCCGCGGGCACCCGGACGGAGTGCGCGGCACCGGAAGCCTGCGCGGCCGTCGCGGTCGGTCCCCACACGATCCTCCCGCGCGAGTCGAGGATGCCGAACGTCGCCGAGGAGCTCGTCCCCTCGGGGTCCCTCAGCACGGCTCGCAGGGTCGGCGTCGTCGAGCGGATGGTCGGGCGTGCGGCGCCGACGGCGCACGACGAGACCGGGTCGACAATGCCGGCCTCGGACACGACCGGCGGGCGGTTGACCGGCTTGGCCACTGCGGAGGCGGAGACTGCCGGGACGACCACCGCGACGGCGGCGACGATCGCCACCGCGCCGGCTCGGAATCGGGAAACGCGCATGTCTCGAATGCCCCCTGGCTTCGTCGCCGGCGACCCGTGCCCCGGCCTGCACCGGCAACCTATCGGCTGAGTGCGACATTTCGGGCGGCTTTCGGCACGCGGACGGGTGACTGCGCGCAGCCGCCGACCTAGGCTCGACGGATGCCTCCGGTGCGCAACATCCAGACCGCGCTCGACACGATCACCCAGCCCTGGCAGCCCCACCGCCTGGCCACGGTCAACGACTACGACGTCAAGGTGGTCAAGCTCGACGGCGAGTTCGTCTGGCACAGCCACCCGGACACCGACGAGCTCTTCCTGGTGGTCTCCGGGCGCCTCACCATCCAGCTGCGCGACGGCGACGTCGAGCTCGGCCCGCAGGACGTCTACGTGGTGCCGAAGGGCGTCGAGCACTGCCCGAGGGCCGACGGGTTGGTGTGCGCCCTGCTGGTCGAGCCGGCGGGCACGGTGAACACCGGCGACGCCGGCGGCGAGCGGACGTCACCGCTGCGCGACCTCGGCGACTAGCGGCGGCCGTCCAGCCGGATCGTCCAGGGCTCGACGGCGTCGACGACCAGGTGCGACCCGCTCCACGGGTCGGCCGCGAGCACCTCGCGCACGGCGTCGGCCGAGTCCGCCTCGATCGCCTCGACGACGCGGACCTCGTCGGCCAACGGCCCTCCGAGCACCACGAAGCCCGAGGCCACGAGCCCGTCCATGAACGCGGCGTGCTGCGTCCAGCCGGACTGCTCCTCCAACGGGACACCCGGCTGCCAGAGCGGTCCGGACCGCCGCAGCCCGACCAGGAACATCACGTCGCGCGCCGGCTGCGTCGGTCGTTCTCCCTCTCGATCGCCCCGACCAGCTCGTCCTTGGTCATCGACGACCGGCCCGCGATGTCGAGCTCCTTGGCGACGTCGTACAGGTGCGCCTTCGACGCGTTCGCGTCGACACCCCCGGCCGTCGGGGCCGTCGACCCGTAGCCCTCCTCGGCACGCTCGTCGCTCGGGCCGTTGTGCTCCTTGGGGCGCCAGCTGTCGCCGACCTTCTCGTGCGTGTGCTTGAGCGCGGCGAACGCGACCCGGTGAGCGGCCTCCTCGTCACCGTCGTACTGCTCGATCGCTGCGTCGTACGCGTGGGCGTAGGTGCGCTGCGCCTTCTCGTCGGATCGCTGCAAGGTGGCCGGCAGCTCGCTCTGCCTGGCGGCACCGGACCTCGCGGTCTTGGGCATGGTCGCCTCCCGTCGTCGGACCTCGATCGTCACGCCGCGGGCGTCCGTCCGCGACTCCAGGGACACTTTGTTCAATTGCCGAAGTAAGTCGTAGGGTGGGGTTCGTGATCACCGACGACACCTACGTGGCAGGCATGACCTGGGGCTGGACCGGCGTGCGCGGCACGTGGGCGGACGCCGAGGCCGAACGGTCGATGGACCTGATGGTCGAACGGCTCGGCGTGACGTGGACCGCGATAACGTTCGCGGCTCTGCAGGACACGGCGCAGTCCACCGAGATCCACTTCCGCGACGAGCCCACCGTCACGGACGACGAGGTCCGCTGGGCGGTCCGCGCGGCCAAGGCACGGGGCCTGAAGGTCGTCCTGAAGCCCGTGGTCAACGTGGCCGACGGCACCTGGCGCGCACACATCAACTTCTTCGACATCGAGGTGCCGCCCGAGCCCAAGTGGTCGCACTGGTTCGCCAGCTACACCGAGTTCATCGTCCACCACGCGCGCATCGCCGCGCAGGAGGGCGTGGAGATGCTCTGCATCGGGTGCGAGATGGTGCAGACGGACCGCCGCGAGGCCGAGTGGCGGTCGCTGATCGCGCAGGTGCGGGCGGTCTACGACGGGGTGCTCACCTACAACTGCGACAAGTACCAGGAGGACCACGTCGCCTGGTGGGACGCGGTCGACGTCGTCTCGTCGTCCGGCTACTACCCTGTCGACGACTGGGAGAACCAGCTCGACCGCATCGAACCGGTGGTCACGAAGCTCGGGAAGCCGTTCTTCTTCATGGAGGCGGGCTGCCCGAGCCGCGAGGGCTCCCCCGCCATCCCCAACGACTGGACCCTGCAGGGCGAGCCGTCGCAGCAGGCGCAGGTCGACTGGTACGAGGCCGCGTTCGGTGCGTGCGCGCGGCGGGACTGGGTGCGCGGCTTCATGCTCTGGGACTGGCCGGCACGGGTGTACGACGAGTCCGCCGCGGCCGGCGACTCGGACTACTCCGTGTTCGGCAAGGCCGCCGAGACCGTCATCCGCGACGCCTACGCGCAGCAGGTGGCCCGCCGGGGCTGATGCCGGTCAGGCTGCCGCGAGCTCGCCGGCGCGGACCCGGCGACGGGACCCGACCCCGACGAGGACGAGCAGCGCGCCGAGGAGTCCGAAGACGACGAGGGCGAGCACGTCGGCCCACACCGTCGAGCTTCCCGTGAGCGCGCCGAGCAGCAGCCCGAGCGCGGACGTCGTCGGCAGGAGTCCCGCGACGGTGTCGAGGGCGGGCGGCACGGTCGACGAGAGGCCCACCGCCAGCGCGACCACGGCCACGAGGACCGCGACGAACCGTCCGACCCCTCCCAGCGCGGCGGCGAGGCCCTGGTTCACGACGGCGAACACGAGCCCGACGAGCGCGGCCGCGGCGACGAACCCGAACCACTGACCGGCGTCGACGTGCGCCGCGAACAGCACCGCGATCCCGACGACGACTCCCTGGACGACGCCGAGCACCGCCCCGGGCAGCAGGGAGCGCAGGACGAGCGACGTGGACGACTCGGCCGTGAGCAGCGCCGAGCGCGGCGGCAGGGCCGGTCGGACGTACGCGACCACCAGCGCGCCGATCCAGAGCGCGATCACGGCGAAGAAGGGGACGGCCTGCAGGCCGGGCTCGGGGTGGACCTGGTCGGCCCGGACGGGCTGGGCGGCGACCGTCGCGAGGATGCCGACGTCGTCGGCGGTGTAGGTCGGGATCTGGCCGACGGCCTGCGCGAGCCCGTCCGCGAGCTCGGTCGCGCCGGTCGAGAGCTGGGTGGCGCCCGCCTGCACGCCCTGGCTGCCGGTGACCAGCTCGGACGCCCCGGTGCTCGCCTGGTCGACCCCGGTCGCGACGTCGGCCGCACCCGACGCGGCGCTGTCGATCCCGTCGACGAGCTCGGGCATCTCGGCGGCGAGCGACCGGTTGCCGGCCGCGACGCGGTCTGCCACTCCTGCGAGCTCGTCGACGTCGCCGCTGGCGCCCTGGAGCCGCAGCAGCGCGTCCGAGGCCTGCGTGCATGCGGGGCCGGGGGTCTGGCAGATCGTCGCGACGGCCGCTGCCAGCTGGTCGGTCGCGGCGTCGAGCTGGGCGGCCGCGGTGTCGGTCGCCGTCGCGACGCCGGCCGATCCCCGGGCGAGGGCGGCCGTGTCCGCGGGCAGGTCCTGCGCGCCCGACGAGAGCTCCGCCGTCCCGTCCGCGAGCGCCTGCGCGCCCGTGTCGAGGGTCTGCAGGCCCGACGCGAGCTGCTCGGCGCCGGTGGTCAGCTGTCCCGCCCCGTCCGCGAGCGAGGTCGCGCCGGTCGCGAGGTCGGTGGCTCCGGCCGACGCCTGGGCGATCTGCTCGTCGACCGTGGTGTAGCCCTGGAGCACCTGGGCGATGAACTGCTCGGTGAGCTGGTGGTTCAGGGCGGCGACCGCCGCGTCGCTGACCGCCTGCGTGAGGGCCGGGTCCAGCAGCGCCGACGTCGGGGCCGTCTCGATCCGCACGTCGGCCTGGTGCGCGCTCTGGGCGGCGCCGGAGAACGACGTGGCCGCCTCGGAGAAGTTGGCCGGGATGTTCACGACGGCGACGTAGGACCCCGACTCCAGGCCCTCGGCGGCGTCCTCGTCGTTTGTCAGGACCCAGTCGAAGCCGTCGTCGGCCCCCATCAGCCCGGCGGCGAACTGGCGTCCGACCGGCACGGTCTGGCCGTTCAGCGTGACCGGGACGTCGTCGTTGACGATCGCGGCCGTGATCCGGTCGAGGTCGTCCGTCGGGCTCGACAAGGCCCACGTGAGGATCCCGGCGATGGCGAGCGGAAGGACGACGAGCCCGACCGCGGCGGCTCTTCCGGCGCGCATCAGCCCACCGTCACGACGGTCGGGAGGTCGAGCCGGTGCACGACGCGCGACTCCGGGATGACGTCGTCGACGACCGCGTCGACGCGGCACGCGAGCACGAGGGTCCGGAGCCCGGCCTCGGTCAGGGCCGCGCGGACCGCCTCGCGGGTGCGGGGGTCGGCGATGGTGTCGACGCCGTCGACGAGCAGGACCGACACGGGACCGTGCAGCCCGGCACGCAGGTCGGCGACCGGGTCCGACCGCAGCGCGAGGTCCACGTAGGAGGTGCGACGACGGACCGAGCCCGCGCGCTGCGGCAGCACGAGGCCGGCGACCTTGACGTGCCCGTCGAGCACGTCCGCCCGCCCGGCGAGCGCGAGCAGCACCCGCTGCCGGTCTGCGTGCGACCCCCCGCTGACCACCAGCACGTCGCCCGCCGGCACCAGCATGTCGATCTGGGCGGCGCCCCCGACGCGCATGCCGTCGGCGGCGAGCGCGATGCTGGCTCCCTCGGGCCAGCCCGTGAGCGCCAGCTCCTTGGCCAGCCCCTCGCCCTCGACGTCGAAGTGGGGCAACGCCCGGTCGAGCCAGCCCGGGAACCACCAGGCGCGGTCCCCGAACAGCGCGAGCACGGCGGGGATGAAGGTCATCCGGACGACGAACGCGTCGATCGCGACCCCGACCGCGAGCCCGAACGCGATCGGCTGGATGTTCGCGTCTCCCTCGGGGATGAACGCCGCGAAGACGGCGACCATGATGATCGCCGCGGCCGTGACCACCCGCGCGGAGCTGACGAACCCCTGCTCGACCGCTCGGTCCGGGTCGCCGTGGTGCACGTAGTCCTCGCGCATGCGGCTGACCAGGAAGACCTCGTAGTCCATCGCCAGGCCGAACAGGACGCCCATGAGGATGATCGGCATGAAGCTGACCACCGACCCCACCGACGCGACGTTCAGCGGCCCGGCGAGGAACCCGTCGACGAACACCAGCGAGGTGAGACCGAAGGCGCCAGCGATCGACAGGACGTAGCCGAGGGCCGCCGTCACCGGCACGACGATCGACCGGAACACCATGGCGAGCAGGACGAGCGACAGGCCGACGATGATCAGCCCGAACGGCAGCAGCGCAGCCGCGAGCTGTGCGGAGATGTCGATCCCGGCCGCGGTGTAGCCGGTGACGGCAAGGTCGACCTGGTACTCGTCCTCGAAGTGGTCGTGCATCGCGCGCAGCGCCGCCACCAGGTCGGCGGTCGCCTCCGAGTCCGGCGACCCCTCGGGAACCACCTGGATGATCGCGGTGTCGCCGGTCTCGTTGGGGGTCGCCAGCGGCACCGACGCGACGCCCGGGACCTGCTCGATCTCGGCCGCGACATCGTCGACGAGGCCGACGGGGTCGGTGCTCTGGATGACCGACCCGGTGACGACCAGGGGCCCGTTGTAGCCGGGGCCGAAGTGCTCGGCGACGAGATCGTAGGTGATGCGGGCCGGCTCCTGCTCGTCCAGGGCACCCGCGTCGGGCAGCGCCAGCCGCAGGCCGGCCGCGGGGATCGCCAGCGCGCCGAGCACGAGGACGACCGCGGCGACGGTCACGACCGGCCACCGTGTCACCGCCCGCACCCAGCCGAGGACGATGCCGACGCGCTCCTTCGGGACCTCGTCCTCGTCCTCGGCCTGGGGCGCGTCCGGGCGGTACCGCTTCGGCGCCACCCGCCAGCCCGCGAACCCGAGCAGCGCGGGCGTCAGGGTCGTGGAGACGACCACCGCGATCCCCACCGCCATCGCGGCCGCGAGCCCCATCGTCGTCAGGAACGGGATGCCCGCGACGCTCAGCCCCAGCAGCGCGATGATGACGGTCGTCGCCGCGAACACGACCGCCGAGCCCGCCGTCGCTACCGCGCGGGACGCCGACTCCTCCGGCTCGATCCCCTGCTTCAGCTGGTCCTGGTGGCGCGCCAGGATGAACAGCGCGTAATCGATGCCGACCGCCAGGCCGAGCATGAGCGCGAGCAGCGGGGTCGTCGACGTGATCGTCGTGAAGCCCGTGGCCAGGAACACGATCGCCAACGACGCGCCGGCACCGAGCAGGGCGGTGATCAGGGGCATCCCCGCCGCCGCGAGCGTGCCGAACGTCACGAGCAGGACGACGAACGCGACCGCGATCCCGACGAGCTCGGTGGCGCCGATCCCCGCGGACCCCTGCGCGAAGAGCTGCCCACCGACCGCGACCTGCGACCCGGGGGGCAGGGCCTTCTCGAGCGTCGCGCCCGCCTCCTGCAGCGCGTCGGACGTCTCCGGGAGCACCGACGTCGTCCCCACGGACAGCTGGACGGGCACGAGCACGGCCGAGTGGTCGGTGGCCAGGTTCGCCGTCGACGAGCCGTACGGCGAGGACGCCCCGGAGACCTGCGGGATCTCCGTGATCGCGGTGACCGTCGCCTCGACGGCCGCCTCGAAGTCCGGGTCCGTGACGTCGCCGCCGTCCGGAGCGACGGCGATCAGCTGTGCCGACGTGCCGCTGAACTGCGGGAACGTCCTCCCGAGGGCGTCCAGCGCGTCCTGCGACTCGGTGCCCGGGATCTTGTACGTGTTGTCGGTCCCGGTGCCGAGGAGCCCGGCGGCCACGAGGAGCACCGCGAGCACGCCGACCCAGAGCAGCACCACCAGTCGCCGTGACCGGTAGGCCCAGCGGCCGAGCGTGGAGAGCGCGGAGGACATGGATGCCTGCTTCGCTGCAGCCGCGGTCCGACGTCCGGCGGCGGTACTTTCAACGTAGGCCCGCTCGCGCGGCGGGCACAAGAGTGCTTCCCACCTGCGGCTCCGCCGAGCCGCGTCCCGGCCGACGACCCACGGAGGACCTCATGGCGACGATCGTCTCCACCCTGTTCAGCTCTCTCGACGGCGTCGTCGAGATCGACCCGACATGGCACTTCCCGTACTTCGACGCGAACATGGGCGCCGCGGTGACCGAGGACTACGAGGACGTCGACGTCCTCCTCCTGGGGCGCGTCACCTACGACAGCTTCGCCGGCGCCTGGCCCGACCGGGAGGCCGCCGGCGGCGAGGACGCCACGTTCGCGGCGCGGCTCGGCGACATGCGCAAGGTCGTCGCAACCCGGGGCTCGCAGGACCTCGGCTGGCGCAACGTCGAGAAGGTCGACGGCGAGCTCGTCGCCGCCGTCGCCGAGCTGAAGAAGGCGCCAGGGAAGATCCTCGTCGCCGGCTCGGTCTCGGTGGTCCGCCAGCTGCTGGCCGCCGGTCTCCTCGACGAGCTCCGCCTGCTGGTGCACCCCGTCGCCGCGCGCAAGGGCGAGCGCCTCTTCGACGAGGGCGAGCCCATCTACCCGCTCACGCTGCTGCGCTCGGACGTCTTCCCGACCGGCGTCGTCCGCCTGATCTACGCGCCGGGCGCACTGCCGAACGACGCCGCGTACGAGGACGTCACCGACAAGGTCCCCGGCGCGGCCGACGCATAGGCGCCGGGCTCAGCGCAGCCGCATCAGGCCGGCGCTCGTCGGGGTGAAACCGCACGCGTCGAGGTAGAAGGTGCGCAGGTCGTCGTCGAAGTCGACGTGCAACCACGCGCACCCGGCAGCGGCCGCGTGCTCGCGCGCGACCTCGATCAGTCGGACCCCGATCCCTCGTCGGCGAGCGCGCAGAGCGACCGACGTGTCCTCGATGAACGCGTGCTCGAGCCCGTCCCAGATGACGTTGACGGAGCCGACCATGCCGTCGCGGTCCCGGGCGACGACCCAGCCGAGGCTGAGGCGGGCGAGCCGGTCGTTCCAGTCGTCGTCGGACGGGTGGTGCTCGAACGCCTCCGCGTGCAGGGCGTTGGCCTCGTCGTTGGTGAACGAGCCGCGCCACTCGTAGGTCGTTTCGCTGGTGGTCATCGTGCGAGTCTCGCCGTCACGGAGCCGACGTTCCTGCGAATTCTCTCGAGCGCGCGAGGACGAACGAGCAGGCACGCCGGTGAGGGCGCGAGCGCGACGCCACCTTGACCGACCCACGCGCACGTCGAGCCGCCGTTCCTCCCATCGTCCACCGACTGCGATCCGGTGTCCGTGCCCGTTAGCGTGGCTTGGTGATCAGCGTGCCCCCGTCGTTCCGAGCGATGCCGCGCTGGTGGCGTGGCGGGACGGAGTGGCTGGACGGCCTGCCGGGCCTGGTCGACGCCCAGTGCGAGGTGTGGGGCCTGCAGGTCGACGGTCTTCCCCTGCACGGGTCCAACGCGATCGTGGTGCCGGTTCGAGGAGGTCCACGTGGGGACGACGCCCTGGCACTGCGCATGACTCCACCAGGCGACGATCTCTCGGCTCTGGTGGAGGCTCTGCGGTTCTGGGACGGTCGCGGGACCGTGACGCTGGTTGACGTCGACGTGCCCGCGGGTGCGCTGCTCCTCGAACGCCTGGACGCCCGGCGTTCGCTGTCCTCTCTCCCGCTCGACGACGCGATCCCCGTTCTCGCCCGAACGATGCTGCGACTCGCGCGCCCGGCGCCCGCCCACGTGCCGTCGACCACGCAGCGACCCCTCGAGGAACGCGCGACGCTCGTCGCGGCGTGGCACTCCGCAGGGGCAGGGCGCCACGCCACGCTGGCGCAGTTCCATGCCGCCGAAGAGGCAGCCGACCTGCTCAGCGCAACCAGCTCCGACCTCGCGGCCAATGCGGACCTGCATGCGGGCCAGGTTCTGGCAGGTTCGCGGGAAACATGGCTGGTGGTCGATCCGGTCCTCTTGCGCGGCGACATAGAGTGCGACCTCGCGCGCGTGCTGTGGAGCCGAATCGACGAGATGGCCGACTCCCATGAGGTTCTGGGGCATCTACGGACGGTCGTCGACATCGCCGGGCTCGACGAGCGACGCGCGCGGGCGTGGGTGCTCTATCGCGCGGCGTCGTACCTCCTGTGGTGCCTCGAGCACGGGCTGACGGAGGATCCTCGACGATGCGGCCGACTGCTCGACGCAGTGCTACCCCGGTAAGCGTGGAGCCGGGTCGTCAGCGAGTGAACGCTGCGAAACTCACGGTTCCCCGGGTGTGGTGCCGCGGACGCCCTGCAGACATGCCTGGACGGCTGCGGTCCTGGGCAAAACACGAAAGGCTCTGACCCGGCGTTTCCGCAGGTCAGAGCCCTCATGCTCGCTGTCTCAACGAGTGTCCGGAGGGGGACTTGAACCCCCACGCCCGTTAGGGCACTAGCACCTCAAGCTAGCGCGTCTGCCATTCCGCCACCCGGACAGGTGGACCGTGAGACACCCGGAGGCGCCCTCAGGTGCGGCAGAAAAGATAGCACGGCGCGGCTGGCAGGCATGCATCGGCCACCCGGTGCAGACTGTGCGCGTGGCAGCGACAGGGGTGCCGACGACGCAGGGAGCCTGATGACGGACGCGAGCCAGACGCCGGGGCGTGGGCCTGGACCGGCCGCGCGCAAGGTGGCAGGTGCGCGACGCAACCCCGCCGTGTACGGCGTCGAGCACACGGCCCCGCGATGGCTGCGCAACTCGGCCGGCGTCTCGTGGCGGTTGCTCGTCGTCCTGGTGATGGTGGCGCTCATCTTCTTCGTCGTCGGGAAGGTGATGCTGCTCTTCGTCGCGCTGTTCATCGCCTTCGTGTTCACCGCGGTGCTCCGACCGATCGTCGACTTCCTCAGCCGGTTCCTGCCCCGTGGCCTCTCGACTGCGCTGGCGATCTTCGGCGGGTTCTTCGTCTTCATCGGGCTGCTCGCCTACGTCGCGTACTCCGTGGCCAACCAGTGGACCGACCTCACCAAGCAGTTCGGCAACGGGCTCACCCAGATCACCGACTTCCTGGAGAGCGGGAAGCTGCCGTTCACCATCACCAACGAGCAGATCGCCGAGTGGATCAACAACGGCCAGAAGTGGGTGCAGGACCATGCGGGCGACCTGGCGGGTCAGGCCGCCGCGGGTGCCGGCTCCGTGGTCGAGGTGTTCACCGCGCTCGCCCTGGCCATCTTCTGCACGGCGTTCTTCCTGGCGCGGGGCAGGCAGATGTGGACGTGGTTCCTCAACCAGCTGCCGTCCCGGGTCCGCGAGACGTGGATCGCCGCCGCCGGGGCCGGGTGGTACACGTTCTCCGGGTACACCCGCGGCACGGTGCTCATCGCCCTCACGGACGGCATCCTGGCGTTCATCCTCCTGCTCGTCCTGCACGTGCCGCTCGCGGCACCACTCGCTGTGCTGGTCATCATCGGCGCGTTCATCCCGCTGATCGGTGCGCCCTTGGCGATGGTCATCGCTGCGATCGTGGCCCTGGCCGCCAACGGCTTCTGGTCGGCCGTGTTCGTCACCATCGGCATCGCCGCGATCGGGCAGCTGGAAGGCCACATCTTCCAGCCGTTCATCATGGGCAGACAGGTCCGGCTGCATCCCGTGGTCATCGCCCTGTCCGTGACGGCCGGGACGTTGTCCTTCGGTCTCCTCGGCGCCGTCATCGCCGTGCCGTTCGTCGCGGTCTGCTGGGCGATCTTCTCCCGGCTGAGGACGCTCGATCCTCCGATGGAGGAGGACGAGGCGGACGACGACGTCGAGCCCGTGGACGAGGTCGAGTCGATCGAGGACAAGGAGCCGGTCGCCGAAGGGTGACGGTCAGTGGAAGTCGCGTGAGGTCGTCCGGACCCGCAGCGACATGGGCACCAGGTGCTCGGCGACCAGGTTGGTCGCCCCGTCGGAACGCTCCAGCCGTCCCCGGACCACCAGGGCGCGCGACGTCCGCGCCACCTTGCGGAACCGTTGCCACAGGCCCGCCGAGCAGATGATGTTGAGCAGCCCGGTCTCGTCCTCCAGGGACAGGAACGTGATCCCGCCGGCAGTCCCCGGGCGCTGCCGGTGCGTGACCACACCCGCGACGGCCACGCGCCGCCCGAGCTCGTGCGTGTACGCCTGCTCCACACGGAGGACCCCCGCCGCGTCCAGCCCGTCGCGCACGAACTGCGTCGGGTAGGAGTCGACGGACACCCCCGTCGCCCAGACGTCCGCGGTGGCGACCTCGACCTCGCTCAGCCCGGGCAGCGTCGGTGCGCTCACCCCGACCGAGACCCCGGGCAGCGTGTCCGGCCCCTCCTGCGCCAGCGCACCGGCCGCCCACAGCGCCTCCCTGCGGGTCACGCCCAGGCTGTCGAGCGCCCCCGACGTGGCCAGCGCCTCGAGCTGGGCGGTCGAGAGCTGGACGCGACGGACCAGCTGGCGCAGGTCGGCGTACGGGCCGCGCGCCCGGCGCTCGTCGACCACCCGCTGCGCGACGTCCTCCCCGACCGACCGCACCGAGGCCAGCCCGAGACGGACCGCGAGCGAGCGCCTGCCGTCCCCCGTCCGCACGCCGGGCGCCGTGACCGGGCCGGTGCCGCTCGGCGTCGGTACGAGCCGCGGCTCGCCGCCCACCGGGGTCGGCCCCAGCCGCTCCACGCACGCCTGCACGTCGGAGGCCTGGATGTCCGGGCGCAGGACCTCCAGCCCGTGCCGACGGGCATCGGCGGCGAGGGACTGCGGCGAGTAGAACCCCATCGGCTGCGCCGCCAGCAGCCCCGCGTAGAACGCGGCCGGGTGGTAGACCTTCAGCCACGCGCTGGCGTACACGAGGAACGCGAACGAGTACGCGTGCGACTCGGGGAACCCGAAGTCCGCGAACGCCTTGAGCTTGTCGAAGATCTGCTGGCCGGTCTCCGCGTCGATCCCGTGCCCGGCCATCCCTGCCAGCAGGCGCCCACGCAGCGCCTCCATCCGCTCGGTCGAGCGCTTGGACCCCATCGCGCGCCGGAGCTGGTCCGCCTCTGCCGGCGTGAAGTCGGCGACGTCGATGGCCATCTGCATGAGCTGCTCCTGGAACAGCGGGACGCCCTTGGTCTTGGCCAGCGACTTCTCGAGCAGCGGGTGCAGGTACGTGACCGGCTGCCGGCCGTGCGCGCGCTCGATGTACGGGTGCACCGAACCGCCCTGGATCGGGCCGGGGCGGATGAGGGCGACCTCGATGACGATGTCGTAGAACGTCCGGGGCTGCAGACGAGGCAGCGTGCCCATCTGCGCGCGCGACTCCACCTGGAACACCCCGACCGTGTCCGCCGCGCTGAGCAGGTCGTACACCCGCGGGTCCTCCGCGGGCAGCCCGTGCAGGTCGAGCACCTGCCCCTCGTGCTCCTTGACCGACATGAACCCGATCCGCAGCGCGGTGAGCATGCCCAGCCCGAGCAGGTCGAACTTCACCAGCCCCGCGTCGGCACAGTCCTCCTTGTCCCACTGCAGCACCGTGCGACCGGGCATCCGCGCCCACTCCACCGGGCACACCTCGATCACCGGCCGGTCGCACATGACCATGCCGCCCGAGTGGATCCCCAGGTGCCGTGGCAGGCGCAGGAACCGGTCCGCCAGGTCGATGACCTGCTCCGGGATCTCGTCCAGGTCGCTCGCCGACGGGGGCAGGATCGCCGGGACCACGTCGTGCCCGTCCGCGGTGGCCAGCCCCGGCGTGTCCACACCCTTCGGAGCTCGCAGCACCGACGGTGGCTCCCACGTGTTGCCCCACATCGAGGCACGCGTGCGCCACCGCTCCTCGCGCGCGGTGACCACGGAGGTGGGCTGCTCGGGCACCGGGCCGACGTGACCGACGTGCGGGCGTCGTCGCGTGCTCGAGGGGCGCTCGGGCTCGGCAGGCACCGGGGCGGCGGCGGGGCGCAGGCTCCCCCAGCGCTCGATCGACGACGCCCACGCGTCCTGCTGCCCGGTGTCGTACCCGAGCGCCCGGGCGGCGTCCCGGACCGCCGACCGCGGCCGGTAGGAGATGACGTTGGCCACCTGCGCCGCGTGCGTACGACCGTGCTTCTCGTAGACGTACTGGATGACCTCCTCGCGGCGCGCGGACTCGATGTCCACGTCGATGTCCGGTGGCCCGTCGCGCTCCGGGGCGAGGAACCGCTCGAAGAGCAGGCCGTGCCGCACGGCGTCGACGGCGGTGACCCGCAGCGCGTAGCAGACCGCCGAGTTGGCCGCCGACCCGCGACCCTGCGCCATGATCCCGTTGCGGCGGCAGAAGTCGACCAGGTCGTAGACGACCAGGAAGTACCCGGGGAACCCGAGGTCCTCGATCACGCGCAGCTCGTGCGCCAGCTGCGCGTACGCACCGGGCACGCGCTCCTTCTCCGGCGGTCCGTACAGCTCGAGGGCACCCAGTCGTACCAGCTCGCGCAGCCAGGTGGCCTCGGTGTGCCCGGGGGGCACCGGGTAGGGCGGCAGGTTCGGCGCGACGAGGGAGAGGTCGAACGCGCACTCGTCGGCCAGATCCGCCGCGGTGCCGACGGCCGACGGGTGCCGGCGGTGCAGCGCGAGCATCTCGGCCGCCGACCGCATGTGCGCGCCCGGTCCCCCGGGCAGCCAGCCGTCCAGGTCCTCCAGCGACGACCGCGCCCGGACGGCGGCGAGCGCGGAGGCCAGGTCGGCGTCGCGCGGTGTGGCGTAGTGGACGTTCCCGGTGGCCACCAGGGGCAGACCCGCCTCCTTCGCCAGGTAGGCGAGGGCGTCGGCGCGCTCCGCGTCGTACGGGTCCCCCGCCGCCGTCGTCTCGACCGCCACGTTGTCCCGCCCGAACAGGGCGACGAGCCGGTCCAGCTCCCTGCGTGCGGCGGCCACCCCCGTCGCGCTGACGCCCGCGACCCCCGAGGGATCGCCGCCGGCGAGCGCCCGCCGGACCGACCCCTTGCGGCAGCCGGTGAGCACGAGCCACTGCCCGGCGGCCGTCGCGGCGAGCTCCTCGAGCCGGTAGTCGGCAGCGCCCTTCTTCCCGGTGCGCAGGTGCGCCTCCGCGATCGCGCGGGACAGGGCGCGGTACCCGTCGGGACCGCGGGCGAGCACCAGCAGGTGCGACGCGCGCGGGTCCGGGACGCCCGTCGGCAGGTCCAGCACCGGTGGTCCGGGCGTCACCCGCACCTCCCGGTGGTGCCGTCGTCCGTCCGGCGCGGGCAGGTGCAGCTCGGCGCCGAACACCGTCGGCAGCCCGACCGCCTTGGCTGCCTGGGCGAACCGCACCACGCCGTACAGGCCGTCGTGGTCGGTGACCGCGAGCGCCCGCAGCCCGAGCCGGGACGCCTCCGCGGCCAGCTCCTCGGGCTGGCTCGCCCCGTCCAGGAAGCTGAACGCCGTGTGCGCGTGGAGCTCGGCGTAGCGCAACCGGTCAGTCATACGACGCCTCGCACGTCCAGCCGCTCGCCGTGCAGGCGAGCAGCACCGCGCGCCCGTCGTCGAACGTCACCTGCAGGTGCGCACGCAGCCCTGGGCGGTCGTCGGTCCACCACCGCTCGCTCAGCAGCCACGGCCCCGCCCACCCGACGACGGACCGCACGTCGTCCGTAGACCGCGGGCCACCGAACAGCACGTCGTCACCCAGACGAGCCGGGCGCCCGACGGAGCGGCTCGGCCCGCGCTGACGCAGGGGCACGTCCTCGTCCTCCCGCGGCATCCACCGCACCCACGCCGGCTCCCCCGTCATCCCGGCACGCACGTCGAGCACCACGGGCACCCCCGCGGCGTCGCGGACCTCGACGCGCTCGGGCGGGTCGAGGACCGTCGCCGGGGCGGGATCGGGCAGCCGCCCGGGCCACGGGCGGTCCACCGGCCGTGCGGGCTCGGTCTGCTCACCCCACGGCTGCAGGTGCACCTGGTCACGGACGTCCCGACCGCCCTGCAGCGTCGCCACGAGGATCCCCGAACCGCCGACGATCCCCTGCACCCGGTCCAGTGCCCGGTGCGCGCGCAGGTCCCCGCCGGACGGTCCGCCCCACAGTCGCCCCTGCTCGGCACCCGCCGGGGCGACGTCCAGGGCGGTGACCGCCAGGTGCACGAGCGCGACCGGGCGGGAGTCGTCGGGCCACGGGTCCACGGGCAGGTCGTCGTGCGCCCACGGGTCCTTGCCGGACGCCACGGCCGCACGTGCGCCGGCCGAGCGTGCACGTGCCGCCGGGTCGTCCAGGGAGCGGCTGCGGGCGGTCTCGACCGCGGTCGCGGCCAGCCAGCCCTCCAGCTGCCAGCGGATCCGGTCGGTGATCCGTGCGGGCGTCAGGCCGCCCCAGCCGCCGAGGTCGGTGCGCCAGGTCCGGACCAGGTCGTCACCCTCGTCGGTGCGGGCGGCGATCTGCAGGCGTCCGCAGGTCACGGAGTGCGCCACCAGCAGCTCGTGCAGCTCCTCGGCCAGCCTGCGCCCGGCGAAGGTCGCCTGGTCGACCCGGTCGAGCGGCGGGTCCAGCTCGGTGGACACCTCGAGGTCCGCCTCCGGGCGGCGGCGGGCCGGCGGGCGCTCGTCGTCCCCGCGCGCGAGCAGCTGCGCCCACGCCCCGAGGCGACCGAACCGGGCGCTCACGTCGGTGGGCGGCAGGGCGGCCAGCTGTCCGAGGGTGCGCAGCCCGAGGCGGTGCAGCAGGTCCACCAGGTCCGTCACCGCGGCCGCGGCCTCGTCGGTGACCGCCGCGTGCACCAGCTCGGTCACGCCGTGCCGAGCGAGGTAGGCGGGCGACTGACCGGGCGGCACCACGGTCCCGGACCGGGTGGCCAGGACCGCGGCCAGCAACCCGTCCGCGGTGCCGACCGCGCACTCGTGCCCCGACCGGGAGGCGACCGCGTCGACCAGCAGCTCCGCGAGCGCCTCCTCGGACCCATGGTATCGGCTCGCGCCGCCCGCGGGCAGCAGGAGCATTCCCGCGCGCACCACCTCGATGCCCGCCACGACGGTCTCCGCGGCGGCAGCGACGGGCTCGAACAGGCGCACGTCGCGGGTGTCGTCGGCGGGCAGCAGGACCAGCTCCGGGCAGACCCCCTGCGCCTGCCGTCGTCGCATCCCGCGCCGCACCCCCTCCGCCCGGGCGAGGGCGGACACCGCGGTGAGCCGCTGCCCGTCGTGCACCGCGGCGGGCAGGTGGGCGGGCACCTCCTCGGTGGCGGCCGCGGCCACGACCGGCCAGTCGGGCACCCACAGCACCGTGGTCCGGGTGCTCATCCGACGAGCCTCAGCCCGGTCGCGGGGAGCGCAGCGGTGGCCGGCTCAGTGGCGATCGGCTCGGCACCCAGCGGCAGCGTGAGGTCGAGCGACTGCGGCACCGCGGCGCTGCCACGTCCGGTGCGCGCCACCCGGATCTCGTGGGTCCGCAACCGACCCTCGCCMGCGTCCACCCCGGTCCACCGCCCCTGCTGCACGGTGAGCACCACGCCCGCACCGGGCCAGTCGGTGGTCGACAGCAGCACGGACCCCCGGTCGCGCGCGCGGGCGGACAGACGCCGACGGTCGGTGTCGGTGAGCGAGACCTGGGGTCCGACGACCACCACGTCCACCCCGTCGAGCAGCGCGGCGAGCACGGTGGGCGACTCGAGCCCGGGCCGAGGCACGACGGCCAGCCGCTCGAGCGACACCCCCGCCTGCGCGGCGGCGAGCAGCCCGACGGTCGGCTGCCCGACCACCGCCGCCCACGCGCCACCCGCGCACGCGTGCGCGAGCAGGGCGAGCACGAGCGAGGTGGACCCGCTGACGACGGTCGTCGCGCCGCGGCGCAGCCCCTCGGGGAGCAGTGGGACGAGGGCCGGCGGCACGGCCATCGGCGGCCGCTCGGTGGTGAGGATCCCCGCGGGAGCAGGGTCCGGCGCAGCCTCCGACACCACCGGCACGAGGGTGACGACCGGCTCCTCGGGCCGGGTGCCGATGGGCAGCACGCTGCGTGCGCCGGTCCGCTCCTCGGCGCGTGCGAGGGCCGCGCGCGCGAGCCGGACCCGGTCCTCGCGGGTCATGGTTCCGGCGGTCATGCGCACCTCCCTCGTCGCGGTGTGGAGTTGAGTCCGTGGTGTCGGCTCGAACAACTGTTCGAAGTATCTCAGTACACGCTGACATCGTCGGCACTGTCAATCCGCCGACCACCCACGTGGGCGATGTACGTTTTCGCCGACCGGCAGCGTCGCCGGCGAGCCGGAAGGGCAGCTATGAGAATCGTCGTCGGCGTCTATCGCCTCGCGCTGGCAGCGATCACGCTGATCGCGCTGTTCTGGTCGCCGAGCGGCGGCGTCAGCCTCGACCTCGAGGACTACGTCTACTTCACCAACCAGTCGAACCTGCTGCTGGCGGTCGTCATGCTCTGGGGCGGCATCGCGGTCCTCGCCCGCCGACGGGAGCCGCAGCCCTGGCTCTGGGGCGCCGTGACCCTGTTCCTGCTGATCACCGGGCTCGTCTCGTACTTCATCCTCGACCCTGCCCCGCCCGGCGAGGAGATCATCGCCCTGGGCCTGACGCACGACCAGCTCGTGCACCGGCTGACGCCCATCGCGACGTTCGTGCACTTCCTGCTGATGGTCCCCCACCGCCGGCTGCACGTCCGGACGGCCGCCTGGTGGCTGGCCTACCCCGTGGCGTACTGCGCGTTCAGCACGATCCGCGGCGTCGTCAGCCCGGGCAGCCCCTACCCGTACGGCTTCGTCGACGTGTCCGAGATCGGCTACGGCGGGCTGATGAAGAACGTCGTCATCTACGCGATCGGCTTCTTCCTGCTCGGCCTCGCGCTCGTCGGCATCGACCGTCTGCTGCCTGCCCGTGTGCTGATCGGACCTCGCGACGAGGCGCTGGAGCCTTCCCTGGCCGGGACGGCGAGCACCCCGGCCCCGCCCGCGAGATGATGGCGCCATGGCCGTGAACCTCACCCGTCCCGTCGCCCCGGACCCCTACTCGCTCCTGCCGAAGGTCCCCGACTTCACGCTGACCAGCGAGGACGTCGTCGCCGGCGAGCGCGTGCCCGACGTGCACACGAACACCGGCGCCGACCGCAACGTCTCCCCCCAGCTGTCCTGGTCAGGCTTCCCGGACGCCACGAGGTCGTTCCTGGTCAGCTGCTTCGACCCGGACGCCCCCGGACCCGCCGGCTGGTGGCACTGGACGCTGGCGGACGTCCCGGCGAGCGTCACGTCCCTCGCTCGCGGCGCCGGCAACCCGGACGGCTCGGGCCTGCCCGCGGGCGCGATCCAGCTGAAGGGCGACGACGGTGTCGCCGGCTACGTCGGCGCGGCACCACCTCCCGGCGACCAGGTGCACCGCTACTTCTTCGTCGTCCACGCCCTCGACACGGACTCGCTCGGGTTCTCCGCGGACACCATGCCGGGCGCCGCCAACACGGCGGTCCTGTTCCACACGCTCGCCCGCGCGATCCTCGTCGGGACCTACCAGCGATGAGCCTGGGCACGCTCACCTGGACCCGCGCGCTCGACCACCCCCACCTCCTGGCCACCTCCACCCTCGCGACGATCACCGCGTGGGCGGAGCAGGACGCGAGCGTGGCCGACGCCGTGCTGGTCACCGAGATCGACCCGGACCTGGCCGACACCGCGACGCTGACCGAGTCGTTCGCCCTGCCCCCCGCCGCGTCGGCCAACTGCGTGCTCGTCGCCGGCCGTCGCGAGGGCGAGGAGCGTGTCGCCGCATGCGTCGTGCGCGCAACCACCCGCGCCGACGTCAACAACGCGGTGAAGCGGCTGCTCGACGTCCGCAAGGCCTCGTTCCTGCCGATGGACCGCGCGGTCGAGGAGTCGGGCATGGAGTACGGCGGCATCACGCCGCTCGGCCTTCCCGCCCGCTACCGGGTGCTCGTGGACGCGTCCGTGGCCGTCGACGACCCGGACGCCGGACCCGTCGTCATCATCGGCAGCGGCGTGCGCCGCTCCAAGATCGCGCTGCCCGGCGCCCTGCTCGCCCGCGCACCGGGCGTCCTGGTCGTCGACGGTCTCGCCCTGGGCTGACCGCCCGGGCTAGAGCCGGAGCGAGACGAGCGTCCCGTTGCCGAAGGCGTCGGTGGTCGCGTAGAGCGTCGAGCCCTTGATCTCGACGTCGGCGGCGTTGGTCGCCGGCAGGACCACGGTCACGGCGTGGGACCTGGCCGAGATCTTGTAGACGCCCTCCCCGAAGAGCGACGCGACGTACACGTTGCCCCGTCCGTCGAGCGTGAGCCCGGTCGGTGTCATGAGGCCCTCCGCGTAGACGTCGGTGGCTCCGCTCCTCGGCGCGACCCGGAAGACCGCGCCCCGGGCGCCGAGGCTGGCGTCCTCCGGCCCGCCCGGCAGAGACGAGACGTACAGCCGGCCGTCCGGACCCATCTCGACGTCGGTCGGCACCGGCTCGAAGGCGTAGGTCAGACCGACGCAGTCGGTGAGCCCGAAGGCCGCACCGGCCTCCGCGGTGATCGGGGCGGGCCGCGGCGGGAGGACGGCGACGGTCCGGATCGTGCCTGAGTGCAGGTTCACGGCGAGCACGGCGTTGATCCCGGCGTCGGCGACGTAGGCGGTGCTGCCGACGACGGTGAGCGCGTACGGGTGGGAGTCGATCTCCCCGGTGTAGCTGACCGGGAAGCCGAGGGCCGTGAGCTGCGCGACGCAGCCGGGGTTGGCCGCCGCGTCGGCCACAGACAGCCCGTAGGCGTTGCCGCTGTCGGGGTTGACCGAGGTCTCGTAGGCCCCGATCTGGTCGGTGACGGTGCTGACGTTCCCGCGCGCGTCGATGGCCTTCAGCACCCCGACGAGCGGTCGGGGGTCGTCCGGGCCCGCGCCCTGGCTCTGCAGGAAGTAGACCGTGCTCCCCCGGTTGTCGACGCCGGAGACGTCCCAGTCCGGGCCACCGTCGTACAGCGGCGTCGTCGAGCCCCTGCTGACGGTCGTGAGCTGGGAGGCGAACTCCTGCGAGACGGTGACCGACTTCCCGGGCCCGACCGAGAGGTGCAGCGGACCGACCAGGCCCTGAGCGAGCGTCACCGGCCCCGGTGGCGGCGGTGTCGCGGTGGCGGCGCCGACCGGTCCGAGGACCAGGAGCGCGGCGGCGGTGACGGCAAGAGCAGGCTTCCTCATCGTCTCTCTCCTTCGCGAGCGACAAGCGACATTCCGGTCATTTCGCCCCGGTTCGACGCTACGCTCATCCGCCGGTGGCGCGCCAGGACGAAAGCCCTCAGGGCTTGCGCGGCGGGAGCAGCAGCCGGTAGAAGCGCAGCAGGTCGAGCTCGACGGGCAGGATCTCGATCCCGACGAAGCCCGCCTCGCGCGCATAACGCTCCAGCGTCGACGGTCGCATGACCGTGCCGGTGGCGACGCTCGGCGTCGTCGAGCGGCCGTCGGGCAGGCAGACGGTCAGCGACCAGCCGTAGAAGAGCCGCTCGACGGCGTCGGCGGGTGCGGTGAACGTCTCCTGCGTGCGCTCGTCGGCGACGAGCACGTACCCGTCGTCGCGCACCATCGCCCGTGCCGCGGCGAGCACCGAGACCGGGTCGGACATGTCGTGCACGCACTCGAAGAACGTCACGACGTCGAAGCGTGCGTCGCGCACGGACGCTGCGTCGGCCAGCTCGAAGGCGACGTCCACGCTCACCGATGCGGCGTTGCGACGAGCCTCGTCGATGGACGGCGCGTCGATGTCGATGCCGACGACGGAGGCCTCCGGGTACTCCCGCGCGATCGCGATCGACGACCAGCCCTGCCCGCACCCGAGGTCCGCGAGCCGGCCGCCCTGTCGCAGCAGCGCGTGCAGCGTCGGGATCGACGGGATCACCTCGTCGACGAGGGCGCCGAGGAAGAACGGCCGGTTGAGCGCGGCCTGCGCGGTCCGGGCGTCGTCCCCCATCCGGCCCCAGGACACCCCGCCGCCGGTGCGGAAGGCCTCGAGGAGGTCGTCGACGACGCGTCCGGAGGCCGCCTGCATCCGACCGAGCGGCGCGAGGAACGCCGGCGAGTCCGCATCGGTGAGCACCTCGCGCGCACCGTCCGTGAGCGCGAACCGGTGGTCGTCGTCGACGGTCGCGTACCCGGCGACGGCCTGGTGCTCGAGCCACTCGCGCGCGTACCGCTCGTCGGTCCCGGTCCGCTGTGCGAGCTCGTCCGACGAGGACGCGCCGTGCTCCGCCAGAGACGCGTACCAGCCGAGCCGGTCCCCGAGGTAGACGGCGAACAGCTCCTGCGCACCCAGCGTCGCGGCGAGCAGCCGGTTGGCGACGTCGTCGGTGCCCGCACCGACCGGCTCGAACAGATCAGTGGTCATGAACCGATCGTGTCAGGAAACCCGGGTCGCCCAGAAGGCCACGGCGGCAGCGGATGCGACGTTGAGCGAGTCCACGCCGCCCGCCATCGGGATGCGGACCACGAGGTCGGACCCGGCGATCGTCGAGGCCTTGAGCCCGTCGCCCTCGGCACCGAGGATGAGGGCCAGCTTCGGCGGTGGGTCCGCGGCCAGCGCGTCCAGCGAGATCGAGTCGTCCGTGAGCGCCAGCGACGCGGTGACGAAGCCGAGCGAGCGCAGCAGCGCCAGCCCGTCCGGCCAGGGGTCGATGCGGGTCCACGGCACCTGGAACACGGTGCCCATGGAGACGCGCACGGAGCGCCGGTACAGCGGGTCGGCGCAGCGCGGCGTGATGAGCACCGCGTCCAGGCCGAAGGCCGCGCACGCGCGCATCGCTGCGCCGACGTTGGTGTGGTCGACGATGTCCTCGAGCACGGCGACGCGACGGGCTCCGTGCAGGACGTCGACGACGGGCGCCAGGACGGGCCGGTGCATCGCCGCCAGCGCTCCGCGGTGCACGTGGAAGCCCGTGATGGCCTCCAGCACGGGCTCCTCGGCCACATACACGGGGACGACGACGTCGTCGACCGGCAGCGACGCCAGCATCCGCTCCAGGTCCGGCACCCAGCGCGGCGCGAGCAGGACCGACCGCGGCCGGTGGCCGGCCGCGAGGGCCCGGCCGAGCACCGTCGAGCTCTCGGCGATGTACAGCCCCTTCGACGGCTCGAGCCTCGAGCGCAGCGCGACGTCGGTCAGCGAGACGTAGTCGGTGAGGCGGGCGTCGTCGGACGACGTGACGGTCTGCAGGTCGGGGCGGGGCACGCGGTCATCCTTCCAGGGCGACCGAGTCCACCTCGGCCACGACCGCTCGTCGTACCGCGCGACCTCCGACCACGGCGGCCGCCGCCCCGACGACGGCGACGACCGGCACGAGGATGAACGCCCGGTGCGTGCCGAACTGGTCCGCCAGGGCCCCGAGGGCGAAGGGTGCGACACCGATGGCGAGCCCCGCGGCGAGCGTGGCCCGCGCCTGCGTCGCGTCCGGCCGGTGCGGGGCCGTGGCCAGCAGCAGGGCGATCGACAGCGGGTACTGCGCGCCGTAGCCCAGGCCCGACACGACCAGCCCGACCATCGCCACGGCCGGCGTGGTCGCCGTCCACAGGATCGTCCAGCCGCCGATGGCCACGACGAACGCCACGGCCAGCAGGAACGCGGGCGCGATCCGCAGGGACAGGGGGCCGACGACGAACCGGATCACCGACATGCCGAGCACGAGGCCTGCGGTCGTAGCAGCGGCGATGCCCGCCCCGGCGTCGGTCTGGTCGATGACGAGCCCGGTGGCCCAATACGTGGTGGCGAACTCCATCGCGACCGCCGCGACCATGGTCACGAGGAAGCACCAGGCGGGCAGGGCGGTGCGGGTCGAGCGCGCCGTCGTCGTCACGGGAGCCGGGACCGGCGCGGCGTGTGCAGGCGTCATCGGTCCGCCGACCGGGATCCGCGAGTAGACCAGCACCGAGACGAGAGCGAGGACCGCCGTCACCGCGACGGCGGGCTGCCAGCCCCAACCGACCGCGACGCACGCCCCGACGGCCAGCGGGCCGACGAGCCCGATCGACGACCCGACGCCGTTCCCCTCGGTCAGCGCGGCGGAGGACGCCCGGCCGTGCCGCAGGACGAGGCCGGGCTGCATCGCCGTGATCGCCACGTTGCCGCCCACGGAGACGACGAAGATCGCGGCCAGGCTCCACGCCAGCGTGGGCGCGAGGACGAGCGCCACGACGCCGACGGCGATCAGGCTCACCGACGCCATGAGCGAGGGGCGCCGACCGGTCCCCAGGACGAGCCGCGGGGTGACGAACGCGGCGAGGACGGCGCCGACCGCCATCGCCGTCCCGTGCAGCCCCGCCTGCGCGTCCGAGACGCCCAGGTCGTCGGCGAGCAGGGGGACGCTGGGGTTGAAGCTGTAGAGGAACCAGCCCCAGACGACGAACGTGCCGTAGAACGCGACGGTGATCCGGTCACGGGAGAAGCCCGCACGCTCGGCGCCGGGGAGCGTGGACATGCGCCGAGCGTACGGGCCGGTTGCCTCAGTCGACCGGAGCCACCGCCGCGGCGAACTGGCTCGCGTACAGGCGCGCGTACGCACCGTCGGCCGCGAGCAGCTCGTCGTGCGAGCCCTGCTCGACGATCGCGCCGTCCTCCATCACCAGGATGATGTCCGCGTCGCGGATGGTGGACAGGCGGTGCGCGATGACGAACGAGGTCCGGCCGTGCCGCAGCGCGTTCATCGCCTGCTGCACGAGCACCTCGGTGCGGGTGTCCACCGACGAGGTCGCCTCGTCGAGGATGAGGATCGCCGGGTCGGCCAGGAACGCTCGGGCGATGGTGAGCAGCTGCTTCTCCCCCGCCGAGACGTTCGCGCCCTCGTCGTCGACCACAGTGTCGTAGCCGTCGGGCAGCGTGCGCACGAACCGGTCGACGTGGGTGGCCACGGCCGCCTCGACGATCTCGTCCTGCGTGGCGTGCTCCACGCCGTACGCGATGTTCTCGGCCAGGGTCCCGCCGAACAGCCAGGTGTCCTGCAGGACCATGCCCATCTCGGAGCGGAGCGCGTCGCGCGTCATGTCGCGCACGTCGACGCCGTCGAGGGTGATGCGCCCGTCGTCGACCTCGTAGAACCGCATGAGCAGGTTGACCAGCGTCGTCTTGCCCGCGCCGGTCGGGCCGACGATCGCGATCGTCTGACCCGGCTCGGCCACCAGCGACAGGTCGCGGATGAGCGGCTTGTCGGGCGAGTAGCTGAACGCCACGTTCTCGAACGCGACCCGGCCCTGGATCGGCTGGTCGGGCTGGACCGGCGTGGCCGGGTCCGGCTCCTGCTCGTCGGCGTCGAGGAGCTCGAACACGCGCTCCACGGACGCGACGCCGGACTGCAGCAGGTTCGCCATCGAGGCGAGCTGCGTGATCGGCTGCGTGAACTGGCGGCTGTACTGGATGAACGCCTGCACGGACCCGAGCGAGAGGGCACCGGAGGCCACCTGCAGGCCGCCGACGACGGCCACGATCACGTAGTTGAGGTTGGCGACGAAGCCGAGCGCGGGCTGGATGATCCCCGAGATGAACTGCGCCTTGAAGCTCGACTCGTACAGCTTTTCGTTGCGGTCCGCGAACGTCTCGGCGGCCTCCTTCTGCCGACCGAAGACGGTGACCAGCGAGTGGCCCGTGTACATCTCCTCGATGTGCGCGTTGAGCTGCCCCGTCCACGCCCACTGCTGCATGAACTGGGGGCGCGACCGCTTGGCGATCATCCCGGCGATCCAGATGGACAGCGGCACCGTGATCAGGGCGATCACCGCCAGCAGCGGCGAGATGAAGAACATCATCGCGAGCACACCGATGACCGTGAGCACGGACGTGATGACCTGCGACAGCGTCTGCTGCAGGGTCTGCGCGACGTTGTCGATGTCGTTGGTGACGCGGCTGAGCAGCTCACCGCGCGGCTGCCCGTCGTGGTACTTCAGGGGCAGCCGGGACAGCTTCGCCTCGACGCGCTGGCGCATCTGGTAGACGACACGCTGCACGACCACGGCGGTCATGCGGCCTTGCAGCCACCCGAACAGGAACGAGCCCAGGTAGATCACCAGGACGACGAGCAGGATGTTGCGCAGCTGCGTGAAGTCGATGCCGACGCCGGGAACGGCTCCCGACGACTCGACGACGTTCGCCTGGGTGGTCTGCCCCGCGGCGCGCAGGGCGTCCGCAGCCTCGGCGTTCGTCAGCCCGGCGGGCAGCTGCTTGCCGATGACCCCGTCGAAGATGACGTTCGTCGCGTTGCCGAGCAGCTTGGGACCGATGACCGCCAGGAACACGGACGCGGTGCCCATCACGAGGATCGCGACCAGCGCCCACCGCTCCCCGCGCATCTCGCCGAGGAACCGCTTGGCCGACGCACGGAAGTTCATCGACTTCTCGCCGGGCATGCCCATGTTCATCATGGGACCGCCGCCGCCGGGGCCGCGGCGCTGAGGAGGGATCCGCTGGGCGGGTGCCTGACGCTCGTCGGTGCTCATGCCGCCTCCTCCACGCTCACCTGCGAGTACACGATCTCCCGGTAGGTCTCCGAGGTCTCCAGCAGCTCGGCGTGCGTGCCCACGCCGACCACCAGGCCGTCCTCCATGACGACGATCGAGTCGGCATGCCGGATGGTGGCCACCCGCTGGGCGACGACCAGCACGGTCGCGTCCCGGGTCTCGGGGACGAGCGCCGCACGCAGCGCCGCGTCCGTCGCGTAGTCGAGCGCGGAGAACGAGTCGTCGAAGAGGTACACCGACGGCTTCCTGACGAGCGCGCGGGCTATCGCCAGCCGTTGTCGCTGGCCGCCGGACACGTTGGTGCCGCCCTGGGCGATCGGGGCGTCGAGGCCCTCGGCCAGCGCCTCGACGAACGGGCGCGCCTGCGCGACCTCGAGCGCGTGCCACAGCTCCTCGTCGGACGCCCCCGGCTTGCCGTACTCGAGGTTGGACCGCACCGTGCCGGCGAACAGGTACGGCTTCTGCGGCACCAGCCCGATCTGCGTCCAGAGCACGTCCGGGTCGAGCTCGCGCACGTCGACGCCGTCCAGCAGCACGGAGCCGCCGGTCACGTCGAACAGTCGCGGGATGAGGTTGACCAGCGTCGTCTTGCCGGAGCCGGTCGAGCCGATGATCGCGGTGGTCTTCCCGGGCTCGGCCAGCAGGTCGACGCCGTGCAGGACGGAGCGCTCGGCACCGGGATAGCGGAACTCGACGCCGCGCAGCTGGAGCAGCCCGGTGCTGGTGCCCGGCAGGCCGACGGGGTTCGACGACGGGACCACGGAGGTCTCGGTCTCGAGCACCTCGCCGATCCGCTCGGAGGAGACGACGGCCCGCGGGACCATCACGAACATCATCGTCGACATCATGACCGCGATGAGGATGTAGGCGATGTACGACAGGAACGCGGTGAGCTGGCCGATCTGCATGTCGCCCGCGTCGACGCGGAACGCGCCGAACCACAGGACGGCCACGCTGGTCACGTTCAGCACGACCATGACCGACGGGAACATGAGGGCCATGAGCTTGCCGACGCGCAGCGACGTGTCGTAGAGCTCGCTGTTCGCGCCGTCGAACCGCTCGGACTCGCGGCGCTCGCGGACGAACGCGCGCACGACTCGGACGCCGGCGATCTGCTCGCGCAGCACGCGGTTGATCCCGTCGATGCGCTTCTGCATGGACCGGAAGTACGGCACCATCCGCGAGATGATCAGGCCGATGATCAGGCCGAGAACCGGCACGGAGACGAGCAGGATGCCGGAGAGGACCACGTCCTCGCGCATCGCCATGATCACGCCGCCGACCAGCATGATCGGCGCCATGATCATCATGGTGAACGTCATCATCGTCACCATCTGCACCTGCTGGACGTCGTTCGTCGTGCGGGTGATCAGCGTCGGCGCGCCGAACTTGGCCACCTCCTGCGCCGAGAACGTCTGCACCTGGCCGAACAGCCGCTTGCGCACGTCCCGCCCGAAGGCCATCGCGGTGCGCGAGCCGTAGTAGACGGCGATGATCGCGGCGATGACCTGCACGAAGCTGACCGCGAGCATGATCCCGCCCAGGCGCAGAATCTCGTCGGTGTCGCCGACGACCACGCCGTCGTCGATGATCCGGGCGTTCAGGCTCGGCAGGTACAGCGTCGCCATCGTCTGGATCAGCTGGAGCAGGACGACCGCGATCACGGCTCCCTGGTAGGGCTTGAGATGCACCTTGAGCAGCTTGATGAGCATCAGGCGCTCCTCTCGGGGGGCTCGGGGGACGACAGGGGCGGGATGAGCACGACGCCGTGCAGGACGAGGTCGACGAGCTGCTCCGCGTCTGGAGGAGGCACGCCCAGCTGACGGCGTCTCGCGTCGACGGCCTGCATCGTCGCCCCGACCAGGACCGTGGAGAAGAGCGCCACGGCCTGGTCGACGGGCATGCGGAGCGAGGCGGCGTCGGGCCCGATCACCCGCTCCACGGCAGCATTCACCGCGGCGTTGCCAGCCTCCTGCCGACGGCCCCACTCCTGCATCCGATTTTCGATGTCGCTCGGCGCGGGCTGGTTGCGACCGATCTCGTGCAGGAGGGTCATCCAGCGCATCATCGTGTCGACGCGCGCGAAGCCGAGCTGCATCAGGGTGATCAGGCGCTCGCGCAACGGCAGCGTGCGGTCGACCGCGTCGATCCCGGGCACGGCGTCCGCCGGGTCGGTCGCCGCCCAGACTGCCGCGCGGATCAGGGTCACCTTGTCGGTGAACACCCGGAAGAGGGTTCCCTCCGCGACGCCCGCGGCCTCGGCGAGCTCACGCGTGGTCACCGACGCCCCCCGCTCGAGGAGGACCGGGCGGACGGCGACGAGGATCGCGGCCCGGCGCTCCTCCGGGGGCAGCGGCGCCGCGCGACCCTTGGTCGGGGCAACAGTCTCCATGCGCCGACCGTAACTGAGTGAGCACTCACTCAGTTAGTCTGTTCGCTGTGAGCGAACGGATGCTTTTCCGCTCAGCCTCCCGTCGAGAACGGCCGAGCCGCGCTGCCCGGCCCCGTCGCGGCGGCGCTCAGCCCTCGGCGGGAGGCTCGACGGGACGCGGCGGCACGGGTCCCCCGCCCGGGCGCTGCCCGAGCTCGACGGCGGGGTCGAACGGGACCCCGCTGAGCGTTCCCGAGCTCGTCGCGTCGGCGGTGGCGGCCGCCGACTCGCGCCGCGCCTCGGCCAGGGCCTCGGCCGGATCCTTCAAGGTCGTCGGCGGCAGGTCGTCGCTCAGCGGGGACGTCCCGGCGGGCCGGGTGGGGGCGTCGTCGGCGTCCTGCGTGAACGGCCCGCCGAAGCCCTTCGCGAACGTGCCCAGCGCGCTGGTCAGCTCCGAGGGCAGGAACCACATCTTGTTCGACGGGTACGCGGCGATCTTCGGCAGCGTCTGCAGATACTGGTAGGCCAGCAGCTTGGGGTCGGCGTCGCCGCGGTGCACGGCGTCGAAGACCTGCAGGATGGCGCGGGCCTCGCCCTCGGCGTTCAGGATCGCGGCCTGGGCGTTGCCCTCGGCGCGCAGGATCGCCGCCTGCTTCTCGCCCTCGGCGGTGAGGATCTGCGACTGCTTGACGCCCTCCGCGGTGAGGATCGTGGCGCGACGGTCACGCTCGGCACGCATCTGCTGCTCCATCGATCCCTTGATGCTGTCGGGCGGGTCGATCGACTTGAGCTCCACGCGGTTGACGCGCACGCCCCACTTGCCGGTCGCCTCGTCGAGCACGCCGCGCAGCTGGCCGTTGATCTGGTCGCGGCTGGTCAGCGTCTGCTCGAGGTCCATCGAGCCGACGACGTTGCGCAGGGTGGTGACGGTCAGCTGCTCGATGCCCTGGATGTAGTTGGCGATCTCGTAGACCGCCGACTTGGGCTCGGTGACCTGGAAGTAGATGACGGTGTCGATGCTCACCACGAGGTTGTCCGAGGTGATCACGGGCTGCGGCGGGAACGAGACCACCTGCTCGCGCAGGTCGACGCTCGCGCGCACCCGGTCGATGAACGGGATGAGCAGGTGTAGGCCCGCGTCCAGCGTCCGCGAGTACCGGCCGAGCCGCTCGACGACGACCGCCGTCGCCTGCGGCACGATCCGCACCGCGCGCACCAGAGCGATGATGACGAACAGCAGGATGAGGGCACCGACGACGTACGCAGCGATCGTTCCGGGCTCCTGGTCCATCGATCCTCCACAGGCTCACGCGCGGGCACCCTGCCCGCGGGTCGTACGACGAGTGCGGTCAGCTGCCCACGACGGGCGCGACCACTGCGGTGGCCCCGTCGATGCGGGCGACCCGCACCTCGGTGCCGGGCGGGATGGCCTGCGCGGCGTCGACGCGCGCACTCCACACCTCACCGTTGAGCTTCACGCGACCACCCTCGACGGTGACGGTCGAGACCACGACCGCCTCCTGGCCGACGAGCGCCGCGGAGTTGGTCTCCACGAGGGGCGTGCGCTCCCGCAGGTGCTTGAGCAGGAACGGCCGCAGCGTGGCCAGCAGGAGGACGGACGTGAGCGCGGCGACGAGGACCTGCACCCCGACGGGAGCGCCGAGCCCCCACGCGGCGGCGCCGGCCAGGCACCCGCCGGCGAACATGATCAGCACCAGGTCCAGCGACAGCATCTCGAGGATGCCGAACACGAGCGCGGCGCCTACCCACCACAGCCAACCCATCCGGCTTCACTCCCCTGCATCGGCGGTCTCCGACGTCGGAGGATCCGTCCTTCGATACTAGGACCGCGGGGACCTCATCGCGGGGCGGCCGCGCGGGCCGACCACCGTCCGTCGATCTTGTCGACGACGAGATCGAGGTCGAACGCGCCCGACAGCGTCTCCGCGGTGAGCACCTCGTCGACGGGGCCGGCGGCGAACGCCTTGCCCTGGCGCAGCAGCAGGAGGTGCGTGAACCCCGGGGGGATCTCCTCGACGTGGTGCGTGACGAGGACGAGCACGGGCGACTTCCGGTCGGCCGCCAGCTCGGCGAGCGCGGCGACCAGCTCCTCGCGGCCGCCCAGGTCGAGTCCGGCCGCAGGCTCGTCGAGCAGGAGGAGCTCGGGGTCGGTCATGAGCGAGCGGGCGATCTGGACGCGCTTGCGCTCCCCCTCGCTGAGCGTCCCGAAGTACCGGTCGGTCAGGTGTGCCACGCCGAACGCGTTCAGCAGGTCGCCAGCGCGCGCCTCGTCGAGGGACTCGTAGTCCTCACGCCAGCGTCCGGTCACGCCGTAGGCGGCGGTGAGCACGACGTCGCGCACCTTCTCGCCGGCGGGGATCCGATCCGCGAGCGCCGCGCTGGACAGCCCGATGCGCGGGCGCAGCTCGAACACGTCGACGCGGCCGAGGCGCGAGCCGAGCAGGTCGGCGGTGCCCGTCGTCGGGTGCATCCGACCGGCCGCGACCTGCACGAGCGTCGTCTTGCCGGCACCGTTGCGCCCGAGGACCACCCAGCGCTCGCCGTCACGGACCGTCCACGACACCCCGTCCAGGATCGTCGTCGTCCCGCGGCGGATGGTCACGTCCTGCAGGTCGAGCACGTCCGTCATGGGCATGACCCTAACCGGCGGGCGAGGTCGCCGGGCGTCACGACGGGCCGCGCGCCCGTGGGTTCTGTCACTGTCCTACCTTTGTCCGGTGGACGTTGCCCTGGAGCTACCTCGCTCCGTCCTGCTGGCCCTGTGGCTCGGCGGTGACGGAGCCGGTCGCGGACCCCTGCTGAACGCCGTCCAGTCCGACGACGAACCGCACACGGTGCGCTACGAGCCGGCCGCGGACGACCCCGTCCGCGACGACGTCACGACGGAGCCGCTGACCTCGTTCCTCGACGCGCTCGAACCCGGGCCGCGCGAGACCGCCACGGTGCTGCCCGCGCCCGGCGACCTCGGCGCGACGCCGGCGGTGGTGAGCGCCGCCGCGACCGACGCCGGCGAGGCGGTGCTGGTGCGCACCGCCCGCACGTGCGTCGTCGCCGTCCCGGTGGTCGAGCGGTTCGGCTCGGACCTCGAGCCGGGCCACCTGGTCACCTGGGAGGTCACCGAGGTCTCCGACTGGCGGCACGCCGTCCACGGCGCCACCGGCTCGCTCGCCGAGGCGGAGCGCGACCTGCGGCAGGGGCTCCTGCAGGCGACCGAGGCCCTGCAGCGGCTCGACGTGGCGCGCTGGCGCGAGGACGCCGCACACTCGATCGCGGCGCTGCGCGACATCGGGATCCCGTCGTGGCGCCTGCCCGACGGCCTCGACGGGCGGACCGTGCGCGTGCTGACGAGCGCCGCCCGCCTGCGCGCCATCGTCTCGCTGGCCGCCCAGGACGACGGCGCCGCGGTCAACCTCTGGCAGGCCGACCAGCGCTCGACGGCCCTGCGCGACGTGGACCGGATGGCCCGCCGGGCGATGAGCGCGGCGGCGACGACGCTCTCGGACTGACCCTGCTCCGGTCGGGTGACTTCCTCCCGCGATGCCGTGCGGACGTCTACCGTGCGGACCTGTGGCCAGGCGAGGGCCGGCCCGACACCGCAGGGGGAATGCTCATGAGCTCGTTCGTCGTCGGTACCGACCACATCGACTACCTGGTGACGGCCGTCCGTCGCTACGCACCGAACTACCCGGGGGTCGCCCAGCGGGACTCCACCGAGATCGGTCGCACGATGCTCGAGGAGAACGTCCAGACCGTGGTCGGCCGCTACCTGGGCGATCCTGAGGAGTGGGACGAGCTCGACGCGGAGGAACGGTCCGAGCTGGAGGCCGAGGCCGCGGTCTACGCCGCTCGGCTGGCCGGCTACACCTTCCGCGAGGTCTCGCCGATGGACGCCCGGCAGGCGATCATGGTCGCCCGGTGCTGGCAGTACCAGCGCACGCGCGAGAGCTCCTACGACTTCCCCGGATCGTGGAGCCTCGCGGACGCGGTGGTCGCGGGTGCGCTCGCGACGGTTCCCCCGGACGACTTCACGAACCCGACCGGTCCGCGTACCGAGGAGAACCTCGCCGGCCTGCAGGACGTCCAGTGGAACTGGAGCCGGAGCCGCGTGACCGGGTGACGCGACCGGTGCACTCCGCGAGCCCGACTGCCCGACGGGTCGCGACGAGCGCTGCGGCGGCGGCGCTCGTAGCCTGACGTGCTGGAGGTAGTGATGCAGCAGAACGACATCGACCGAGAGCTCTCCGACGCTCAGGAGCTCGTCGACTCGACCTCGGAGGCCCACCTCGCCTACACGGCGCAGGACGGCACGCCCCGCGTGGTCCCGGTCGGCTTCTTCTGGACGGGCGAGGAGTTCGTCGTCTCCACCGCGTCGACGGCACCGAAGGTCGCCGCATTGTCGTCGCGACCCGAGGTCGCCCTGACGATCGACCGGGGCGACACGCCGTCGGGGGCGCGCGCGCTGTCCGTGCGCGGGACGGCGAGCATCCGGATCGTCGACGGGGTCGTCCCCGAGTACCTCGCCGCCAGCCGGAAGTCGATGGGCCCGGAGGCCGCGGCGCAGTTCGAGAAGAGCGTCCGCGGCATGTACGACCAGATGGCACGGATCGCGATCAGGCCCACCTGGGCGCGCTACTACGACTTCGGCGTCGGACGGATGCCGGCGTTCCTGCAGGAGCTGGCCGCGCGCGGGTCCTGAGCGTCAGGCCAGCGCTGCCCGGTAGACCTCGAGCGTGCGGTCGCCGACGGCCTCCCACGAGAAGTGGTCCTCGACGCGCTTGCGCGACGCGAGGCCCCACTGCGCCGTCCGCGCGGTGTCGCTCACGGCGTCGGTGAGCGCCGCACCCAGGTCCGCGACGAACGCGGCGGGATCCACGGGCGTCCCGGTGCCGTCCTGCAGCTGCTCGATCGGTACGAGCCGTCCGGTGACCCCGTCGTCGATGACCTCGGGGATGCCACCGGTGGCGGTGCCGACGACAGGCAGCCCGACAGCCATGGCCTCGAGGTTCACGATGCCCAGGGGTTCGTACACGGACGGGCACGCGAAGACCGTGCCGTGCGAGAGGACGGCGATCAGGTCCTCGCGCGGGAGCATCTGCTCGATCCACACCACGCCGGTGCGCTTCGTCCGCAGCACGTCGACCAGGCCGGTCACCTCGGCCAGGATCTCGGGCGTGTCCGGTGCACCGGCGCAGAGCACCACCTGCACGTCCGGGGGCAGCAGCTCGACCGCGCGCAGGAAGTACGGCAGGCCCTTCTGCCGCGTGATCCGGCCGACGAACACGACCGACGGCCGGGACGGGTCGATGCCGAGCGCACGGACGGTGGCGTCCGCGCGGGCCAGGGCCTCGTCGCCCGTCGGCCGCTGCCACTGGTCGAGGTCGATCCCGTTGTGCACGACCTTGACCAGGGAGGGGTCCACCGCCGGGTACGAGCGCAGGATGTCCTCGCGCATGCCGCCGCTGACGGCGATCACGGCCGCGGCGCCCTCGTACGCGGTCTTCTCGGCCCAGCTCGACAGCGCGTAGCCGCCGCCGAGCTGCTCCGCCTTCCACGGCCGCAGCGGTTCGAGGCTGTGCGCGGTGACGACGTGCGGGATCCCGTTCAGCAGCCCCGCCAGGTGGCCGCCCAGGTTCGCGTACCAGGTGTGCGAGTGCACGAGGTCGGAGGCGACCCCGTCGGCACCGACGTGCCCGACCGCGTCGGCGATCTCGAGGTCGACCCCGAACGTCTGGAGGGCCGCGTTCGCCGTGGCGAGGTCGGCGGGCACCGAGTAGCCCGACACGCCCGGCTCGTCGCGCGGACCGTCGAAGCAGTGCACCCGGACGTCGATCGAGCGGGCGAGCACGCGGGTGAGGCCCACGACGTGCACGCCGGCACCCCCGTAGACGTTCGGGGGGTACTCCCGGGTCAGCAGATCGACACGCACGCGAACCATCCCCTCGCCCACCGGCACCGACGACCGGCTCTTCTCGCGACACGCTAGCGCGTGAGCGGCGCCTGGCCTCGCTGGGACCGCGACGGGGGCCTAGGGTCGAGGCATGGCAGCGCCGCGCGTCCTCGCTATCGTCCTCGCAGGTGGGGAAGGCAAACGCCTGATGCCCCTCACGGCACACAGAGCGAAGCCGGCGGTGCCCTTCGGGGGGCTGTACCGGTTGGTCGACTTCGCCCTGTCGAACGTCATCAACTCCCGGTACCTGCACGTGATCGTGCTCACCCAGTACAAGTCCCATAGCCTCGACCGCCACGTCGCGCAGACGTGGCGGATGAGCTCGCTCCTGGGCAACTACGTGGCGGCGGTCCCGGCGCAGCAGCGCGTCGGGAAGCACTGGTACCTGGGCAGCGCCGACGCCATCTACCAGTGCCTGAACATCATCGACGACGAGCGGCCGGACATCGTCGTGGTCGTCGGCGCCGACCACGTCTACCGCATGGACTTCTCCCAGATGGTCGACGCCCACATCGCGTCGGGCGCCGAGTTCACGGTGGCCGCCATCCGGCAGTCGATCGACGAGTCCGACCAGTTCGGCGTCATCGAGGTCGACCCCAACGACCCGACCCGCATCGCCCGCTTCCGCGAGAAGCCCACCGACCCGGTCGGCCTGGCGGACTCCCCCGGCGAGATCCTCGCGTCGATGGGCAACTACGTCGCCAACGCCGACGCGCTCGTCGCCGCGGTGACCGCGGACGCCGAGGACGTGAACTCGCGGCACGACATGGGCGGCGACATCGCCCCCTGGTTCGTCGAGCGCGGCACGGCCGGCGTCTACGACTTCATCCGCAACGACGTGCCCGGCTCGACGCCGCGCGACCGCAACTACTGGCGCGACGTCGGGACGATCGACGCGTTCTACGAGGCGAACATCGACCTCATCTCGATCGAGCCGGTGTTCAACCTCTACAACAACGCCTGGCCCCTCTACAACGGCTACACGTCGCTGGCCCCCGCCAAGTTCGTGCACGCGGGCGCGGGGCGACTGGGCCACGCGGCCGACTCGATCGTCTCCCCGGGCGTGCTCATCTCCGGTGCCACCATCAGCGGCTCGATCCTGTCGCCGGGGATCCGTGCCCACTCGTGGGCACAGGTCACCGACTCGGTGCTGTTCGACGACGTCGAGGTGGGCCGGTACGCGCAGGTCCACCGCGCGATCGTCGACAAGAACGTCGTGATCCCCGAGCGGGTGCGCATCGGCCTCGACCACGAGCACGACCTGGCGCGCGGGTTCACCGTCACCGAGTCGGGCATCACCGTCGTGCCGAAGGGTGCGGTCATCGAGGCGGACTGACCGGACGGGCACGGGCCGGGACCGACTACCCTCGCGCCCGTGACCTCTCCCGACCTCACCCCCGGCCGCCGGCTGCTCGTCATGGACGTGGACTCCACGCTCATCACGGGCGAGGTGGTCGAGATGCTCGCGGCCCGCGCCGGCTCCGAGGAGATGGTCACCGAGATCACCGAGCGTGCGATGCGCGGCGAGCTCGACTTCGCGGCGTCCCTGCACGAGCGGGTCGCGACGCTCGCCGGTCTGCCTGTCTCGGTGTTCGACGACGTCCTGGACGAGGTCGAGCTGTCACCGGGTGCCGTCGAGCTGATCGCCGAGATGGCCGCGCGCGACTGGCCCGTCGGGCTGGTGTCGGGCGGCTTCATCGAGATCGTCGCCCCGCTCGCCGCGAGGCTGGGGATCACCCTGACCCACGCCAACCGCCTCGAGGTGCTCGACGGTCGCCTCACCGGGCGGGTCAGCGGTGACGTCGTCGACCGCGCGGCCAAGGCCGTGACCCTTCGCGACTACGCCGCCCGCGTCGGCCTGCCGATGACGCGCACGATCGCGATCGGCGACGGCGCGAACGACATCGACTTGGTGACCGCCGCCGGCTTCGGCATCGCGTACAACGCCAAGCCGCTGCTCTGCGACGCCGCGGACGCCGTCGTGCGCGACCGGCTCGACGCGGTCCTGGAGCTCCCGGTCTTCCGGACCTGACGCTCCGGCCGTCGGGCCGGGTTCGCCTACTCGGCGAGCGTCAGGCGCCGCAGGGTCGCTCCGCCGGTCTCGAGACCGGCCCAGCCGGTGTCCACCGTCAGCAGCGACCAGCTCGCGGTCGGCACGCCGACGCGCACGCGCGCCAGGGTCGTGGGGTCGGAGTGCGGACCCGCGAGGGCGGTCGCCAGGTGCGACATCGTCGGCTCGTGGCCGACGACCAGGAGCGTGCGCACCTCGTCGGGAACCCCCTGCACGATCTCCAGGACCTCGCTGACGCCCGCGTAGTAGATGCCCTCGTCGAACCGGACCTCCGGCGTCGCCCCCAGGGTCGACCGGGCCAGGTCCCAGGTCTGCCTCGTCCGCACGCTCGACGAGCAGAGCACGAGGTCCGGGACCATGCCGTCCGCAGCCAGCGCGGCGCCGACGCGACCGGCCTGGCGGCGCCCGACCAGCGAGAGGGGCCGCTGGATGTCCGCCATCCGCTCCGGATGCTCCGCCTTGGCATGGCGGAGCAAGACCAGGTTCCGGGTGGCGGGCTCGGGCGTCACCGGCTCAGCGTCCCATCATCGAACGCATCGGCGCACGCGTCGACGGTCACAGACCCATCGCGTGGACGCCGCCGTCGACGTGCACGATCTCGCCGGTGGTCGCCGGGAACCAGTCGGACAGGAGGGCGGCCACGGCGCGCGCGGTCGGCTCGGGGTCGCTGACGTCCCAGCCGAGCGGGGCACGGTCGGACCAGCCCTCCTCCATCGTGTTGAAGCCGGGGATCGACTTCGCGGCCGTGGTGCGGATCGGTCCGGCCGAGACGAGGTTGACGCGGATGCCCTCCGGACCGAGGTCGCGAGCCAGGTAGCGGGCCGTCGACTCGAACGCGGCCTTGGCGACGCCCATCCAGTCGTAGACCGGCCAGGCGTAACGCGCGTCGAACGTGAGCCCGACGACCGCGGAGCCGCGCGTCAGGAGCGGCTGCGTCGCCACGGCGAGCGACTTGAGCGAGTACGCGCTGACCTGCAGGGCCGTCGCGACGTCGTCCCACTCACCGGCCAGGAAGTTGCCGCCCATGACCGACTGCGGCGCGAAGCCGATGGAGTGCACGACACCGTCGAGGTGGTCGGCGTGCTCGCGGACGCGCGCCTCGAGCGCGGCGAGGTCCTCGGCGTTCGTCACGTCGAGCTGCAGCACCTCCGCGGGCTTGGGCAGGCGGCGGGAGATCACCTGCGTGAGGCGGAACTGGCGGCCGAACGAGGTCAGCAGCACCTCCGCTCCCTGCTCCTGCGCGAGGCGCGCCACGTGGAAGGCGATCGAGCCGTCCGTGAGGACGCCGGTGACCAGGAGTGTCTTGCCGTCGAGCAGACCCATGTGCGTTCCGTTCTCTAGTTCCGTACGAGCTCGTGAGTGGTCAGTGGCCCATGCCGAGGCCGCCGTCGACCGGGACGACCGCGCCCGAGATGTACGCGGCGGCGTCCGAGGCGAGGAACTCCACGACGCCGGCGACCTCGTCGGCCTGGGCGAACCGGCCCAGCGGGATGGAGTCGCGGTAGGCCTTCTGGCGCTCCTCGGGCAGCGCGCGCGTCATGTCCGTGTCGATGAAGCCCGGGGCGACGACGTTCGCGGTGATCGCGCGCCCGCCGAGCTCGCGCGTGATGGAGCGTGCCATGCCGACCAGGGCCGACTTCGACGCCGCGTAGTTGACCTGGCCCGCCGAGCCGTAGAGGCCGACGACCGAGGAGATGAAGATGATGCGTCCGCGACGCAGCCGGATCATGCCCTTGCTCGCGCGGCGCGCGCAGCGGAACGAGCCGGTGAGGTTGACGTCGATGACCGCGTCGAACTCCTCGTCGGTCATCCGCATGAGCAGCTGGTCGCGGGTCACGCCGGCGTTCGCGACGAGCACCTCGACGGGACCGTGCGCGGCCTCGATCTCGGCGAACGCGGCATCGACGCTGGCCGTGTCCCGCACGTCGCCGACGACGCCGAGCACGCCCTCGGGCAGGTCACCGGACCGGTAGATGGTGGCGACCTTGTCGCCGTTCGCCACGAACCGCTCGGCGATGGCGCGGCCGATCCCCCGGTTCGCACCCGTCACGAGGACGCTGCGGGCGGATGTGGTCGTGTTGTCGGAAGTCTCAGGCACGGGACACGACGCTATCCGACGTCCGCCCCACGTCACGGCACCGCCCGCCCCCATGTTCGTCGGGCGGTGTTGTGGGACCTGCACAAGACGGGAGCCTGAGAAAGCCTCAGGCGGGCGCGGCGCCCGGGCGAGGCACCCTGGCAGGACCGGACTACGATCAGGTGGTGAGCAGCAACCGTCGTGGCCGCGACGCCCCCGAGGGCGAGGTGCACCGGATCACCACCGCCCCGGAGCCGCTGGCTGCGGACATGTCGCGGCGCCAGAGCCGCTACCTGATCCAGATGACCATCCGCGTGTTCGCGTTCCTGCTCGCCGTGCTCACCTGGAACCACATCCCGATGTGGGCCTCGCTCATCCTCATCGTCCTGGCGGTCGTGCTGCCCTACATCGCCGTCCTGTTCGCCAACGCGGGACGCGAGCGCGACGACGACGGCGCGGCCTACCTGGGCCCGCGCGAGATCGGCGGCGGCCCGGGCAGCGCGGGTGGGCTGGGGCCGGCGCCGACCAACGGCCGAGGTCCGGAGACGGACGCGTGAGCCTGCTGGGACCCGTCCCGGACGCGGTCGACGAGCTGATCTGCAGCGCCCGCGGCTGCCGTGCGACGGCGACGTGGGGACTGCTCTGGAACAACCCGAAGCTGCACACCCCGGAGCGCCGCAAGGTGTGGCTCGCGTGCGACGACCACCGCGAGCCGCTGTCGCAGTTCCTCGGGGTCCGTGACTTCCTGCGCGACGTCGTGCCCGCGTCGACGCTCGAACGGGTCGACGCGACATGAGCCCCGCGGCCCGCCGCGCCGCCGGGCTCGTGGTCGTCGCTCTGGTGGTCGCCGTCGCCTGCACGTTCCTCGGCCGCTGGCAGTGGAACCGGCACGTGTGGCGCGACCACGCGATCGCGGTCGTCGAGGCCAACGAGAAGGCCGACCCGGTCCCGCTCGACGAGGTCCTGCCGACCACCGACACCCCCCTGGCGCCGCAGGACGTGTGGCGCCAGGTCGAGGTGGTCGGGCACTACGAGCCGGACGCGACCGTCCTGCTGCGCAACCGTCCCGTGGGCGGCAACGCCGTCTACCACGTGCTCGTCCCGTTCGTCGTCGAGGACGCGTCCGTCGGCACCGCCTCGGAGCCCACCCAGGCCGGCTCCGTGCTCGTCGTGGACCGCGGCTGGGTGGCCACCGGCGAGACGTCCGCCGCCGAGGTGGACCCGCCCGCACCGCCGGCCGGCACGGTGACCGTGACCGTCAAGCTGCGCGAGAGCGAGCCGGCGTCGACCCGCTCGGCGCCGGCGGGCCAGGTCCAGGCGATCGCGGTGGGCCAGGTCCTCGCCGAGAGCGACCTGGCCGGTGCGCCGACGTTCGAGGCATACGGCGGCCTCACGGCGGAGTCCCCCGCCCCCGCGACCGTCCTCGGTCCGCTGCCCGCCCCGAGCAAGGACCCGGGGTCGCACCTGTCGTACGCGTTCCAGTGGTGGCTCTTCGCCATCGGCGGCCTGGTGGCGTTCCTGTCCATGGCGCGCCGGGAGCTGCTCGAGGCGCGGTACGAGGACGCCCCGCCGCTGGAGGAGGAGCCGCCGGCACCGCAGGGCGACGGTCCGGTGCTCTGGCCGACCCGCGACGACCCGCGGCCCGCACGGCGGCGCCCCGCACCGCGGCGCTCCGCGCTCGACCCCGACGTGCCGCACCGCCGAGGCGGTCGCGACGAGGACGCCGAGGACGCGTTGATCGACGCGCAGCTCGCCGCGTCCGACCAGCGCTCCACCGACTGACCCCGCTCGCCACGGTCACGCTCCCACGGCACCGTCGAACGCAAGAAGTGCCAATTTTCCGGCCTGTCGCGACGAAACTTGCAGTCGATTATCGTCCTCTTGCACCGATGTGTCCGGATCGCTACGGTCTACCGAATCGGTCATACAGCCGATGACTCACAGCACGGACCAAGCGCTCTCCACGGACGCGTGGAGTCTGCGAGGCAGCGTCGCCTCCGCCCCGACCCGAGCCCTCACTCGGTGACCTCACCCCCGCGCCAACGACGGCCGAGGGTCGACCGGCGGTGTTCAGACCCGCGTTTCCCACCCTGTCGAGAGTGAGCTCCCATGTTCGCCATGCGAACCCATCGAGGACGACGCCATGTCGCGGTCCTCGCGGCCGGTGCGACAGTCGTCGCAGCCGGCCTCGTCGCCGTCACCGGGACGGCCGCGTCCGCGGCTGCCACCGGCGGCGTCGGCGCGACCCTGCCGTACGTCGAGGTGCAGGCGGAGAACGCCAGCACGAACGGGACGATCATCGGCCCGTCGGCGGAGTACAACACGCTGCCCGGCGAGGCCTCCTACCGCAAGGCCGTCACGCTGAGCGGGCAGGGCAAGTACGTCGAGTTCACGACGCCGACGGCGACCAACTCGATCGTCTTCCGCTACAGCATCCCGGACTCCTCGAACGGCGCCGCGTACACCGCGCCGATCTCGCTCTACGTCAACGGGGCCAAGCAGGCGAACTTCACGCTCACCAACGCCTACAGCCACTTCTACTCGAGCTACCCGTTCTCCAACCAGCCGAGCAACAACCACCACCACTTCTACGACGAGGTGAACCGGCTGTTCGGCCAGACGTACCCGGCCGGCACCACGTTCCGGCTGCAGGTCGACGCCGACTCCTCGGCCTCGTCGTACACGATCGACTTCGCCGACTTCGAGAACGTGGCCGCGCCCCTGACGCAGCCCGCCGGGTCGGTCTCGATCACGACCTTCGGCGCGGACCCGACCGGGGTCGCCGACTCCACGAACGCGATGAAGCAGGCCATCACGGCGGCCGGCGGGGGCGGGACGGTCTGGATCCCCGCGGGCACCTTCAAGATCATCGACCACATCATCGTGAACAACGTCACGATCAAGGGCGCCGGCATGTGGCACTCGAGGACCACGGGCGACCGGATCGGGTTCTACGGCAACTACGCGCCGAACCCGAGCACGAACGTCCACCTCGCCGACTTCTCGATCTTCGGGAACGTGCAGGAGCGCAACGACGCCGACCAGGTCAACGGCATCGGCGGCGCGATGACCAACTCGACGGTCGACCGCGTGTGGATCGAGCACACCAAGGTCGGCGCGTGGATGGACGGACCGTTCGACAACCTCGTGATGAGCGGGCTGCGGCTGCGCAACTTCAACGCGGACGGCGTGAACTTCCACAACGGCGTGACGAACTCCCGGGTCACCAACAGCGACGTCCGCAACGCGGGCGACGACGGCCTGGCCACGTGGGCCGAGCAGAACGCCGACGTGAACAACTCGTTCGACCACAACACGGTCCAGTACCCGATCCTGGCCAACGGCATCGCGATCTACGGCGGCCACGACAACGTCGTCTCCGACAACCGCGTGATCGACGCGGGCCTGTCCCAGGGCGGCGGCATCCACGTCGGTCAGCGGTTCGCGTCGACCACGCTCGGCCGCACGGACGTCCTGCGCAACACGATCATCCGCTCGGGCAACGTCGACCCGAACTGGCAGTTCGGCGTCGGCGCCCTGTGGTTCGACGCGCGCGACGGCACCATGTCGGGCCTGACCAACGTCGACAACCTGCTGATCCAGCAGAGCCCGTACGAGGCGATCCAGTTCGTCTCGGGCTCCAACATCAGCAACGTCAAGATCAACAACGCGACCATCCAGAACACCGGCACGTTCGTCGTGCAGGAGCAGGTGGCGGGCGCCGCGACGATCACCAACAGCACCGCGACCGGCACGCAGGGCCCGTCGTCGATCTACGCCTGCAGCAACCAGTTCACGCTCACCGACGGTGGCGGGAACTCCGGCATCTTCGGAACGCCCTACTGCGGCCCGTGGCCCACCCCGACGCTCCCGCCCTACCTCCCGGACAACATCTCCGGGATCAGCGTGAGCCCGGCGGCCGTGAGCTTCGGGTCGGTCGCCACCGGGGCGACGAGCGCGGCCCAGGCCGTCTCCGTCACCAACACCGGCACCTCGTCGGCGACCGTGGGCACGATCGCGGTCACCGGTGACTTCAACCAGACGAACACCTGCGGCGCCTCCCTGGCCGCCGGTGCGTCGTGCACGGTCTCGGTGAAGTTCTCGCCGACCGTCGCGGGCACCCGCTCGGGAAACCTGTCCGTGACCGCGGCCGGCAGCACCACGGCCGTCCCGCTGTCCGGCACCGGCGTCGCACCGGGTCCGATCCTGTCCGCCAACCCGGCCTCGCTGACGTTCGGCAGCACGGTCGTCGGCGCGACGAGCGCGACCCAGGTCGTGACGGTCGCGAACTCGGGCACCACCGCGGCGAACGTCTCGGGCGTGGCCGTGACCGGCGACTACACGCAGACGAACACCTGCGCGTCCGTGGCCGTCGGCGGCTCGTGCACGGTGACGGTGGCGTTCAAGCCGACCGCCTCGGGCACCCGCACCGGCACGCTGACCGTGACGTCCAACGCCAACAACAGCCCGACCACGGTCGCGCTGTCGGGTGCGGCGGTCGGCACGGACACCAACATCGCGCAGGGCAAGACCGCGAGCGCGAGCAGCGAGACCAACAGCACGCAGTCGGCGGCCAAGGCTGTCGACGGAGACGCGAGCACCTACTGGGAGAGCGTCAACGGCGCGTTCCCGCAGTGGCTCCAGGTCGACCTCGGCGCTGCGACGAGCATCGGCAAGGTCACGCTCAAGCTCCCGCCGGCAGCGGCGTGGGCGACGCGGACGCAGACGCTCTCGGTGCAGACCAGCACCAACGGCACCTCGTTCAGCACGGTCGCGTCCGGGACCTACACGTTCAACCCGGCCGATGCGACGCCGAACACGGCGGCAATCACGATCCCGGCGACGAGCACCCGGTACGTGCGCGTGAACATCACGGCCAACTCGGGCTGGCCTGCGGGTCAGGTCTCCGAGCTGCAGGTGTTCCCGAGCGGGACGGTCACCCCGGCCGCCGTGCTCGCGACCAACCCCGGCTCGCTCTCGTTCGCCGGCCAGACGGTCGGCACGACGAGCGCGGTCCAGACCGTGACGGTCAGCAACACGGGAACCGCCGCAGCGGCGATCTCCGGCGTCACGGCGGGCGGCGACTTCTCGCAGACGAACACCTGCGGGACCTCGCTCGCGGCCGGGGCCTCGTGTTCCGTCTCGGTGCGGTTCGCACCGACCGCGACGGGCAACCGCACGGGCACGCTCACGGTCACCAGCAACGCGACCAACAGCCCGACCACGGTCGCGCTCAGCGGCACCGGCACCTCCGTCGCGACGGCGTCGCTCTCGGCGAGCCCGTCGTCGGTGACGTTCGGCTCGACCACGGTCGGCGCAGCCAGCGCCGCCCAGAACGTGACGATCACGAACACGGGCGGGGCCGCGGCTGCGATCTCGGGCGTCTCGGCGACCGGCGACTTCTCGCAGACGAACACCTGCGGGAGCTCGATCGCCGCGGGCGCGACCTGCACGGTCGCCGTCACGTTCCAGCCGACGGCCACCGGTGCGCGCACCGGCTCGGTCACGGTGAACAGCAACGCCACCAACAGCCCGACGACCGTGGCCCTCACCGGCACGGGCGCGGGGACGGCGACCGGCAACCTGGCGCTGAACAAGCCGACCAGCGAGTCGTCGCACAACGACGTCTACCCGTCGGGCAACGTCACGGACGGCAACGCGAGCACCTACTGGGAGAGCGCCAACAACGCGTTCCCGCAGTGGGTGCAGGTGGACCTCGGATCGGCGCAGTCGATCAGCAAGGTCACCCTGAAGATCCCGCCGACCTGGGGCGCCCGCAACGAGACGGTGTCCATCCAGGGCAGCACGAACGGCTCGACCTGGACGACCCTGTCGCCGTCCGCGGTCGCGCAGTTCCTGCCGGGCAGCGGCAACTCCGCCGACGTGACCTTCGCGGCCACGTCCCAGCGGTACGTGCGGGTCAACGTGACCGCCAACTCGAGCTGGCCGGCCGGCCAGCTCTCCGAGGTCGAGGTCTACGGTCCCGGCGGCACGGGGACGGCCACGCTGGCCGCCTCCCCCACCAGCCTGGCCTTCGGCAGCACGACGGTCGGCGCGACGAGCGCCGCCCAGACGGTGACGATCACCAACACGGGCGGTGCCTCGGCCAACGTCTCGGGCGTCACGCTCAACGGCGACTTCGCCCGGACGACCACCTGCGGGGCCACCCTGGCCGCCGGTGCGTCGTGCACGGCGAGCGTGTCGTTCAGCCCGACGGCGACCGGTTCACGTACCGGCACGCTGACCGTCGCCAGCAACGCGAGCAACCCGTCCGTGACGGTGGCGCTCACCGGCACGGGCACGGCGCCCACCTCGGCGACCCTGGCCGCCAACCCGACGAGCCTGACGTTCGCCGGCACCACGGCCGGGTCGTCGTCGGCCACGCAGACCGTGACCGTCGCGAACACCGGCACGGCCGCGGCCTCCCTGAGCGGGGTCTCGGTCAGCGGCGACTACACGAACACGACCACCTGCGGCGCGACGCTGGCCGCCGGTGCCTCGTGCACCGTCACCGTGACGTTCCGACCGACCGCGACGGGCACCCGCACGGGCACCCTGACGGTCGCGAGCAACGCCACCAACCCGACGCTGGCCGTCGCGCTCTCCGGGACGGGCAACCCCGCCTCGACGGCGACGATCACCGCCAACCCGACGAGCCTGGCCTACGGCGCCACCGCCGTGGGCTCGTCCAGCGCCACCCAGAGCGTGACGTTCACCAACACCGGCGGCGCCTCGGCGACGATCACCGGGGTGACCGCGAGCGGTGACTTCAGCCGGACCACCACCTGCGGCACCACGCTCGGCGCGGGCAGCACGTGCACGGCGACGGTCACCTTCACGCCGACGGCGGCGGGCACCCGGACGGGCAGCCTGACGTTCTCCAGCACCGCGACGAACAGCACGCTCACCGTGCCGCTGTCCGGCACGGGCGGCACCAGCACCGCGACGGACCAGGCGGCCGGCAAGACGATGACCTCGTCGTCCGACACGTTCACGTTCGTCGCGGCGAACGCGAACGACGGCAACCTCGCCACCTACTGGGAGGGTGCGGTCCCGTCCTGGCTGAACGTGGCCATGCGGGCGAACGTCAACGTCTCGTCGGTCGTCGTCAGGCTCAACCCCGACCCGGCCTGGGGCACGCGCACCCAGACCTTCTCCATCGAGGGCCGGGACCAGGCGGGCGGCGCCTACACGACCATCAAGGCGTCGGCGACGTACACCTTCACGCAGGGCAACAACGTCGTCACGATCCCGGTGAGCGCCACGGCGGCGGACGTCCGCCTGTCGTTCACCAACAACTCCGGCGCGTCCGGCGGCCAGGTGGCCGAGCTCCAGGTGCTGGGCGTCCCCGCCCCGAACCCGGACCTCGCTGTCAGCAACGTCGCCTCCAGCCCGGCGAGCCCGATCGAGACCGACTCGGTCACGCTCAGCGCGAAGGTCACCAACATCGGCACGGCGACGGCCGCGGCGAGCACGGTGAGCTTCTACCTCGGCACGACGAAGGTGGGCACGGCGAACGTCGCCTCGCTCGCCGCCGGCGCCTCGGCGACGGTCTCGTTCAACGCCGGCCCGCAGACGGCCGGGACCTACGCCACGTCGGCGGTGGTCGACGAAGCTAACGCGATCGTCGAGCAGAGCGAGGCGAACAACAGCGCGAGCGGCCCGGCACTGACCGTGGCGGCCGTGCAGAGCGCCGACCTCGTCGCGACGACCGCGTGGTCGCCCGGCTCGCCCTCGGGCGGGCAGACCGTCACCTTCACGACGACGGTCAAGAACCAGGGCAACCAGCCGTCGAGCGCCGCGGCGCACGGCGTGACGGTGACGATCAAGGACCAGACGGGTGCCGTCGTCAAGACGCTCACCCCGACGGCTCCCTCGGGCGTCATCGCGGCCGGGGCGAGCGTCAACGTCACGGCCGGCACCTGGACCGCGGTCAACGGCAAGTACACGGTGACCACCACGGTCGCCGCGGACTCTGCCGAGCTCGCGGTCAAGCAGGCCAACAACACCGCGGTCCAGCAGCTCTCGGCCGGCCGTGGCGCATCGATGCCGTACGACTCCTACGAGGCGGAGGACGGCACGCTCGCGGGCGGGGCGACCACGGTCGGACCCAACCGCACGATCGGCGACCTCGCGGGCGAGGCGTCCGGCCGCAAGGCCGTCCGCCTGAACGGCACCGGCAAGGCGGTGTCCTGGACCACGCGAGCGGCGACCAACACGATCGACGTGCGCTTCTCGATCCCGGACGGCACCACGACGACGCTCGGGGTGTTCAACGGCTCGACCCAGGTGGGCACGGTCAACCTGGTGTCCAAGTACGCGTGGCTGTACGGGGCCGAGGCCTCGCCGCAGAACTCGGGCACCGGCCCGCGGCACATCTACGACGAGGCGAACGTGGTCCTGTCCACGACCGTCCCGGCGGGTGCCTCGCTCTCGGTGCGCAACACCACCGGCGCGGACATCACGGTCGACTTCATCCAGCTCGAGCTGGCGACGCCGATCGCGAACCCTGACCCGACGCACCTCGTGACGGTCAGCGGCCTCGACCAGTCGGCGATCCAGGCGGCCCTCAACACGGCCAACCAGAGCGCCACGGCCACCGGCATCTACATGCCGGCGGGCGACTACCAGGTGTCGCAGAAGTTCCAGATCGGCCAGAAGCCGCTGCAGGTCGTCGGTGCCGGGCCGTGGTTCACGCGGCTCTACGCGCCGCAGGGCCAGGAGAACACCGACGTCGGCTTCACGCCCAACGGGGCCGGTGCCACGGGTTCGCAGTTCCGGAACTTCGCGGTCTTCGGCAACACCACCAGCCGGACCGACGGGTCCGGTCAGGTGTTCGGGCTGACGAACGTCACCAACATCACGATCGACAACGTGTGGGTCGCCCACACGGTCGTGATGGTCTGGGGTCAGAACGTGGACAGCTCGACGTTCACGAACAACCGGATCGACGACACGTTCGCCGACGGCATCACGCTGGCGAACGACAGCTCGGGCAACGTGCTGCGCAACATCGCGGCACACGCCACGGGTGACGACAGCTTCGCGCTGTTCAACGCCCAGGACGTGCACGCCGGGACGGTCTCGAACAACCTGTACGAGAACCTCACGGCGATCCTCACGTGGCGTGCCGCAGGCTTCGCGATCTACGGCGGCACGGCGAACACGTTCCGCAACCTGTACGCCGCGGACATGCTCACCTACCCGGGCGTGACGATCTCGTCGATCAACTTCGGCATCCCGTTCGTGGGCTTCAGCGGGACGACGACGTTCGACAACATCTCGATCGTCCGGTCGGGTGGTCACTTCTGGGGCCAGCAGGTCTTCCCGGCCCTCTGGCTCAACTCCGGTGACGGTGCGTTCACGGGCATCCGCGTCAGCAACGTCGACATCGTCGATCCCACCTACGACGGGATCATGTTCCAGACGAAGTACGTCGGGTCGAGCGCGACCAACCCGGTCGCCGACACCGTGCTGACCAACATCACCGTCGACCGGGCGAACGAGCCCCGGCCGGACGGCAGCAACGTCGACGCGACCGCGTCGTCGTTCAACCTCACGGGCCGCGCCGGGAACGCGGTCTGGTGCAACGCCCTCCCGGAGCCCGGTCAGGGCCCCGCGATCGGCGCGGCGACGTTCACCAACCTGGTGATGACGAACAACTCGCACGACGTCGTCAACACCTGCCCGAACTTCACCATCACGAGGAACTAGCGCCGGACGCGAACGGCCGGTGCCCCGTCGCGGGGCACCGGCCGTTCGTCATGTCCGGGTCAGGCCAGGGCGATGAGGTCCAGGTACGACGGGTTCCACAGGTCCTCGTCGCCGTCGGGCAGCAGCAGGACGCGCTCGGGGTCGAGCGCGGCGACGGCGCCCTCGTCGTGCGAGACCAGGACGACCGCGCCGGAGTAGCCGCGCAGGGCCGCGAGGATCTCCTCGCGGGAGGCAGGGTCCAGGTTGTTCGTGGGCTCGTCGAGGAGCAGGACGTTGGCCGACGAGACGACGAGGGCCGCGAGCGCGAGGCGGGTCTTCTCGCCACCGGACAGGACGCGGGCGGGCTTGTCGGCGTCGTCGCCCGAGAACAGGAAGGAGCCGAGGACCCCACGGACCTGGGTCTCGGTCAGGTCCGGCGCCGCGGACTTGAGGTTCTCGACGACGGTCCGCTCGAGGTCGAGGGTCTCGTGCTCCTGGGCGTAGTAGCCGAGCTTGAGGCCGTGCCCCGCCCGGACCTCACCGGTGTCCGACTGCTCGACGCCGCCGAGGATCCGCAGCAGCGTCGTCTTCCCGGCGCCGTTGAGGCCGAGGACGACGACCTTGCTCCCGCGGTCGATCGCCAGGTCGACGCCGGTGAAGACCTCCTGCGAGCCGTAGGTCTTGGACAGGTCGGCGGCCGTGAGCGGGGTCTTGCCGCAGGCGGCGGGCTCGGGGAACCGCAGGTGCGCGACCTTGTCGGACGCGCGCACGGCCTCCAGGCCCGACAGCAGCCGCTCGGCCCGGCGCGCCATGTTCTGCGCGGCGACGGTCTTGGTGGCCTTGGCGCGCATCTTGTCGGCCTGCGCCATGAGCGTCGAGGCCTTCTTCTCGGCGTTGGCGCGCTCGCGGCGGCGGCGCTTCTCGTCCGTCTCGCGCTGCTGCAGGTACGCGTCCCAGCCGAGGGCGTACTGGTCGAGCTGGGAACGGTTGGCGTCCAGGTGGAACACCTTGTTCACCACGGCGCGCAGCAGGTCGGCGTCGTGCGAGATGACGATGAGACCGCCCGAGTACCCCTTGAGGTAGTCGCGCAGCCACATGATCGAGTCGGCGTCGAGGTGGTTGGTCGGCTCGTCGAGGAGCAGGGTCTCCACGCCCGAGAACAGGATGCGCGCGAGCTCGACCCGGCGGCGCTGACCACCGGAGAGCGTCCCGATCGTCTGGCTCAGGACGCGCTCGTCCAGGCCGAGGTTCGACGCGATCCGATGCGCCTCGCTCTCGGCGGCGTACCCACCGGCCGCGCTGAACCGCGCGTCCAGGCGCGTGTACCTGTCCATCGCCTTCTCGCGGACCGCGTCGTCCTCGCTGGCCATCGCGGTCTCGGTGGCGCGCAGCGAGCGCACGATCTCGTCGAGACCGCGGGCGCTGAGCACGCGGTCCATGGCGAGCTGCTCGAGGTCGCCCGTGCGGGGGTCCTGCGGCAGGTAGCCGACGTCGCCGGAGCGAACGATCTGGCCGCCCGTCGGCTGCGTCTCGCCCGCGAGGGTCTTGGTGAGGGTGGTCTTGCCGGCACCGTTGCGCCCGACCAGACCGATCCGGTCGCCGGCCGCGATGCGGAACGACGACTCCTCGAGCAGCACACGTGCGCCGATGCGCAGCTCGACAGCCTGGGCGGTGATCACTTGACGGTTTCCTCCGATTTCGCCGTGCGGCTCTTGGTCGCCGGCACAAACGCCAGCAAGTCTACGTGCGGCTAGCGTTGTCGCCGGTCGCTGAGTCGCAGGACACAGCCGTCATCGCGGGCTCTCCCGCCACCCATCGACGACGATCAAGGGGTTAGCCATGGCCAACACACCTGACAACGCCGTACCCGCACTCACCGATGCCGCGCCGCTGGCCGTCCCGGTCGCCCGTTCCTCAGCCGCCACCGACGTCGCGCTCATCGCGAGCTTCGCCGCCTTCATCGCCGTCTGCGCGATCCTGCCGGGCATCCCGACGCCGTCGGGCGTGCCGATCACGCTGCAGACCTTCGGCGTCATCCTTGCCGGTCTCGTGCTCGGCTGGCGCCGCGGTGGGCTGGCCGTCCTGCTCTACCTCGCGCTCGGGCTGGTCGGCCTGCCGATCTTCGCCGAGGGCACCGGCGGCGTCGCCGTGCTGAGCAAGCCGTCGGTCGGCTACCTGCTCGCGTTCCCGGTAGCCGCCGTCCTGGCCGGCCTGTTCGCCACCCTGGGCCTGCGCGCCGTCGACCGGGCCCGTCGGTACGCCGGGGTGTGGCGCTACGTCGCCCTGGTGGTCGCGGGACTCGCCGCGAGCTTCCTGAGCATCCACCCGGCCGGCATCGCCGGGCTCATGGGGGTCCTCGGGATCACGTTCCGCGAGGCGCTCGCGATCGACGTCGTCTACTGGCCCGGCGACGTCATCAAGAACCTCGCCGCGGCCGGTGTGGCGCTGGCGATCTTCCGCGCGTTCCCCGACATGCTGCGCAACCGCCGCTGACCGTGCCTGTCATCGCGCTCGACGAGGTCCAGGTCACCGCCTACAGCCCTGACCCGGCGGGCGGTGCGGACCGCATCGTGCGCCTGCTCGGACCGGTGACCCTGCAGCTCGTCGAGCGCCGCGTCGCGATCGTCGGCGCCAACGGCTCCGGCAAGTCGACCCTCGCGCGACTGCTCAACGGCCTCGTCCTGCCCTCGTCGGGCACCGTCCGGGTGGACGGCCTCGACACGGCGCGGGACGGGGCCGCCGTGCGTCGCCGGGTCGGGTTCATGTTCACCGACCCGGACGCGCAGCTCGTCATGCCGACCCCCGTCGAGGACGTCGCACTCTCGCTGCGGCGGCTCCCGCTGGACGCGGCCGCCCGCGACGTGGCCGCCCGGCAGGCGCTCGCGCGGTTCGGCCTGGCGGACCGTGCCGAGGTCCCGGTCCACTCGCTGTCGGGTGGCCAGCGCCAGCTGCTCGCCCTCGCGTCGGTGCTCGCCACCGAGCCCGAGATCCTCGTGTGCGACGAGCCGACCACGCTGCTCGACCTGCGGTGGCGCCGCGTCGTCGACGAGCTGCTCGCGGGACTCGACCAGCAGGTCGTCGTCGTCACGCACGACCTCGACGCGGCGCTGCAGGCGGACCGGGTGCTGGTGGTCGAGGAGGGCGAGGTCGCGTTCGACGGCGAGCCCGCCGCGGCGGTCCGGTTCTACCGGGAGCTCATGACGGTGGGCAACCCGTGAGCGGCCCCCTGCGCCCGCCCTGGACCGGACCCCTCGGTCTCTACCACCCGGGCACGAGCGTGCTGCACCGTGCTCCCGCCGGCCTCAAGCTGCTCCTGCTCGCCCTGTTCGCGCTCGCGGTCGTCCTCGCGCACGGCCCGGTATCGGCGCTCGTCGCGCTGGGCGTCGCGCTGCTCCTGCAGGTCGTCTCCCGCGTCCCCTGGCACCGGACCACCCGCGGTCTGGTGCCCACGCTCGTGATCGCCGCGATGATCGGCGCGTACCAGTGGTGGGCCCGGGGCTGGGCGACGGCGATCGAGGTCGCGGTCGACCTCGTCGCGCTCGTGCTCGTCGGCACACTGCTCACGGCGACCACCCGCGCCGACACGCTGCTGGACGTGCTCGCGCGGATGGCGCGGCCCCTGCGGCACGTGGGCCTGTCCCCCGAGCTGTTCGGGCTCACCGTCGGCCTGTTCCTGCGGACCATCCCCGTCCTGGTGCGCACGACGTCGGAGACACGCGACGCGGCCCGGGCCCGCGGCCTGGAGCGCAACCCCCGGGCGGTGCTGGTGCCCGCGGCCGTGCGGATGGTCGCCCACGCCCGCGCCACCGGCGACGCGCTCGCCGCACGAGGTCTGGGCGAGGACTGATCGGCCGCCCCACCTGCGATAACGTCGTCGCAGATTCCTGCCCAGAACGAGCAGACCGGAGCGAGTCGGATGAGCGAGCCCACGGAACCGTCCCCCGAGACACCCCCGCCGTACGGCACGCCGCCGCAGGGGCAGTACCCGCCGCCGCCCGCCCCGTACGGCCAGCCCGGTGCGAACCCGCCGCCGCCCTACGCGCAGGGCCAGTACCCGCCGCCGCCGTACGGGCAGCCGGGGTACCCGCCGCCGGGCCTGTACCCCTTCGACCCTCAGGCGAAGTCGAAGATCGTCGCGGGCCTGCTCGGCATCTTCCTGGGCGGGTTCGGCATCCACCGCTTCTACCTGGGGTACACCGGCATCGGGCTGACCATGCTGCTGGTCGGCATCGTCGGCGGGATCGTCACGTTCGGGATCCTGTGGGTCGTGGTGTGGGTCTGGGGCTTCATCGAGGGGATCCTCTACCTCGTCGGCTCGCCCGGGTCGTCCTGGGCGCACGACTCGACCGGCCGCCCGCTGCGCAGCTGAGGAGCGGTCCGCCGCTCCGGCCGCTACGTTGCGAGCATGACGTTCCAGGAGGGTGGCAACTTCGACGCGGGCCGCGTCCGCAAGCGCGGTCCCGGCAAGGGCGGCATCGCCGTCGGTGGGGGCATCGGCGGGATCGCGGTGGTCGCGCTCGTCCTGATCCTGCAGGCCACGGGCAACAGCGAGCTCGCCAACGTCGTGAACCAGGTGGCCGGCGGTGCCGGCGGCGGTGGTCAGCAGGCCGAGAGCACCCTCGAGGCGTGCACCGCGGCCGAGGCGAACACCGACCGCGAGTGCCGGCTCGAGGGGACGATCGAGTCGCTCGACGTCTACTGGGCGGCCGCCGTGCCGAACCAGTTCACCCAGCCCGGGGTCACCTCGTTCTCGCAGTCCGTGAGCACCGGCTGCGGCAACGCCTCCAGCGCGAGCGGCCCGTTCTACTGCCCGCCCGACAAGACGATCTACCTCGACGTGAGCTTCTACGACGACCTCGAGTCGCAGCTGGGCGCGCAGGACGGCCCGTTGGCCGAGATGTACGTGACCGCCCACGAGTACGGCCACCACATCCAGACGATTACCGGCGTGATGGACCAGGCGGACCGGCAGGGCACCGGCGCGGACTCGGACTCGGTGCGCACCGAGCTGCAGGCCGACTGCTACGCGGGCATGTGGGTGGGCGACGCGACCGAGACGCTCGACCCCGACACCGGCAAGCCGTTCCTGAACCCGATCACGCAGGAGCAGCTGCAGAACGCGCTGAACGCCGCCGCCGCGGTCGGCGACGACCACATCCAGAAGCGGGGCGGCGGGGACGTGAACCCCGACGCGTTCACGCACGGCACGAGCGAGCAGCGCGAGCGCTGGTTCACAACCGGCTACGAGCAGGGCACCCTGGAGGCGTGCGACACGTTCGCCGCCGACACCCTGTGAGGCTCCGATGGACGACTACGACGTCCGGGCGCTGACCCCGGACACCTGGGACGCGTTCGCGCGGCTCGCCGAGAAGCACAACGGTGTCTGGGGCGGGTGCTGGTGCACGTACTTCCACCCGAGCCTCCCCGACCGGGCACCGGGTGCCGAGGGCAGTCGCCTGATGAAGCACCAGCTGGTCGTCGAGGGGCGGGCGCACGCTGCGCTCGTCTTCGACGGCGACGCGGCGGTCGCCTGGGCCGAGTACGGGACCCCCGGCGAGCTCCCGAACGTCCAGCACCGCAAGGACTACCTCGCCGGGCTCGAGCGCGAGCCCGACTTCCGGATCACCTGCTTCTTCGTCGACCGGGACTACCGGCGACGAGGGGTGTCCCGCATCGCCCTGCAGGGCGCGCTCGACCTCATCGCCGCGGCGGGCGGCGGCATCGTCGAGGCCTACCCCCACGACACCGGCGGCGCGAAGAAGTCGGCGTCCTTCCTCTACAACGGCACGCGCACGCTCTTCGAGGAGGCCGGCTTCGCGTACCAACGGCCCAAGGGCAAGGGCAACTGCGTGATGGTCACGACCGTCTGACTCACGCCTGCCCGACGATGTCGACCGAGATCTCCACCGCCGGGACGGTTCCCCGGTTCTCGAGCCAGTGGACCGTGCCCCGGTCCTCCGCCCAGCCCGGGCCTGGACCGTAGTCCGTCGACGTGCCGTCCCGATGGTCGGTGACCGTTCCCTCGAGCACGTAGACCATGCCCGGCCGGCCCACGTGGTCGTGCACGGGACCGAACACTCCTCCAGGCGCGATCGTCACCTTCCGCATCCGGAGCCGGCGTCCCTCCATGCCCGGGAGCTCGGGGCCGAGGTCGACGACGGTCAGCTCCTCGACCTCGATCCCCCGGGTCGGCGGGGACAGCTGTTCGTCGGGCATCGGCCCGCCTCCAGGAAGTCCGGGTCGCGCGTCAGATGTTGAAGCCGAGCGCCCGCATCTGCTCGCGCCCGTCGGGCGTGATCTTCTCGGGGCCCCACGGCGGCATCCAGACCCAGTTGATGCGGAAGCCGTCGACGATGCCGTCGAGCGCGGTCGCGGACTGGTCCTCGATGACGTCGGTCAGCGGGCAGGCCGCGGACGTGAGGGTCATGTCGATGATCGCCGTGTTCGTCTGGTCGATGACGACCCCGTAGATCAGGCCGAGGTCGACGACGTTGATGCCGAGCTCGGGGTCGATGACGTCGCGCAGGGCTTCCTCGACGTCGGCCACTGTCGTGGGAGATGGCTGGATGGTCATGAGTCCTCCGTGGGACGGGCGCCGGTCTTGATGAGTGCGTCGGTCAGCGCGGACCAGCCGAGCAGCGCGCACTTGATGCGGGCGGGGTACTTGGCCACCCCGGTGAAGGCGGTCGCGTCGCCGAGGGAGTCCTCGGCGGACTCGTCGTCCAGGCCGTTGCCGCGGGCCGACATCAGCTCGCGGAAGGTGCCGCCGATCTGGTCGACCGTGGCGAGGTCGTTGCCGACGACCAGGTCGTGCAGGACCGAGACCGAAGCCTGCGAGATGCTGCAGCCCTGGCCCTCCCAGCGGACGTCGCGCACGATGCCGTCCTCGAGGTCGACCTGGAGGGTGACCTCGTCGCCGCACGTCGGGTTGACCTGGTGCGACTCACCGACATGGGCACCGGCGAGCCCGAGGCCGCGGCCGTGGGGGAACTTGGCGTGGTCGAGGATGACCTGCTGGTACAGCTGCTCCATCGAGGAACTCATGACACCTCCAGACCGAAGAACGCCCGGACCCCCGCCAGTGCTTCCCGGAAGACCTCGATCTCGTCGTCCGTCGTGTAGACGGCCGCGCTGGCCCGCGAGGTCGACGCTACGCCGAACCGGCGGTGCAGGGGCTGGGCGCAGTGGTGACCCACCCGCACGGCCACGCCGGCGTCGTCGAGCACCTGGCCCACGTCGTGGGCGTGCACGCCGTCGACGACGAACGAGACGGTCGCCAGGCGGTCGCGGGTGTCGGTCGGACCGATGACGCGCACGCCCGGGACCGAGGCGACCGCGTCGAGCAGCAGCCCGGCCAGGTGGTGCTCGTGCGCGGCGACCGCGTCCATGCCCAGCTCACCGAGGTAGGACGCCGCGGCGCCCATCCCGATCGCCTGCGACACCATCTGCGTGCCGGCCTCGAACCGCTGCGGCGGCGGCGCGTAGGTGGTCTTCTCCATGGTCACGACCTCGACCATCGAGCCTCCGGTGGTGACCGGGGGCATCGCCTCGAGCAGCTCGCGCCGGCCGTAGAGCGCGCCGACGCCCGTGGGTCCGAGCATCTTGTGCCCGGAGAACGCGGCGAAGTCGACGCCCAGCGCCGTGAGGTCCACGGGCAGGTGCGGCACGGACTGGCACGCGTCGAGCACCGTCAGGGCCCCGACCTCACGGGCCTTGGCGACGAACGGGGCGACCGGCGTGATCGCACCGGTCACGTTCGAGGCGTGCGTGAAGGCGATGACCTTGGTCCGCGACGTCACGACCGTGTCGAGCTCGTCGACCCGGATGCGCCCGTCGTCGTCGACCCCTATCCACGTCAGCGTCGCGCCCGTGCGGGCCGCGAGCTCCTGCCACGGGACGAGGTTCGCGTGGTGCTCGGCCTCCGTCACGACGATCTCGTCGCCGGGACCGAGGGCGAGCCGGCGGGCCGCCTCTCCCCCGCGTCCCAACGACGCGTTGGACATCGCGTACGCGACCAGGTTGATCCCCGCGGTCGCGTTCGACGTCCAGACCAACGACCCCGGCGAGACGCCGACGAAGGAGGCGACGCGGTTCCGCGCGTCCTCGAACGCCTCGGTGGCTTCTTCCGCCAGCTGGTGCGCGCCGCGGTGCACGGCGGCGTTGCGCTGGATGTAGAAGTCCTGCTCGGCGTCGAGCACGACCTCGGGCTTCTGCGAGGTGGCGCCCGAGTCGAGGTACACCAGCGGGCGACCGCCGCGCAGCGTCCGCGCGAGCAGCGGGAAGTCCGCGCGCACGGCGGCCAGCTCGGACGCGGCGAGCGTCCGGGCCGGGACCTCGAGGGTGCTGGTCATCGTCTCGGCTTCCTCAGAGAACGGTCGCGGTCGACAGGAAGCGGTCGTAGCCCTCGTTCTCGAGGCGGTCGGCCAGCTCGGGCCCGCCCTCCTCGGCGACCTTGCCGTCGACGAAGACGTGCACGAAGTCGGGCGTGATGTAGCGCAGGATCCGCGTGTAGTGCGTGATCAGCAGGACACCGACGTCCGGGTTCTCCTTCACGCGGTTCACGCCCTCGGAGACGACGCGCAGCGCGTCGACGTCGAGGCCGGAGTCGGTCTCGTCGAGGATCGCGAACTTGGGCTTGAGGAGCTCCATCTGCAGGATCTCGTGGCGCTTCTTCTCGCCACCGGAGAACCCCTCGTTGACGGAGCGCTCGGCGAACGCCGGGTCCATGCGCAGGTCGTCCATCGCCTTGCGCACGTCCTTGACCCAGGTGCGCAGCGGCGGCGCCTGGCCGTCGATCGCGGTCTTGGCGGTACGCAGGAAGTTGGACACGCTGACGCCGGGCACCTCGACCGGGTACTGCATGGCGAGGAAGAGGCCGGCGCGGGCGCGGGCGTCGACCGACAGCGCGAGGACGTCCTCGCCGTCGAGCGTCACGGTTCCGCTGGTGACGTGGTACTTCGGGTGGCCGGCGAGCGAGTAGGCCAGCGTCGACTTGCCGGAGCCGTTCGGGCCCATGATGGCGTGCGTCTCGCCGCTGGCGACGGTCAGGTCGACGCCGCGCAGGATGGCCTTCGGGCCCTCCTTCGTCTCGACGCTGACGTGCAGGTCGCGGATCTCCAGGGTGGACATGCGGTGTTCCTTCGATTCGGGGCTGGGGCAGGCAGTTAAAGAGGTGAATCCACGTCGACCAGCACGCGCTGGCCGTCGACGGTCACGGGGTAGACAGGGACGGCGCGCACGGCGGGCGGGCCGGTGGGCTTGCCGGTGCGCAGGTCGAAGCGGGAGCCGTGGAGCCAGCACTCGATCGTGCAGCCCTCCACCTCCCCGTCCGACAGCGAGACGGCACCGTGGGAGCAGATGTCGGAGATGGCGTGCAGCTCGCCGTCCTCGTCACGCACCAGCGCGACCTCGACGGGACCGCGCTCACCCTCGAGCTCGACGCGGAACGTCCCCTCGACGGGCACGTCCTCGTCGTAGCAGGCCAGCTGGGCGCTCATGCACCCTCCGTCGTCAGGCCCACCTCGGAACCCTCGACGTGGGCGTCGGACATGCCGTCCAGGACGCTCATCGACTTCTCGAGCTCGCGCTCGATCGCCCCGAGAAGGCGCTCCTCGATGGAGGCCACGCCGATCTCGTGGATGAGCTCCGCGAAGAAGCCGCGGACGACGAGGCGACGCGCGTCGGTCTCGGGGATGCCGCGGGCGCGCAGGTAGAACAGCTGCTCGTCGTCGAACCGGCCGGTCGCGCTGGCGTGGCCGGCGCCCTCGATGAGACCGGTCTCGATCTCGAGGTTCGGCACCGAGTCGGCGCGGGCGCCGTCGGACAGGACCAGGTTGCGGTTGAGCTCGTACGTGTCGGTGCCCTCGGCGGCCGCACGGATGAGCACGTCGCCGACCCAGACCGTGTGCGCGCCCTCGCCCTGCAGCGCGCCCTTGTAGGTCACGCGCGAGACGCAGTTGGGAACCGCGTGGTCGACGAAGAGACGCTGCTCCTGGTGCTGGCCGGCGTCGGCGAAGTACAGGCCGAGCATCTTGACGTTCGCGCCCTCGCCGACGAACTCGGCGTCCGGCGTGATGCGCACGACGTCGCCGCCGAGCGTGACCGCGATGTGCTTGACCGTGGCGTCGCGGCCGATGCGCAGCCGGTGGCTCGTGGCGTGCACGGAACCGTCGGCCCAGTCGTGCACGGAGACGACGGTCAGGTGTGCACCCTCGTCGGCGACGATCTCGACCGTCTCGGTGAGCGCGGCGTGCCCGACGTGGTCGATGACGACGACGGCCTGCGACAGCGCCTCGGCGTGCACGAGCAGGTGCGTGGCGCTCGGCTCGAGCGCCTGGGAGCCACCCTCGACGCCCTCGACCCGGATGGACGTCACCTCGGAGGCGACGGCCTCCTTGGGGATCGTCACGACGGTCGCCCGCGGGTAGGAGGCCCACGCGACGGCGGCCGTCCGGTCCCCGGGCTCGCCGGCGGTGCCCAGGCGGGCGTCGCCGCGGTCCACGATCTCGACCGTCACCTCGGGCGCCTCGACGACCGTCGTCAGCACGCCGTGGCCCGTCAGGACGCCGTCGGTCGCTCCGGCGAACAGCGGCGCGAGCCGGTCGATCGGCGAGAAGCGCCACTCCTCCTCGCGTCCGTTGGGCACGGGGAAGTCGGCGACGTCGAACGACGTCGGCCGCGACGCGCGGGAGGACTCGGGGGTCCCGCCGACGCCGTGGGTGTGGCTCCCGTCGGCGACCGCCTTCGAATGATCGGTCGACAGGGAGTCTGTTGCGGTCGTCATCAGCCGACGGCCCCTTCCATCTGCAGCTCGATGAGGCGGTTCAGCTCGAGGGCGTACTCCATCGGCAGCTCGCGCGCGATGGGCTCGACGAACCCGCGCACGATCATGGCCATGGCCTCGGTCTCGGGCATGCCTCGGGACATCAGGTAGAACAGCTGGTCCTCGCTCACGCGCGACACGGTCGCCTCGTGGCCCATCGACACGTCGTCCTCGCGGACGTCGACGTACGGATAGGTGTCGGACCGGGAGATCTGGTCGACCAGCAGCGCGTCGCAGAGCACGTTCGACGCGGAGTGGTGGGCGCCCTCGAGCACCTGCACCAGGCCGCGGTACGACGTGCGGCCACCGCCGCGCGCGACCGACTTGGAGACGATCGAGCTCGACGTGTACGGCGCGGCGTGCACCATCTTGGCGCCCGCGTCCTGGTGCTGGCCGGCACCGGCGAACGCGATCGACAGGGTCTCGCCGCGGGCGTGCTCGCCCATGAGGTAGATGGCCGGGTACTTCATGGTCACCTTGGAGCCGATGTTGCCGTCGACCCACTCCATGGTGGCGCCCTCGGCCGCGGTCGCCCGCTTGGTGACCAGGTTGTACACGTTGTTCGACCAGTTCTGGATGGTCGTGTACCGCACGCGGGCGTTCTTCTTCACGATGATCTCGACGACCGCGGAGTGCAGCGAGTCGCTCGAGTAGACCGGCGCGGTACAACCCTCGACGTAGTGCACGTACGAACCCTCGTCGGCGATGATCAGCGTCCGCTCGAACTGGCCCATGTTCTCCGTGTTGATGCGGAAGTAGGCCTGCAGCGGGATCTCCACGTGCACGCCCGGCGGGACGTAGACGAACGAGCCACCGGACCAGACGGCCGTGTTCAGCGACGCGAACTTGTTGTCGCCGGGCGGGATGACGGAGCCGAAGTACTGCTCGAACATCTCCGGGTACTGCTTGAGGGCGGTGTCGGTGTCGAGGAAGATGACGCCCTGCTCCTCGAGCGACTCCTGGATCTGGTGGTAGACCACCTCGGACTCGTACTGCGCGGCGACGCCGGCGACGAGGCGCTGCTTCTCGGCCTCCGGGATGCCCAGGCGGTCATAGGTGCTCTTGATGTCGTCGGGCAGGTCCTCCCAGCTGGTGGCCTGCTTCTCGGTGGAGCGCACGAAGTACTTGATGTTGTCGAAGTCGATGCCCGACAGGTCCGAGCCCCACCAGGGCATGGGCTTCTTGTCGAACAGGCGCAGCGACTTCAGGCGCGTCTTGAGCATCCACTCGGGCTCGTTCTTGAGCGCGGAGATCTCCCGCACCTTCGCCTCGGAGAGGCCACGCGTGGCCACCGAGCCGGCGGTGTCGGCGTCGTGCCAGCCGTAGTTGTAGTTCCCGATGGAGGCGATGGCCTCGTCCTGGGTCATCTGCGGCGCAGCGGCGGCAGACGAGCTGTCGGTCTGTGCACTCATGCTGGGTGTCCTTCCACGGAGAGCACGGTCTGGTGGGGGGCTGAGATCGAGACGGGTATGTGGGTGGTGCAGACGTGACCGCCGCCGGCCAGCGTCGCGAGGCGCTGCACGTGCACGCCGAGCATCCGGGAGAACGCCCGGGCCTCGGCCTCGCACAGCTGGGGGAACTCGTGGGCGACGTCCTGCACGGGGCAGTGGCCCTGGCAGAGCTGCATCGCGGTGCCACCTGGTGCCGGTCGGGCCGAGGCGGCGTACCCGTCGGCGGCAAGGCCGTCGGCGAGGGCTCGGACTCGTGCGGCGACGTCGTCGCCGGCCGCCTGGACGGCGGCGCCGTGACGCTCCTCGAGCTCGCGGACGCGCAGCTCGGCGAAGCCCTGCACGGCCTGCGGCCCGGCGGTCTCGGCGAGGAAGCGCAGCGCCTGCGTCGCCAGGTCGGAGTAGCGGTGCGAGAGCGCCGCCTGACCGTGCGCCGTGACGACGTAGCGGCGGGCGGGACGACCGCGACCCTTCGGTGCCGAACCCGAGCCGGACTCGTGCACCGCGACCTGGTCGCTGTCCTCGAGCACGCCCAGGTGCCGGCGGATGCCGGCCGGTGCGAGGTCGAGCTGAGCGGCGAGCTCGGCCGCCGAGACGGGGCCCGTGGACGCGATCAGCTGGAGGACCCGCTGGCGCGTCCCGGCGTCCGAGGTGTCCGTGTGCTCGACGGGCAGCATCGCGCTCATGACACCTCCTCAGGACGGTTCGGCGCACTCGTGGGAGTGCGCCTGATATTGGCAACATCCTTGTTGTCAATATCCATCCCTGCAAGCAAGGAGACCCTTCGCTCGGGTGAGTGTGACGGACCGCACGAGGTCCACGCGAGCACCCCCACCTAGACTTTCCCCTCGTGCCCGACTCCCCCGCGCTCGAGATCTCCGGGCTCGTCAAGCGCTACGGCTCACGTGCCGTGGTCGACGGGATCGACCTCGTCGCGCTGCCGGGCCAGGTGACCGCGGTCCTCGGCCCGAACGGCGCCGGCAAGACGACCACGATCGAGTGCTGCGAGGGGCTGCGCCAGCCCGACGAGGGCACGGTCCGGGTGCTGGGCCTCGACCCGCTCGCCGACGCCCGTGCGCTGCGGCCGCGGGTCGGGGTGATGCTCCAGGACGGCGGCCTGCCCAGCGCGATCAAGGCGCGGGACATGCTCACCCACGTCGCGACGATGTACGCGCAGCCTCGCGACGTCGGCGAGCTGAGCCAGCGCCTCGGCCTCGACGCGTTCGCGGGGACCACCGTTCGCCGGCTGTCGGGTGGCCAGCGCCAGCGGCTCGCGCTCGCCGCGGCGGTCGTCGGCAAGCCCGATCTCGTCTTTCTCGACGAGCCCAGCGCGGGGATGGACCCGCAGTCCCGGCTCGCCGTCTGGAACCTCGTCCGCGAGCTTCGCGACGAGGGCGTCGCCGTCGTGCTGACCACGCACCTCATAGACGAGGCCGAGGACCTGGCCGACCACGTCGTGGTCATCGACCACGGGTCGGTCATCGCCGCCGGGACCGTGGCGTCGCTCGTCTCCTCCGCGGACGACCGGACGCTCCGGTTCGAGTCGACGCCCGGCCTGTCGCTCGGTGACGTGTTGGGCCTGGCCGTCACCGAGCCGACGCCGGGGTCGTACACGGTGGTCGGCAACGTCGAGCCGTCCACCGTCGCGACGCTCACCGCCTGGCTCGCGAACGAGGGTGCGTTGGTGACCCGGTTGACCGTCGGCCGGCGGACGCTCGAGGACGTGTTCCTCGACCTCACGGGACGGAGCCTGCGATGAGCGCCACCGCCGCACCGGCATCCCGCCGAGTGCTCGCCCAGACCGCGTTCGAGGCCCGCGCAATCCTGCGCAACGGCGAGCAGCTGCTCGTCACGATCATCGTGCCCGTGCTGGTCCTGGTCGGGCTGACCAAGGCGACCGGCATCTCGGTCGACACCGACGGCATGAGCCGCATCGACTTCTTCACGCCCGGCGTGCTCGCCCTGGCGATCATGACCTCGTCGTTCACGTCGCAGGCGATCGCCTCGGCGTTCGACCGCCGCAACGGCGTGCTCCGCCTCCTGTCGACGACGCCGCTGGGCCGTGGCGGCCTGCTCACGGGCAAGATCCTCGGGGTCCTGGCGGTCGAGGTCGTGCAGGTCGTCGTGATCGCGACGACCGCCCTGCTGCTCGGCTGGCACCCGAACGCGGCTGGCCTGCTGCTCGCGGTCGTCGCCCTGGTCCTGGGCACCGCGGCGTTCACGTCGCTCGCCCTCCTCGTCGCGGGCACCCTGCGTGCCGAGGCCGTGCTCGCCGTGGCCAACCTGCTGCTCCTCCTGCTCGCCGTCGCGGGCGGCGTCATCGTGCCGGCCGACCGGCTGCCCGGTCCGATGGCCCACGTCGCCCTGCTGCTGCCGTCCGGAGCCCTCGGCGACGCGATGCGCGAGACGCTCTGGCACGGCTCCCTGCCCGCGTGGTCGGTCGTCGTGCTCGTCGGCTGGACCGCGGCGCTGGGCTGGGGCGCGTCGCGCCTGTTCCGCTGGCACTGATGTGACGCGTCTCGCCGGCCCGCCGGCGGGGCGCCGACCCGCCGGACCTTAGGCTGGTCGCGTGAGCCTGTCCCCCGTCCTCGACGTCCTCGACCGCCTGCGCGTGCGGGTCGGCTGGCCGGTCGTCGTCGCCAACCTCGTCGCCCAGATCGGCATCATCGTGACCGGCGGGGCGGTGCGTCTCACCGGGTCCGGACTGGGCTGCTCGACGTGGCCGCAGTGCGAGCCCGGGCACTTCACGCCGCAGGTCCACGCGGCCATGTCGATCAATCCGCTCATCGAGTTCGGCAACCGCACGCTCACGGGCGTCCTGCTCGTCATCGCGGTCCTGGTCGTGCTGCTCGTCGCGTCGGACCGCCGCCGTCCCACCTCCTACCGCTGGCTCGCCACGGCACCGTTCTTCCTGGTCATGGCCCAGGCCGTGCTGGGCGGGATCATCGTCATCTTCGACCTGAACCCGGCCTTCGTGGGGATCCACCTGCTGATCTCGATGACGCTCGTCGCGCTGTCGACGTGGCTAATGCTCCGGTTCCGGGAGGGCGACGGGCCCTCGGTGTCGCTGGTCGGGGCGACGGACCGCGTGCTCGTGCGCGTGCTGGTCGCCCTGCTCGCCGCGGTCCTGACGCTCGGGGTCGTGGTGACCGGCGCCGGGCCGCACTCGGGAGACGAGAACGTCGGGTACCGGTTCGCCGTCGACCCCTGGCTGATGGCCAAGCTCCACGCAGCCGCCGTGTGGGCCTTCCTGGCGGTGCTGGTCGTGATCGTCGTCCGCCTCCGGCGGGCGGGCGCCTCCGGCCGCCTCTGGCGGACCGCGCTGCTGCTGCTCGCGCTGACGCTGGCGCAGGGCCTGATCGGGTACGTGCAGCTGTTCACCGGCCTGCCGATCGGCCTGGTCAACCTGCACATGCTCGGCGCGGCGCTCCTCACCGCCGGCGTCGCGTCCTTCGTCTGGTCGACGCGGACCCGGGGAACGCTCGAGGTGCCCGTCGGCGCGGTGGAGCAGACGGCGACCGCTCCGTAGCTGGGTTGCCCGCCGGAATTGTCGGGTGTGTGTCGGAGGTCACCCCTAGCCTCGTTGTCATGGACCAAGCCAGCACCGCACCGGCAATCACCGCACGTGGTCTCGTCAAGACGTACGGCACCGTCCGAGCGCTGGACGGAGTCGATCTCACCGTCCCCCAGGGCACCGTCCTGGGCCTGCTCGGTCCCAACGGCGCAGGCAAGACCACGATCGTCCGGGTGCTCAGCACCCTTCTGAAGCCCGACTCCGGCTCGGCCGAGGTCGCGGGCGTCGACGTGATCGCGAACCCCCGCGCGGTGCGCAAGCGCATCGGCCTGTCGGGCCAGTACGCCGCCGTCGACGAGTACCTGACCGGCTACGAGAACCTCGACATGATCGGCCGGCTCTACCACCTGAGCCCCAAGAAGTCCCGGGAGCGGGCGCGCGAGCTCCTGGCCGCGTTCCGCCTCGAGGACGCCGGCGACCGGCCGAGCAAGACCTACTCCGGGGGCATGCGCCGGCGGCTCGACCTCGCCGGAGCGCTCGTCGCCGACCCGCCCGTCCTGTTCCTCGACGAACCGACCACCGGGCTCGACCCGCGCGGCCGCACGGACATGTGGGAGGTCATCCAAGGCCTCGTCGCCGGGGGCACCACGCTCCTGCTCACCACGCAGTACCTCGAGGAGGCCGACCTGCTGGCCGACGAGATCGTCGTCATCGACCACGGCAGGATCATCGCCCAGGGCACCTCCGACCAGCTCAAGACGCAGGTGGGCGGCGAACGGCTCGAGCTCACCGTGAAGGACGTCTCCCGGCTGGGCGATGCGGGCAGGCTGCTCGAGCCGCACGGAGTCGGCACGCCCGTGCTGGACGAGCGCAGCCGGCAGCTCGTCATGCCCATCACGGGTGGCGCGAGCGTGCTCACCGAGGCGCTGCGGCTGCTCGACGGCGCGGACATCGGTCTCGACGACGTCGGCCTGCGCCGCCCGACCCTCGACGACGTGTTCCTCTCGCTCACCGGCCACGCCACGGTCGACGAGGAAGACCCGGAAGCCCAGGCGTCCGCCAAGAAGAAGGAAGGTGCCCGCGCATGAGCCTCCCCTACGTGTTCGCGGACGCGGCCGTCGTCGCCAAGCGGAACCTCATCAAGATCAAGCGCGTCCCCGACCTGCTCGTCTTCACCACGATCCAGCCGATCATGTTCGTCCTGCTGTTCTCGTTCGTCTTCGGCGGCGCGATCGACCAGAGCGGCGACGGCAAGGCCTACCGCGAGTTCCTGATGGCCGGGATCTTCGCGCAGACCGTCATCTTCGGTGCGACGATCACGGGCGCGGGCCTGGCCGACGACGTCAAGAAGGGGATCATCGACCGCTTCCGGTCGCTCCCGATGGCGCCGTCCGCGGTGCTCACCGGGCGCACGGTCTCCGACGTCCTCAACAACGTGCTGGTGCTGATCGTGATGTCGCTGACCGGTCTGCTCGTGGGCTGGCGCATCCACACCAACCCGGCCGAGGCCCTCGGCGGGTTCGCCCTGCTGCTCGCCTTCGCCTACTCGATCTCCTGGATCATGGCGTGGATCGGCATGCTGGTGCCGAGCCCCGAGGTGCTCAACAACGCCGCGTTCGTCGTGATCTTCCCGCTCACCTTCATCGCGAACACGTTCGTCCCCCTGGACACCCTGCCGCCCGTCCTTCAGACGATCGCGGCCTGGAACCCCGTCTCGACGGTGACGCAGGCGGCCCGCGAGCTCTTCGGCAACATCCCGCCCGAGGTGCCCGAGCCCACCCAGTGGTCCCTGCAGAACCCGGTCACCTACACGCTGATCTGGATCGGGATCTTCCTGGTCGTCTTCGTGCCGCTGGCGAACCTGCAGTACCGGCGGTCCACGAGCCGCTGACGCCGCCCGCAACGACGACGCCGCCCGCCTCTCGACCGAGGGCGGGCGGCGTCGTGCGATGCGGACCGGAGGTTCCGCCGCGACTCAGTCGAGGACGTGCGTCCCGTCGGCGGGCCAGGAGACGCGCTCGAGCGTGGACCAGCCACGCGCTCGGGCGGCGGCCGCGGCCAGGACGCCGACGACCGTCGTCGGGCTGTGCAGGCGGCCACCGAAGGCGCCGTCCACGGCCTCGTCGAGCGGGATCCACGCCGGCACCATGCTCGCCTCCTCGTCGGTGCGCACGTAGCGCTCCGACTCCGGGACGGGCGACAGGTCCCGGGCCAGGAACACGAGGATCCGCTCGTTCGAGCCGCCCGGCGTCGTGTAGAAGTCCACCAGCCGCCACCAGGACGCAGCCCGCAGGTCCGCCTCCTCCGCGAGCTCGCGCGCGGCGGCGACCACCAGGAGCTCGTCGGGCACGTCCCGAAGACCCGCGGGCGGCTCCCAGAGCACCGACCGCACGGGGTGCCGGTACTGCGAGAGCAGCAGCACGCGGTCGTCGTCGTCGAGCGCGATGACCGCGACCGCACCCGGGTGCGCGATGTACTCGCGCAGGACCTGGGTCTCCCCCAGGTCCACCACGTCACCGTCGAGGTCGAAAACCTTGCCGGTGTGGATCCGCCGGTGCTCGATCACCGGCCGCGGCGCGACAACGTCGTGCAGCGGCCGGTCCTCCAGGGGCATCAGGACTCGTCGCCGCGCAGCGCCAGGGCGGCACCGATCAGACCGGCGAACAGCGGGTGCGCTCGCGTCGGACGCGACTTGAACTCCGGGTGCGCCTGCGTGGCCACGTAGTACGGGTGCACCTCGCGCGGCAGCTCGACGAACTCCACCAGCGAGGTGTCGGGCGAGACGCCCGAGATCACCAGGCCGGCCTCCTCGAGCTTGTCGCGGTAGGAGTTGTTCACCTCGTAGCGGTGGCGGTGCCGCTCGGACACCTTGTGCGCGCCGTAGGTGTCGGCGACCACCGAGCCGGGCGTCAGGAGGGCGTCGTAGGCACCCAGACGCATGGTGCCGCCCAGGTCGCCGCCGCCGCTGACGAACGCGTGCTGCTCGGCCATGGTCGCGATGACCGGGTGGGCGGGGTCGTCGTCGAACTCCGAGGACGAGGCGCCGTCGAGCCCGAGGACCGTGCGCGAGTACTCGATGACCATGCACTGCAGGCCGAGGCAGATGCCGAGCGTCGGGACGAGGTTCTCGCGCGACCAGCGCAGGGCGCCGAGCTTGCCCTCGATCCCCCGCACGCCGAACCCGCCGGGGACGAGGACCGCGTCCACACCCTCGAGCGCCAGCCGGGCACCCTCGGGCGTCTGGCAGTCGTCCGACCGGACCCAGCGGATGACCACCTTGGTGTCGTGGTGGAACCCGCCCGCACGCAGCGCCTCCGTCACGGACAGGTAGGCGTCGGGCAGGTCGATGTACTTGCCGACAAGCGCGACCTCGACCCGGTGCGCGGGCTCGTGGACGCGCCGCAGCAGCTCGTCCCAGCCCTTCCACTCGACGTCGCGGAACGGCAGGGCGAGGCGCTGCACGACGTACGCGTCCAGGCCCTCGGAGTGCAGCACGCGCGGGATGTCGTAGATGCTCGGGGCGTCCTTGGCGGTGACGACGCCCTCGACGTCGACGTCGCACATGAGCGCGATCTTGCGCTTGGTGGCCTCGGGCACGTCGCGGTCGGCGCGCAGGACGATCGCGTCGGGCTGGATGCCGATGCTGCGCAGAGCGGCCACCGAGTGCTGCGTCGGCTTCGTCTTGAGCTCGCCCGACGGGCCGATGTAGGGCACCAGCGAGACGTGCAGGAAGAAGACGTTGGCGCGGCCGAGGTCGTGGCGCACCTGACGGGCGGCCTCGAGGAACGGGAGCGACTCGATGTCGCCGACCGTGCCACCGATCTCGGTGATGATCACGTCGACGTCGTCGTCCGCCTGCGACCGCATGCGCGACTTGATCTCGTCGGTGATGTGCGGGATCACCTGCACCGTGTCGCCGAGGTACTCGCCGCGGCGCTCCTTGGCGATGACCTGCGAGTACACCCCACCGGTGGTCACGTTCGCGGAACCGACCAGGTTCACGTCGAGGAAGCGCTCGTAGTGGCCGACGTCCAGGTCGGTCTCGGCGCCGTCCTCGGTGACGAAGACCTCGCCGTGCTGGAACGGGTTCATGGTGCCGGGATCGACGTTCAGGTACGGATCCAGCTTTTGCATCGTGACCCTCAGGCCACGGGAGCGGAGGAGTCGACCGAGGCTGCTGGCCGTCAGACCCTTACCGAGGGAGGAGGCAACACCCCCGGTGACGAAGATGTGCCGGGTCGTGGATTCCGACCGCCCGGAGAGTCGATGCGCGCGCTCTGTCACGGGATTCCAGCCTACCCGACCCTCACCGGATCTTGACCCGCCACGCTGGGTGAGTCAGGACACGTCGGGCAGGTCAGGCACCTCGGGACGGTTCGCGACCGCCGGGATGGGCTCCCGCTCGACCTGCAGCACGTACCGCACGACGCCCCGGTCGAGCCCCAGCAGGCCGACGCCGACCACCACGGTGGCGACGATCGCCCCGCCGGCGGCCGCGCCGAGCGCCGTCAGGCTGCCGTCCCCGCCGATCGCCTGGACGGCGTTCGCCACCCACCGGCCCACGAGCGCGCCGACGACGCCGGAGCCCACAAGGACGCCCGTCGACCGCGGGACCCCCCGCAGCGCCGCCCAGCCCGCGGCCCGGCCCAGCGCGACGAGGGCGACGGTGCCGCCGACGAACATCCCGAGGCTGCTCGCTGCCCCGATGCCCGCGAGCGTGCCGGCAGGACCGTCGGAGGGGATGTCCTGCCCGACGAGCACGACGACCGCGACCGCCATGACGCCCCAGCCGACCGAGTTGGCGATGACGGCCGACCGGCCGCGTTCGAGCGCGTACAGGGAGCGTGAGGCGTGGAAGAGGGCCGCGAAGCCCAGCAGGCCCGGCGCCATCCAGGTGAGGGCCGAGGTCATCTTCGGCACCAGCGTCAGGTCGTCGTCGCCGATCGTGGAGAAGATCGTGGCCACGGCAGGCGCCGCAGCGATCACGGCGGCCGCGCCGATCGCCCCGGCGGCGAGCACCGCCCGGACCGTGCCCGACGCGAGCCTCGCGAAGCCGCCCCGGTCGCCGGAGCTCGCCCGGGCGGCGAGCCGCGGGAACGTGGACGTCGCGAGCGGCACCACGAGCACCGCGTAGGGCAGGAGGTAGACCTGCTGGGAGTAGAGGAACGCCGTGAACGTCCCCTCGGCGCCCCAGGTCGTCGACACGACGAGCACGACGACGAGCGCGATCTGCTGCGCCGCGACGGCGCCGACCCCCGCCAGCGCGAGCGAGCGCACGCGCGGCGCGACCCCCGGCGGGAAGCGCAGGGTCGGCCGCAGCCGGACGCCGAGGCCGCGGACGGGGAAGAACATCGGGAAGCACATCGCGGCGACGCCGAGCGTCGTCCCCCACGCCAGCGCCTCGAGCGCGCCCGGGTCGAGGGCACCGGGGTCGGACTTCGTACCGTTCGACATGGTCCGGTAGACGAGGTACGTCGCCGTCACGACGAGCGTCGACATGATCGGCGCGAACGCGGGCCAGAAGAACCGCTTGTGCGCCTGGAGCACGGCGTAGAGCAGCACCGCGACGCCGTACATCGGCACCTGGATCGCGAACACCCGCAGGAAGAGCACGACCATGTCGGTCTGCTCCGGATGGGCCGACGTCAGCAGCTGCGCGATCGGGCTGCTCAGCAGCGCCAGCAGCAGGGCGAGCGGGACGAGGACGAGCAGCGTCCACCCGAGCGTCCCCGAGACGGTCTTGTCGATCTCCTTGCGCGCCCCGCGCGCCACCGGTGCGGCCAGGACGGGCACCAGGGCACCGGCGAGCGCCCCGCCGGCCGCCACCTCGAACAGCACGTTCGGCAGCGTGTTGGCGGTGTTGTAGGCATCGCCGATCGACCCGGCGCCCACCGCGTACGCCTGCGCGAGCCAGCGGCCGAAGCCGAGCACACGACTGACGACGGTGATCACCGCGATCATCGCGGCCGCACCGGCCAGGCCGGCGGCCGCGCGCCGGGCGGCGGGGCTCACGCCCGGGTGTCCACGGGGCGGCGTCCCCAGGCGTCGATGTCGCGCAGCACGGGCGTGCGCTCGATGACCTTGGTGAAGCTGACCTTCTCGCTCGCGAGCGTCAGCCCGACGACGGCCGCGAGCACCGCGAGCCGCACCGGTCGGGGTGCCGACAGGACCAGGGCCGTGCCCAGGGTCGCGCCGACCGCGTTCGCGCCGCCGTCGCCCAGCATGTCGGCCTCGGCGAGGTCCTGGTCGATCGCGGCACCCGTCGCCCCGAGGACCGCGGCCGCGGCGCCTGCGCCCGCACCGGGTCCGAACGCCAGCGGGGCCGCCGCCACGCCGGCCGCCTTGAGCGCCCGACCGGGACGCAGGTCGAGCAGGTTGACCAGGTTCGCGCTCGACGCGATCAGCGCACCGGAGGTCCCGACGTCGGCCAGCCAGCCGATCGCGGACCGCCGGCCGCCGTCCCGTCCGTGGAGCGGGGTGGCGAGCGCGGCGGCGACGAGCGCGCCCGCACCGATGCCGAGCACCTTGAGGCCGCCGGTGGTCACCTTCCCGTGCGCGAGTGCGCCCAGGTGTCCGCGCAGACCCTTGCGGCGGTCCTCGGTGTCCTCCCCGAGGTCGTCGGCGAGCCCGAAGGCAGCACCGGCCGCCGTCGCGACCGTCAGCGCGGCGGCGCTGCGGGCGGACGTCGCGCCGACGAGCCCGCCGGCGAGGAGACCCGCCGCGACCGAGGGACCTTCGAGCAGGCTGACCGGCTCCCCGCGATGGTTCGTGCGGGTCCACTGCGCCTGACCGCCGGGCGCCTGCCCGTCGAAGACGCCACGGACCACGGAGGTGACGATGCCGGCCACCGTGCCCGCGGCAGCACGACGCAGGAGGTGGTGCGTCACGGCGCGGACCCGACGGTCGTGTCCTCCGGCACCGACGCCGTCCGGCTGACCGGGGGCAGCTCCACGGCGGGCGGCAGCGGGGTCTCACCGTCGCCGAACCCGTAGTGGCCGTTGACGCCCGCGATCCGGTTGGCGAGCGCGAGCGGAACGTTGATCTGCCCGGTCACGACGTCGGTGCCGGAGACGGTCGTCAGCGCGGCGGCGAGGTCACCGTCGGCCAGGATCGCGTCCGTGAGCGAGCCCTTGCCGCGGGCACCGTCCGCCAGCACGGCCCCCGTGGACATCTTCTGGGCGGCGCTGAGCACCGCGAGCTGCGCCGCCAGCACGGAGTCGGAGGGCGCCGGCGAGGGGGTGGCGCCGTCGGCGACCGGCTCGACCGGGACCGCCAGGACGACGATCGCGTCGGCGGGCATCGTGACCTCGTCGGCAACCGTGACCAGCGGGTTGTCGCCGTTCTCGGACGAGGAGAGCGCGTCGAGCAGCGTGCCGGCGTCGTTCGAGAGCGCGTCCGGGTTGGCCGGGTCCGCCGTCACGAGCGCCTGGACGAGCGCGGCGGCGAGGTCGGCCTCGACGCCGGCATCGGCCGGGGGCGCCGGGTCGAGGTAGGGAGTGAGGTAGCCGACGAGCGCCTGCCGGAACGTGCGCAGGTCGGGATCGGTCCACATGTCCGTGAGCGTGACGTGCGCCGTGACCGTCGCGCCGGACTGGTCGAGCCGCTGGTCGAGGGCGGTGCGCGTGTTCTCCGGCACCTCACCCAGGGCGACGACGGCGACACGACGGCCGGTCAGCGCGCCGTCGAGCAGCTGCGGACCCGAGGCGTCGATGTAGCTCTCGGAGTCCTTCAGGGCGTTCGTCGTGCCGTCCAGCTCGGTGCGGAGCGCGTCCTTCTCGGCGCGCAGCTGCTCGACCTGGCCGGTCAGGGTGTCGCCGATGGTCTCCTTCAGCGGGCCGGCGCCGAGCGCGATGCCCACGGCCAGGGCCAGGAACACCGAGATCAGGGAGACGACGTGGTAGCGGAAGTCGATCATCGTGCGCAGTCTCCGTCGGGTACGGGCCCGGCGGTGGGGGCCGGAAGCAGGTGCAGGTGGTCGGTCGCGTGCATGGTCACAGCCCGTCGAACAGGCCGCGGACCCACGACGTCATGTCGTCGATGCGGGCGCCGATCAGGCCGATCATCGTCTGCCCGGCGGCGGTGGACGCCAGCGCGACCCCGAGCGCGAGGAGGCCCGCGAGGACGAGCAGCGTGAGCTGGACGTTGGAGATGCGGTTCCGGTAGAGCCGCGAGACACCCTTGGCGTCGACGAGCTTGCTGCCCACGCGCAGTCGCGTCAGGAACGTGCTCGCCATGCCCGACCGGCCCTTGTCGAGGAACTCGACGAGCGTGGCGTGCGTGCCGACGGCGACGATGAGCTCGGCGCCCTTGTCGTCGGCCAGCAGCATCGCGACGTCCTCGCTGGTGCCGGTCGCGGGGAAGACGACGTGCGGGACGTCGAGCTGCTCGACCCGCGCCAGGCCGGGCGCCCGGCCGTCGCGGTAGGCGTGCACGATCACCTCGGCGCCGCACGTGAGCGCGCGGTCGGACACCGAGTCCATGTCGCCGACGATCATGTCCGGCCGCCAGCCGGCGTCCAGGATCGCGTCCGCTCCCCCGTCGACACCGATGAGCACCGGTCGGTACTCGCGGATGTAGGGGCGCAGCGTGACGAGGTCTTCCTTGTAGTGGTACCCGCGGACGACGATCAGCACCTGGCGGCCGTCGATGTGCGTGCTGATCTCGGGGACGCCGACGCCGTCGAGCAGCAGGTCCCGCTCGCGACGCAGGTAGTCCATCGTGTTCGCCGCGAACGACTCGAGCTGCACGGAGAGCCCGGCGCGGGCCTCCTCCATCGCCGCGGCGACGGTCTCGGCGGTCTGCGTGACGCCCTCGGCGACGAGGGTCTCGCCGTCGAACACGGAGCCGTCGACCACGCGGAGGCGGTGTCCCTCGGTGAGCGACATGACGTCCGCGCCGAGGTCGTCGACCAGCGGGATGCCGGCGCCGATGAGGATCTCCGGCCCGAGGTTCGGGTAGCGGCCCGAGGTGGAGCGTGCGGCGTTCAGGACCGCGGCGGGCTGGCACGCGACCAGCGCCTCGGCCGACACGCGGTCGAGGTCGAGGTGGTCGATGACCGCGATGTCACCGGGCTTGAGCCGCTTGGTGAGGCCCTTGGTGCGTGGGTCGACCCGGGCCGGACCGGCGACGACGCCGGATTCGGGCACAGCGGTGCGTTTGCGCAGGGATGCTCTCATCGTCGCTCATCGTCCCACGGACGAGAGCTCCAGAAGCTCCGCGGCGTGCGTCCGCGCGGCGTTCGAGTCCTCCTGGCCCGACAGCATGCGGGCGAGCTCGCGTACACGGTCGTCGTTCGTGACGAAACGCACGTCCGACTCGGTGACCACATCGACCCCGTCGGCGATCGACTTGGTCACCACGAGGTGCCGGTCCGCGAAGGCCGCCACCTGCGCGAGGTGCGTCACGACGAGCACCTGCGTGCCCTGCGCCAGCTCCGCCAGCCGTCGCCCGACCTCGATCGCTGCGCGCCCGCCGACGCCCGCGTCGACCTCGTCGAACACGAACGTGCCCGGCCGCGTGGCGCCCGAGTCCGGTGCCGTGGCGAGCGCGACCTCGATCGCCAGCATCACACGGGACAGCTCGCCGCCGGACGCGCCCTTGCCGAGCGGCCGCGCGGGCGCACCGGCGTGCGGGACGAGCAGCATCTCCACCCGGTCGGCGCCGTGCGGACCCGGCTCCTCCAGCTCCTCGACGAGGATCTGCAGCTCCGCGCCCCCCATCGCCAGCCCGGACAGCTCCTCCGAGACGACGGCCGCCAGCTTGGTCGCCCCGTCCCGACGGCCCGCCGAGATGCGTCCCGCCTGCGTCGTCAGCTCGCTGTCCAGGGCCGCGCGCTCGGCCTCGAGCGCCGCGATCCGCTGGTCGCCGCCGTCGAGGTCGAGGAGCCGCCTCCCGGCCGAGTCGGCCCAGGCGAGCACCTCGTCGACCGTCGAGCCGTAGCTCCTGGTCAGGGACGCCAGGTCCGCGCGGCGGCGCTGGGCGGCGTCCAGCCGCAGCGGGTCCGCCTGCAGGTCCTCCAGGTAGCCGGCGAGGTCGGTCGCGGCGTCGGCCAGCAGGTAGCCGGCCTCGGCGATCCTTGTCGCGAGCGCGGCGAGCGCGGGATCGTGAGCGCCCTCGTGCTCGAGCAGCCGGCGCGCCTGGTCGATCGTCGCGACGGCGGCCGTGGCGTCCTCGACCTCGCCGCCGACGAGCGCCGAGTGCGCTCCGTTCGCGGCCGCGCGCAGGTCCTCCGCGTGGGCGAGCCGCTCGACCTCCTCGGCCAGGGCGACGTCCTCTCCGGCCTGCGGGTCCACCCGCTCGACCTCGGCGAGCCCCAGGCGCAGCAGCTCGGCCTCGCGCAACCGGTCGCGCGCACGGTCGACGAGCTCGGTCAGCTCGGCGTCCACCCGCGCACGCTCGGTCCACGCCGCGCGGTAGAGCCCGAGGGCGTCCCGGTGCTCGGTGCCGACGAAGGCGTCGAGCGCGTCGCGCTGGTGGGAGGGCGAGCGCAGACGCGCCTGGTCCGCCTGGCCGTGCACGGTCACGAGCGCGTCGGCCAGCTCCGACAGCACTGTCTGCGGCACGGACCGTCCGCCCAGGAACGCGCGGGACCGGCCGGCGGTCCCCGCACCGACCGTCCGCACGAGCACCAGACTGCCGTCGTCGTCGAGGTCGGCGCCCGCCTCGGCCGCCCGGGCGAGCGCGGCCGAGCCCGGCTCGAGGGTCACGCGTCCCTCGACCGCGGCCGACATCGCACCGGTCCGCACGGTCGCGGGGTCGGCCTTGCCGCCGAGCAGCAGGCCGAGCGCCGTGAGCACCATCGTCTTGCCCGCGCCGGTCTCGCCCGTGATGACCGTCAGCCCGGCCCCGAGCTCCAGGTGGGCCCGGCCGATGACGCCGAGGTTGTCGATCCGGATCTCCTCGATCATCCGGCCCCTCCTTCGCCGTTGCGCGGCAGGCGGGCCGCCCCGCTCGGACGCCCCCGCCATCCGTCGACCGGCAGCGCGAACTTGTTCACCAGTCGGGTCGTGAACGGCGCCGGGGTCAGCCGGGCCAGCCGCACCGGTATGTCGCTGCGCCGGACCTCCACGCGCGAACCGAGCGGGACCTCGAGCCGTCGACGACCGTCCAGCGTGACCAGCCCGGCGGCGGGCGAGCGCTCCAGGACCTCGACCGCGAGCATGCTCCGCGGACCCACCACGAGCGGCCGGGCGAACAGCGCGTGCGCGGCGATGGGCACCAGGATCATCCCGTCGACGTCCGGCCAGACGACCGGCCCACCCGCCGAGAACGCGTGCGCGGTCGACCCGGTGGCCGTCGCGGCGACGATCCCGTCGCACCCGAACGACGACAGCGGGTGACCGTCGACCTCGACGAGCACCTCGAGCATGCGCGAGCGGTCGACCTTCTCCAGCGCCGCCTCGTTCAGCGCCCAACCCGTGCCGAGCGAACCGTCGCTGCCCAGCACCCGCACGTCGAGCGTGCCGCGCTCCTCGACGTCGAACTCGCCCGCGGTCAGCCGCCGCACGGCCTCGCCGATGTCGTCGCGCTCGCTCTCGGCCAGGAACCCGACGTGCCCCAGGTTCACGCCGAGCAGCGGCACGGACGTGCCGCGCGTGAGCTCGGCCGCGCGCAGGATCGTCCCGTCGCCGCCCAGCACGATCGCCAGCTCGAACGTCGGCAGGTCCGCGGCGACCGCGTCCTCCGCCGCGAGCACGGGCTCGACGCCGGCCCGCTCGAGCGCCGCGACCGCGTCCCTCGTGGCCGAGACGGCCTCCTCGCGGCCGCCGTGCGTCACCACCAGTGCCCGACGGCTCATCGCTCCCCCTCGGCAAGGACCGCCGCGCGGATGCGCTCGGTGTCGACGGACGGTGTCCCGTCCTGTCGGTGCAGCCACACGAAGAACTCGACGTTGCCGCTCGGGCCGGGCAGCGGGCTGCGCACGACGTCGCGGACCCCCAGTCCCAGCCGTGCGGCCGCGTCGGCCACGGCGAGGACGGCGTCGACCCACAGCGACGGCAGCCGGACCACTCCGCCGGACCCCAGACGCTCGCGGCCGACCTCGAACTGCGGCTTGACCATGAGGACGAGGTCGGCATCCGGAGTCGCGACGTCGGCGAGGGCCGGCAGCACGAGCGTCAACGAGATGAACGAGAGGTCGGCGACGACGAGCGTCGGAGCCGGGTCGACGTCGCCGGCCGCCAGCGACCGGACGTTGACGCCCTCGCGGACGTCCACGCGCGGGTCGGACCGCAGCGCGTCGACCATCTGGTCGTGACCCACGTCGACCGCGACCACGTGCTCGGCGCCGCGGCGCAGCAGCACGTCGGTGAAGCCACCCGTGCTCGCCCCGGCGTCCAGGCAGCGCCGTCCCTGGACCGTGATCGCCTCGAACGCGTCCAGCGCGCCGGCCAGCTTGTGCCCCGCGCGGGAGGCGTACCCGGGGTCGTCGTCGTCCGGCTGCACCGTGACCGTGCGGTCGTCGGTCACCTGGACCGCGCTGCGCGCCGCCGGCAGGCCGTCCACGGCGACGCGTCCCGACGCGATCAGGTCGCCCGCGTGCTTGCGCGAGCGGGCCAGGCCGCGGCGCACGAGCTCGGTGTCGAGGCGAGTGGTCACGTGCCGGTCAGCCCTCGGCGTCGGCGAGCCGGTCCTGCAGCGCGCCGTGGACCGCATCGAACACTGCGACGTGGGCACGCAGCGGCTGGTCCTCGAGCCCGGCCAGCCGCGACAGCGCCTCGTCGACGGCGGCGTCCGCCGTCGTGGCAGCACCGTCGTCTGCACCCTCGGCCGCGTCGACCCTCTCGCTCACTGCACTGCCTCCACGTGGTTGGTCCGTCGCCCGACGAGCAGCCCGTCGATCGAGCCGTGCCCGGACGCGCCCACGCTACCTGGGATGTCCCACGTCGCTCGTCCGGCACACACGGCGACCGTCAGGCCGTCGCCAGCTCCGGGACTGTGGTCGCGTCGATCTCCACACCCTCGTCGGCCGCCGCCCACGCCGCCGCACAGGCGGCACGCGCCACGTCGACCCGGTCCTCCATGCTCGACGGCTCGTAGCGGCCGAGCTCCAGAGCGCCGTCGACGATGCGCGCGGACGCCTCGCGGCACGTCCACCAACCGTCGGCGGCACGGACGGGCTCGGGGTGCGCGACGAGCAGCGAGAGCAGGTCGGCGCCGATCAGGTGCGGACGCTCCCCGGGGCCGGCCAGCACGTCGTCGCGCGCCGAGCTCACGCCCGTGAGCACGTGGAGCCCGACGAACCCGCCCGCTCGCGCACCCGCGAGGTCGGTGTCGAGACGATCGCCCACGACGAGCGTCTCCCGCGCGCCGACGCGCTCGACCGCCATGTGGTACATCGTCGGCGACGGCTTGCCCGCGCTGTCCGGGGTGACACCGGTGGCCGCCCGCACGGCCCCGACGAGCGACCCGTTGCCGGGCGCGAAGCCGCGCGCGGTCGGCAGGCTCAGGTCCAGGTTCGACGCCACGTGCCAGGCGCCCCGTTCGATCGCGTACGCGGCCTCGGCGAGCTGCGCCCAGCCGACCTCGGGCGCGAAGCCCTGGGCGACGGCGACCGGCTCGTCGTCGGCGGAGAACACGACCTCGTACCCGGCCGAGCGGACCGCGGTGACGAGGCCGGCGCCGCCGACGACGAGCACCTTCTCGCCGGCCGGCAGCCGGGACGCGAGCAGCTGGGCCGCTGCCTGCGCCGCCGTCATGACCTCGGCCGCCTGCGTGGCGATGCCGAGCCCGGTCAGCTGGTCCGCGACCGACTCCGGCTCACGGGACGCGTTGTTGGTGACGAACACCAGACGCATGCCGCGCTCGCGCGCCGAGGTGAGTCCCTCCGCGGCGCCGTCGATCGGGTCGTGACCCTTGTACGCGACCCCGTCGAGGTCGACGAGCGCCAGGTCGAACCGGTCCGCGAGCGGCGTGGCCGACCCGATCAGAGCTGCCGGCTCCGTCACCGATCGCCCTCGCCCTCGTCCGTGCTGTCGCTCGCGTCGGCGGCGCTGTCGCCGGCGTCGTTCTTCTCGACGACGACCTTCGAGCCGTCGTCGTCGGACTCGTCGTCGCCGTCGTCGTCGTTGTCCTCGGACTCGTCGTCCTCGGACTCGTCGTCAGCCAGGAGCGCCTCCGCCTCGGCCAGCGCTTCGTCGTCGTCCTCGTCGGCCGCGTCGTCGTCCAGCTCGGCTTCCGCCAGCTCGGACGTGCCCGCGTCGCCGGAGGCCTCGACCGGGTAGTCCTCGTACTCCCCCTCGGCGTCGAACTCGCTGAGGTCGAACGAGACGAACTCCTCGTCCGGCTCCACGTCGCCCGCGGCCTCGTCGAGCTGGTCCTGCGTGTAGGGCGCCAGCTCGGCCGCCGCCTCGTCCACCAGCCCGGCCGCCTCGAGGGCCGCCGACCGCGCCTGGGCGACGCGGATCGCGACGATCCCGGTGCCGGCCCGCACGACGTCTGTCGCCAGCGCGGCCACGGCCGCCTCGGGCTGCCCGAGGTCGAGGCGGGCCCCGCTCACGACCATCGCCAGCTCGATCTGCGCCTCGGCGTCGAGCGTCTCCGCCTCGGGCTCCTGCGCGAGCGCCAGAGCACGCTCCGGGCGACCGAGACCGCGTTCGCAGTCAGCCATGATCGCGAGGTGCTCCGACGAGCCGTTGAGGCGTCGGACCGTGCGCAGCTCCCGCAGGGCCTCCGCGTAGCGGGCCGTGCGGTACGCAGCCAGACCGGCCGCCTCGCGCACGACGTCCACGCGACCCGCACGGCGCACCGCTGCCTGCGCGTGCTCGTAGGCCAGCTCGGGGTCGGTGTCCAGCAGCCTGCCCACCATCACCAGGTGGCGGCCGACGCCGTCGGCGTTGTCCTTGCTGAGCGTCCGCAGGCGTCCGCGCACGGAACGGTCGAGGTCAGCAAAGACGACGTCCTCGGGGATCTCGGGCGCCTGGACGCGCTCCTCCTGGGGCGGCCTGGTCAGCCGCTTGTCGTCGTCGCGCCGGTCACCCGCGCCCTGTGCGCCACGCGCGCCGGCGACGGCAGCTGCGCCGTACGCCGGGCGACCGCGGTCGCTGGACGGGGGCCGCCGGTCGTTCGTCGCCGGGCGGTCGCTACGCCCGGTGGTCGGACGGTCCGTACGCGGGCGGTCGCTCGGCGGCCGTCCCGTGGACGGGCGGTCGGTACGCGGACGCTCGCTGCCGGACCGGTCGTTCCGGTCGCCGTAGGCGGGCCGGTCCGTACGGGGACGGTCGACGCGGTCACCGTAGGCGGGACGGTCGCTGCCGGACCGTTCGTTCCGGTCGCCGTAGGCCGGACGGTCGGTACGCGGACGATCGCTCGACGGCCGGTCGTTCCGGTCGCCGTAGGCCGGACGGTCGGCACGCGGACGATCGCTCGACGAACGGTCGTTCCGGTCGCCGTAGGCGGGACGGTTGGTACGGGGACGGTCGTTCCGGTCGCTGTAGGGCGGGCGGTCCGTGCGCGGACGGTCACCGGCGGGACGACGAGGCGCCGAGCCCTGGCGGTCCGAGCCGGAACGGTCGCCGTAGGTCCCGCGATCGCTGGCGCCGGCCGGACCGAACGACGAGCGCTCGCCCCGGCGGTCGTCGCGCGGACGGTCACCGTAAGAGGGACGACCGCCCGTCGCAGGGCGGTCGTTCCGGTCGCCGTAGGACGGGCGCCCACCGGACGCCGGACGGTCGCCGTACGAGGGGCGGCCGGAGCTCGACGAGCGATCGCCCTGCGAACGGTCGCCGTACGAGGCGCGACCCCCCTGAGCACGGTCGCCGTACGACGGGCGATCGCTGCGCGACCTGTCGCCGCCGGAGGGACGGTCACCGTAGGCGGGACGATCGCTGCGCGAGCGGTCACCGGACGAGGGACGCTCGCCGTAGGAGGGCCGATCGGTCTGCGGACGGTCACCGTACGACGGGCGACCACCCTGCGAACGGTCGCTGGAGGCCGGGCGCTCGTCCCGACCTCGGCCGTAGGAAGACGGACGATCCCCCGACGAGGGCGCTCCCGAGCGGGGCCGGTCGCCGTAGGGCCGGTCGCCCGAACGCTCCCCGCGGGGACGGTCGCTGAACGGCGGACGGTCGGTGCGCCCGGAGTAGGTGGGGTGCTCGCCGCGCGACGCACCGTTGTAGGGCGGACGTCCGTCACGGCCACCGGAAGGCGGGCGACCCGAACGGTCGTCACCGCGGGCCCCGCCGTACGCGGGACGATCGCCCCGCCCCGACGACGACCGGTTGCCATAGCCCGAGCCGCCCGAACCCGAACGGTCCGAGGAGCCGGGACGGTCGCCGTAGGACGGCCTACCGCCACCGGCCGAACCGCCGCTCGGACGTCCGTAGGAACCGCCGCCCGAGGACCGCTCGCCGCCACCCGAACCGTAGGACGGTCGGCCACCGCGGTCGTCGCGGCCCGCGGGGGGACGCCCGCCGGTGGAACCACTGCGCGAACCGCCGTCCCGGGAGCCGCCGTAGGACGCTCCACCGGAACGACCGCGATCACCGCCGGCTGCGCCTCCGCGGCCCTGCGAGCCGCTCGAGCCGCGCTGCGAGCTCGATCCGCTTCCGGATCGGCCGCCGCTGGCACCGCCCGACCGACCTCGGTCGTCGGATGTGCCCTTGGCACGGTCATCGCTGTTCATCTGTGTGCTCTCCTCGTCGGGTTCGACCGCACCATCGTCTCATCCCCGGTCTCTCGCGCCGAACGGCGGCCGAGGCGAAGGCGGACGAAGTGCAGCCTGCATAAGTCATGAATGCGCCCGACGCTGCGCGCAATGTGTACGGAAACAGGAAAGAGCCACCCCGCGAGGGATGGCTCTTCCTGAATGATGTCCGGCGGCGTCCTACTCTCCCACACCCTGGCGAGTGCAGTACCATCGGCGCTGAAGGGCTTAGCTTCCGGGTTCGGAATGGGACCGGGCGTTTCCCCTTCGCTATGACCGCCGTAACGTTGTCGAGTTGTCAAACGGGTTCCCGTTCGTCTCTCGGGAACCGCACAGTGGACGCGTAGCACATTGACTTGAATGAATGTGATGAAGTTGTCGGCTTATTAGTAC